>JAZOTI010000122.1:0-20865 GCA_045657565.1 Oscillospiraceae bacterium | reverse complement strand
ATGCCAAACTGACCTTTTTCGCCCTTATCATAGTTGTTTATGCGGCGGAGAATAACCTCCTGCATTGATGCATAGTCGTCGGTGCCCGCAACAGATTTGATTTTAAATCTACGGTAACCGGCCTTGTAAGGTTTGCCCTCGGAAAAAACAACCATACCGGCCACACTCGTGCCGTCCCCCCAGTTGGAGATATCGTAGCTTTCAATAACTTCAGGCGGATTTTCCAGCCCAAGCAGTGCTCCAAGTTCGTCAATAAAGCGTTCTGATTTATTGAGTCTGCCGCTTTCACGGGCAAGGCGTTCCACCGCATTGGTATATGCCATTTTGATGATTTTGGTGTTATCACCCTTTTGTGCAACGATGATGTTCACCTTGGTTTCAGTCTGTTTTCTGATATATTCAAGGATAGCCTCATCCTGAGGATACTCATCAAGATAAATATTTTTAGGCGGAGTTTCCCTTGTGTAAAACTGCAGCAAAAATCCTGAACGGACTTCGTTTGCGTCGGTTTCTCCAAAGAAAACATGTTCCTTTTTGTCCACAAGACGGCCCCTGCGGTAACGCAGTACGCTTACAACACTGTTGCTGCCACCGCAGGCCACCGCAATAAAGTCGTGGTTCTGCAAAGCTTCATCTACAACATTCTGTCCCTGAGAAAGTTTCTGTATGGCGATAATCTGGTCACGGAGTACCGCAGCTTTTTCAAAATCAAGGTTTTCGCTGCACTGCTCCATGCTCTGTGTAAGTGCTTCGATGATTTTGGCAGTATCCTGACTTATAAATTTAACTGCATTCTGAATAATTTCGCCGTAATCCTCTTTGCTGATTTTGCCTGTGCAGAGTCCCATACACTTTTTAATATGGTAGTTAAGACAAGGACGTTCTTTTCCGAAATCACGTGGAAACTGCCTTGTACAGGTCGGCAGGCGGAAAATCTGCTGTGTTGTGTTAACCATTTCCCTTACAGCAAAGGAGGACATATACGGGCCAAGGAATCTGCCGCTGTCATCCTGCTGAAATTCCGCAGTGATGCGGGGATAATCCTCTTTTGAAATCTTGATAAAATTATACCCTTTGTCATCCTTGAGGAGAATATTGTATTTTGGTGAATGCTGTTTGATAAGGCTGCATTCAAGGGTCAGTGCTTCAAATTCGCTGTTGGTTACGATAACATCAAAGGAGAAGGCGTTTTCCACCATTTTGGCCACCTTTGTTTCGTGGACTGCACCTGGCTTGAAGTACTGACTCACACGGGTGATAAGTCTTTTTGCCTTGCCGATATATATAATTTCATCCTTCTCGTTGCGGATAATGTACACACCGGGAAGTTTTGGCAAAGTTTTTGCCTTGCGAAAAAGCTCTTGCTTTGTCATAGTACTCCTTAACAAAAAAAGCACCGCCTTAAAATATAAGGCGGTGTTGTGTTATAAATTAGTCAGCAAAACCGGAATTTACAAGTTTTACCAATGCTTCAACAGCAGCTTCTTCATCCTGGCCATCAGCAATAACACGGATTGTTGTACCGCCTACGATACCGAGGGACAAAACGCCCAGAAGGGATTTTGCGTTAACTCTTCTTTCTTCTTTTTCTACCCAGATAGAAGATTTGAATTCGTTAGCTTTCTGAATGAAGAATGTTGCAGGACGAGCATGCAAACCAACCTGATTTTCTACTGTTACGTCTTTATAAAACATCGTATATATCTCCTCATAGAATAATGTTTTTTTTAATTAAAACTGATATGCTTATATAATATAATAAGCGATTTGATTAGTCAACAAAATAAATATAAAATTTATGTTATTCACATAATTTTATTAAGTTTTTAAAGCAATTTTTGTGCAAAATAACCACATTTTTTCAACACGCTTGTTGGTGTTGAATAATCACTTTTTCTTTTTCTTTTCCGGCTTCGGTGGGTTAAGTTCCATATATTTTTCGTACATATCCGGTCTTTTTTCCTTTGTACGCATCAGGCTGTCATTGAAACGATATTCCTTTATGTTCTTTTCGTGGCCTGAAAGCAGGACATCCGGTACTTTGCGCCCCATCCATTCATATGGACGGGTGTACTGTGCGTGTTCAAGCAGCCCGCTGTAATGGCTTTCTTCCATAAACCCTTCGCTGCTTTTAAGTACGCCTTCGCACATACGGCAGACCGCATCGGTAATAACAAGGGCTGGGAGTTCACCCCCTGTGAGAACAAAATCGCCAATTGAAACCTCCATATCGGCAATTTCTTCAATAACCCTTTCGTCAATACCTTCGTAATGACCGCACACAATAGTGATATTTTCCTTTTTACTGAGTTTCTTTGCCAGTTCCTGATTAAACACCTTGCCTGCGGCTGTGGTGAAGATGACAAAAGGTTTTGATGAGGATTTTTCCTCAATAGCTTTGCAGCAGTCATATATAGGCTGTGTCTGCATTACCATGCCGTGACCGCCGCCGTAAGGAGTATCGTCCACGTTTTTATGTTTATTCAGAGTGTAGTCCCTTATGTTGAAAACTTCCACATCAATTTTTCCTGCCGCCTTTGCACGACCGATGATGCTGGTGTTTACCACCGCTTCGCACATTTCAGGGAACAATGTTGCAATATTAATCTTCACTGAACATACCCTCGATAACTTTTATTCTTATTTCTTTTTTGTCAATATCTGTAGACACCAAAAATTCGTCTACTGCTGGGAACATAAATTCCTTACCGTCTGCATTTACTATAGTGTAAACATCACTTGCCCCAAAGTTGTCTACTGATTTTACTTCGCCAAGTTCTGCATCTGTTTCGTCATTTATAACTTTGCAGCCTATAAGATCTTCAATAAAATATGTTCCTTCTTCAAGTTCAATTTCATCGCGGTCAAGGTAAATGATTTTTCCTATATATTCCCTTGCCTGTTCAACAGTGTCAATGCCTTCAAACTTGATTAACACCATATTTTTGTGGCAACGCACTTCTTCGGCGTAAAGTGCTTTGTAGTGCATTTTGTTTGCCTGTATAAAAAAAGTGTCAAATTCTTCCAGAAATTCAGGATAGTCGGCCCATGGGTAAACCTTTACCTCGCCTTTTATGCCGTGAACGGAAACAATTTCACCTGTCTGAATATAGTTCATAAACACACCCCTTGAATTTATATTTAACTAATATAGTATAACATTTATTATATATATTTTGCAAATATTTTCACCTGTAATGTGTATATAACATAAACTATTTTAAAGGATATCCAAACACAAACCCTTTCACACCATTACAAATTTTACAAAAGGAGATTACCCAATTGGCAAATCCATATTACTCACCGGATGTTTCAAACTACCAGAATCTGATGCAGGCTTATAACGGATACAGCGATTACGGTTACAACAATTCCGCTACCTACGACAACGGCACAAACCGCCCCGACTGCAGCATTACCAATACAGCTACAGCACAGGGTTATTATGTGCCTGAAAACGGCGGCACAGTTGTGGTATCCGGAGAAGACAGTATTACCCTTGGATGCATTTTTGCCGATATAACAAAAACGGCAGACAAGGAAACGGTTAACCCCGGTGATATGATAAAGTACACTATCACCTTCAAGAATATGTCAGGCAGAGAAATGTACAATGTAAAAATCACCGACAGTCTTTCCGATTATCTCACTCCCATTGCCTCGAGCATTGTGCCTGCACCTCAGACAGGAGAAAACCTCGAAAGCGGTATTTCCATCGGCAGAGTACCTGCCGGCAGCCAGCGCACACTGACTTTCTCCGCAAGGGTTACACAGGATGCGGCAGATGACATTGTAAACCGTGCTTTTGCGGATTTCAGCTTCAGGGATGCAAGCGGCAATCAGCAGACTGCTTCCACACATATCACAACCATTACAACCCCTCTTGAAAGCCGCCAGCTTCACGTTGAAAAAACAGCCGACAAAAGCTTTATTACTTCCAACGGGGAGGAAATCACATTTACAATCCGTGTTCACAACAACACACCGAGAGTTCTTGGAGACGTTGTTGTCACCGACAATCTGCCTGACGGACTCAGCTATGTGGAAGGCACAACATCCATCAACGGCGATAATCCTATCGATTCCGACCCTGCAGGCGGCATTTATATCGGTGCTATGGACACTGACAGTGAAGCAACTGTAAGCTTCAGAGCAAGGGTAAACCTTTAAAACAATCAATCTAAGAGGCAAAAATGAAAAACTTTGTAAATATTGCAAAAGCAGAATATACAATAAACGGTCAGCGCAAATATGTTCTGAGTAACCGATGGACTGTGGCATCCGGTCTGAACAGCAACTGTATTTCCGGCAGAATAATCTGCAAAGACAACTGCCGTCCATGGCGTATACGCATACTGTGTACCGCTGACAGACACACCGTATATTCCCTGCAGGGTGTTCACCCCCGAAGTTTTTCCTTTGATGTCAGTCCCGAAAAAAAATATATTGTGGAGTTCAGTGCCCATAAACAATGCTGTATGCGGCTTTACAATATTCCTGACAATGTATGTGATGTGCGGTGGCAGGACACAGATTAATTTCAGCAAAACATATTGACCTATCTGCGAAATTATATAAAATCTGCCGTCATTCCACAGATAAATGCAAAAAATAAAACCTTGCAGTTTAACCTGCAAGGTTTTTATTTTATGGTTAGTCTATTTCAACAATTACTTTTTCGCCTGCTTTTGTTGCAGCTGCTCTCATAACTGTACGGATAGCTTTAGCAATTCTGCCCTGTTTTCCGATAACTCTACCCATGTCCTCGGATGCAACAGAAAGATGAAATACTATTGCACCATCTTCATTTTTGTCGCCACCTGTAACGGATACAGCGTCTTTGTTTTCAACAAGGCCTTTTGCAATATTAATCAACAATTGCTCCATTACAGCCTCCGGTCAATTAGATGATGTTGCTTTTTTTCAAAAGAACTTTAACAGTATCTGTTGGCTGAGCACCTGTAGCAATCCATTTTTTTGCTTTTTCAGCATCGATGTTTACGAGTGCTGGTTCTTTAGTTGGGTCGTATGTGCCGATTTCTTCGATGAATCTGCCATCACGTGGGAATCTGGAATCTGCAACTACTACTCTGTAGAAAGGAGCTTTTTTTGCGCCCATACGGCGAAGTCTGATTTTTACTGCCATTTTGAATATCCTCCAAAAAATAAATATGATATAATTTTTTAATTTTGATTTTGTATATATTAACTGCTCTTTTGTGCAGATAATATGTCGTTTTTACATGCCACGCATCATTCGTGCAAAGGCTTTTGGATTTTTTGTAACCTGTTTCATCATTTTCTGCATCTGTTCGAACTGTTTGAGCAGTTTGTTTACTTCAGGAACTGTTGTACCGGAGCCTGCTGCAATTCTTCTTTTGCGTTTAGGGTCAATGATGGAAGGTTTTTCTCTTTCTTTTTTAGTCATGGAATTGATGATAGCTTCAATTCTCTTGAGTTCCTTTTCTGCACGTTCTTCATCTTCTGTTTTGAGAGAACCTGCACCAGGAATCATGGAAAGCATGCTTGTGATGCCGCCCATTTTGTTAACCTGTTTAAGCTGATCAAGCATGTCGTTCATATCGAACTTGTTTGCTTTCATTCTGTCAACAAGGTTTTTGCTGGATTCTGCGTCGGTAACTTCGCTTGCCTTTTCGATAAGACTGAGCACGTCACCCATGCCAAGAATACGGCTTGCCATACGGTCAGGGTGGAAAAGTTCGAGATCATCAAGTTTTTCACCTGTACCGATAAACTTGATTGGCTTGCCTGTAACAGCTTTAACACTGAGTGCTGAACCGCCACGGGTGTCACCGTCAAGTTTTGTTACAATCACACCGTCAAGACCGATTGTTTCGTTGAACTGTTTTGCAACGTTTACAGCATCCTGACCTGCCATAGAGTCGATAACCAGCAGGGTTTCTGTTACTTCAATGGTGTTTTTGATTTCGGTAAGCTCTGCCATCAGCTGTTCGTCAATGTGGAGACGACCGGCGGTGTCCAGAATGAGAATATCGTTACCGTAATCTCTTGCGTGGTTGTAAGCTTTTTTTGCAATAACAGCAGGGTCTGTTTTGCCAAGCTGGAACACCGGTGCACCTGCCTGAGCAGCTACAATTTCCAGCTGTTCGATAGCAGCAGGACGGTAGATGTCCAACGCTGCAATCATTGGTCTGTGGCCTTGCTTGATATACATCTTTGCAAGTTTTGCACAGTGGGTTGTTTTACCTGCACCCTGCAGACCGCACATCATAATAACTGTAGGGCCTTTGTTTGCGAATTTGATTCGCTGATTCTGGCTGCCCATCAGTGCAGTAAGTTCTTCGTTAACAATTTTGATAACCTGCTGTGCCGGTGTGAGGCTGTTCATAACCTCTGCGCCCATTGCACGTTCGCTTACTGTTTTGATGAAATCCTTGGCAACTGTGATGTTAACGTCCGCTTCCAAGAGTGCTATGCGGACTTCTCTCATAGCAAGTTTGATGTCCTGCTCTGTAAGTTTACCTTTGCTCTTCAGCTTTTTAAAAGCACTGCCGAGTTTCTGGCTCAAACTTTCAAATGCCATTTAGCCCTCCTGTTCTGACAGACTGTCGATAACGCTCATAATATCGAAAGCCGCCTTTTGAATATCATCATTTGTTGTATATGATGTTGTGTTGTAGAAGGCAATGTTCTGTGCTGCTGTTTTGATTTTGTCCATACCTGCCATAAGGCTGCGGTATTTTTCGGCAAAACCAACCTGTTCTTCAAGTTCGATAAGCACATTTTCGCCTCTTTTGATGGAATCCCTTACGCCCTGACGGGTGATGCCGAAATTGTCAGCAATCTCGGAAAGTGACAGGTCCATGTGATAGTACTGCTGCATCATATCTCTCTGCTTTTCTGTAAGCACATTGCCGTAGAAATCCAGCAGATATGACATTTCAAGATTTTTTGACATTCTTTTCACCCTTTCTGTAAAGTTTCCGTGCTTTACACGCCTCTAATATTATAGTGAAATGTGTACCATTTGTCAACACTTTTTATGTGATTTTGCATAAAAATTTGAAGAAAATTTTTATATATTCCCGCTTTATTTTTCCGTCATTATACTGCATTGACACCCTGTAAAAAAAGGGATATAATTCAGATATACACCCCCAGGGGGTATAGGTATAAAAGGAGTGTTTTTATGAAAGCTGACAAAGCAAAGGTTCTCAGACTTCTGAAAACTGCCCGCGGACAGATTGACGGGATAATCAGAATGGTTGAGGAAGACAGATACTGCATTGACATATCCCATCAGCTTATGGCAACCGAAGCAGTGCTTAAAACCACAAACAAAGAAGTTTTATCCGCTCATCTTAAAGGCTGTGTCAACAACGCCCGTGATGAAGTTGAACGGGAAGAAAAAATTGATGAATTTATCAAAACAATCAGCAAGGTTTTATAATCTGCCGATGTTTAAAATGTAATTTAAAGATATATAATTGTTAAATAAATATACAAGGAGTTCTTATGGAACAGAAATTCAATGTCACAGGCATGACCTGTTCCGCCTGTTCCTCCAAAGTTGAAAGGGAAGTTTCAAAGGTAAACGGTGTAAACAAAGTTACCGTTAATCTTCTCACCAACAGTATGCAGGTGGATTTTGACGAAAATGTCACCAATGCAGGACAGATTATCCAGACCGTTATAAAGGCGGGATATGACGCCTCTGCTGCAGGTGAAAACAAAGGTGGCAGCACACCGGTTTCCGAAAGGAAAATCGCAGATAATTCCGATGAACTTGCCGCTTTCAGAAAGCGTATTATAATTTCATTTGCTTTTCTGATTCCGTTGATGTATGTATCAATGGGGTCAATGTTCGGAGCCCCGTTGCCTTTCTTTCTTGAAGGTGTAGAAAACGGTATAGCATTTGCCTTCACACAACTGCTGTTGTGCCTGCCTGTGCTTATGGTAAACCACAGATATTTCAGCAAAGGTTTTTCTTCACTGCTTCACAGAAGTCCTAATATGGACAGCCTTATTGCAGTTGGGTCTTCAGCAGGGCTTGTATATGGCATATTCGCCATCTATCGCATGAGCTATGCTATTGGACTTGGAGATATGGCAACGGTTCATAAATACCACATGAATCTCTACTTTGAATCCTCTGCAATGATTCTTGCCCTTATCAATCTCGGCAAATATCTGGAAACAAAAAGCAAAGGCAAAACAAGCGAAGCTTTGAACAAACTTATCAGCCTTGCGCCAAAAACCGCTTTTGTGGAAAGAAACGGCAATGTTGTGGAAATTCCCGCAGATGCAGTTACTGTCGGTGATATAATGATTATAAAACCGGGCAGCAGCATCCCTGCTGACGGATATGTAACTGAAGGTGAAAGTCATATTGATGAATCCGCAATTACAGGCGAAAGCATTCCTGTATTCAAGGAACACGGTTCTCCTGTTGTGGCTGCAACCATAAATAAAGAAGGCTTTATGAAAGTTAAAGCTACAAAAGTCGGCAATGACACCACCTATTCCCAGATTATTGCCCTTGTGGAAAACGCATCATCCACCAAAGCACCTATAGCAAAACTGGCAGACAAAATTGCAGGTGTGTTTGTTCCTGTGGTTATGACAATTGCCCTTGTAACTGCAATTGTGTGGCTTGCAATGGGTGAAAGCTTTGAATTTGCCCTCAACAACGCAATCAGTGTTCTTGTTATCAGCTGCCCTTGTGCACTTGGTCTTGCAACACCTGTTGCAATTATGGTGGGCACAGGCAAAGGCGCCGAAAACGGCATTCTTATAAAATCCGGTGAGGCGCTGGAAATCGCCCACAAGGTGCAGACTGTTGTGCTTGACAAGACAGGCACAATAACGGAAGGAAAGCCAAAGGTTACCGATATTTATCCTATCGGTACAGACAAAGACCGACTCCTGCAGATTGCCGCATCCATTGAAGCCAAAAGTGAGCACCCTCTTGCACAGGCCGTGTGTGAAGCAGCTGCCGAAAAAGGCATTGCATTGGAAATGACCGACAGTTTTGAATCCGTAGGCGGCAAAGGTGTATCGGCAAAAATCGGTGAGGATTACCACCTTGCAGGCAACGCAAGACTTATGATCGAAAGCGGTGTTGATGTAACAGCTGGTGAAGCTGTTGCAGACCGCTTTGCCCTCGACGGCAAAACACCTTTGTATTTTGCAAGAGAAAGTGCACTGATTGGTGTTATTGCAGTGGCTGACACCCTTAAAGACGGCAGCAAGGAAGCCATTGAAGCTATGGCCTGTATGGGTCTGCAGGTAATTATGCTTACAGGTGACAACGAAAAAACTGCCAAAGGTATAGGCAAAGACCTTAAGGTAAGCAAAATTATCGCGGAAGTTCTGCCACAGGATAAAGAAAAAGTTGTGGCTGACCTGCAGAAAGACGGCAATGTAGTAGCAATGGTGGGTGACGGCATAAACGACGCTCCCGCCCTTGTACGCAGCGATGTGGGTATTGCTATCGGCAACGGAACTGATGTTGCCATCGAAAGTGCCGATATCATTCTGATGAAAAACGACCTTAACAGCGTTGTAACCGCCATAAAACTCAGCAAAGCGGTTATCAAAAACATCAAACAGAACCTTTTCTGGGCATTTTTCTACAACTGTCTCGGAATTCCTCTTGCTGCAGGTGTGTTTTTCCACGCATTCGGCTGGCAGCTTAACCCTATGTTCGGTGCCGTCGCCATGAGCTGCAGCAGCCTGTTTGTAGTTACAAATGCACTGAGACTAAAATATTTCCAGGCCAACAGCCTGTCAGATATAACCATCAAAAACGAAGATAAAAAAGAAGAAAAGGAGATTATAAAAATGACAACTCTTAAAGTAAACGGTATGATGTGCCCTATGTGCAAAAAACATGTTGAAGAAGCTTTGAACGCATTTCCTGGCGTTCAGGCAGAAGTTAACCTTGAAGCAAAAGAAGCAAAGATTAACCATCCTGACAATATTTCCGCACAGGAACTTGCTGATGCTGTTACAAAAGCAGGTTATGAAGTTGTAGGTATCGAATAATATTTTTCACAATTCTGAATTTTTTGTGAACAAAAAGAGAGTTGCTTGTTAGCAACTCTCTTTTTATTATATAATTATTTTGTATGCAATCATTTGTATCAAACAATATTTAAAAATTTATTTATGCTTAAAACAAAGAGGATTTATGGCTACATATCATATTCTTTATAACCGACTCTCAAAAAGTGGTACTGGTGAACTTGAGGCACATATGCTGGATGAAATTATGGCCGGTGAAAGTCTTAAATACTGGAATGTTGCTGATATTGAAAATTACCACGATTTTCTGGCAAAAATCCCTTCCGACGATAAAATAATTGTTGCAGGCGGTGACGGTACGCTCAACCGTTTTATAAACGATACAGACTATTGCCACGTGCCTCAGGAAGTTTACTTTTTCCCTTCCGGCAGTGGCAATGACTTTGCACGTGATATTGGAAAAAAGAAACACTGTGAACCTTTTGAAGTGAGAAAATTCATATCCAATCTTCCTGCTGCAACTGTAGACGGTAAAGAACAGAGATTTTTCAACAGCATTTCTCTTGGTCTTGACGCAACTGTGTGCCTTGAAGCCAACCGTCTTAAAAGCCTTGGCAAAAAAAGTGTAAACTATGCCATGCTCGCTGTTAAGTGTATCTTTACCAAATATAAATTCTGTGACGCTGTGGTAACCCTTGAAGACGGTACACGCAAAGAATTCAAAGATGTTCTGCTTGCTATAACAACAAAAGGCAGATACTTTGGCGGCGGTGTTAAAATTTCCCCTAATCAGGACAGAAACCACCCTGATGAAATACTGACATTCATTATCGCCCACAACCTGCCTGCATGGAAAGCACTGATTGTTTTTGCTTCCATTGTTATCGGCAAACATTTCAGCTTCAAAAAGAATGTAACGGTTATCGAGGGCAAGGAATTCACCGTTGAATTTTCCAAACCTACACCAATTCAGCTTGACGGCGAAACCTTTGAAGGACTTGATACATACCACGCTGTTGCAAAACACACAGTGGAAATATAGAAAAAATAAAAAATGTGAGAACCTTTTTGGATTCTCACATTTTGTTTTTTTAGAATATAAAGTTTGTTACCATGGATATTGCCATACTGATTGCAAAGCTTACGAGTACAGCAACTGTGCTTGTGCCGCCTTTTTCCCTGATAAACGCATCTTTTGTTTCCCCCGTAAGTTTTTTAGCTTCAAGTGCAAGGGCTTCCAGATGGTTCATATAAGCGTAGTTTGCAAAAACACCGATAACTGCACCTACTGCAAGACTTAATACAAGACTGAGTGCATTGCCGATGATTGTATTAAAAACCATAAGCGCAATACCGTAGATATACATTTTGCGGTAGAACAACCACGCAGGTGCAACAAGAAACGCAGGCCAGTTCCAGCTTGTCTTTTTGTTAAGCTGTTTCATATCATTGAAATTTTTAACATAATACTGTGTGTTCTTTTCACCTACAAGTCCGATGACATCATCATCGATAACGTCACCGTATGTAACATTTTCCTTTGCCGCTGTTTCTTCCTTTACCGCAGAGGTGCCGCAGTTAGGGCAGAATTTAACATCCTCCGGCAGCTGTGTGCCGCATTTTGAACAGAACATAAAACATACCTCCTGTATTTATCCTATATAGAAATTGCCTGTTGTGAACACTGTAGCCATAAATGTTGTAAAAGCCACAACGCCTATAACCACAAACAGAATGTGAAGCACCGCAAGTGCAATTATTGCACCTTTGTTTACACCGCTTTTTTTATTAATAAACACCTGCTTTTCTGAAGGTGTCATAATTTTTGCCTGTTTTGCCTGGTCTTCCAGCCAGTACATATAAATATAGTTACCGAATATACCTGCAAGAATTCTCACCGCAAGTCCGCCTGTACCTGCTGTCATTGAGGAAATAAGTACATTTACACCCCACGCACACAGTGCATACAGATACATTTTGCGGTATACAAACCACCATAACGGAAAGAAAAATGATGCCCAGTTCCAGCTTGTGGTTTTGTTAAGCTGCTTGAACTGACGGAATTTTGGCAGATAATACTCTGTGTTTACCCCTACCATCATTTCCACATCAGGGTCAATTTCTGCCTGGGTGTATGATGTATATGTCTGCTGTGAATTTTCCTCCTTTTTTGCCACAGGATGTCCGCAGTGAATACAGAACACCATATCCTCTGTGAGAGGCTTGCCACATTTTGAACAATACATAGTAAATCCTCCTTTTATACTTTCTCTTTTAACCTTTCACCCGTAATATATGATAATTGGGTGTTGAATATGTGAAAACACCGCAGATATTTTCCAGTATCCGCGGTATTTTTTATTAAAACAATTTTCTTTTGTTGTGTCGTGCAACGCTGAGCACCACACCTACCGCACAGTAGGTTGCCAGCACACTTGTTCCACCCGCGGAAAACAACGGTAATGTAATACCGATAACCGGCAGAACAGAAAGGTTCATACCTATATTGATGATTGTCTGGAATATAAGCATTGCAAAAACGCCAACACAGATAAGACTGCCTTCCATATCAGCAGAACGGTTTCCGATTACAAGGATTCTGAAACACATGCCCAGGATAACAGCAAGAACTATGAGTATTCCGATAAAACCAACACTTTCCGCAATAAAAGAAAAGATAAAGTCGTTCTGTGGCAGAGGTACGTTGTTGTGTCCGTCCGTCATAAAACCTTTGCCGAACAACTGCCCTGAACCTATTGAAACCATACCTGCATTCTGCTGCAGCATAATGGATTTGAATTCAGGATTTGTGGGGTCAAAAATTGCAAGGATACGGTTTTTCTGATAATCCTCGATAATTCCTGTAAACCACATAAGCGGCAGGCCAATAACCACAGCCCCTCCCGCAACAGCGATAAGCTTCCAGCTTATACCCGCTGCAAAAAACATACTTGCGATAATGCAGGCATAGACAATCATTGTGCCGCCGTCACGCTGTATTGCAACAAAGGCAAAGGGAATAACCGCAATTACAACAAGTTTTACAAGGGTCCGAACCTCGTTTATATTCTCCCTGCTTTTGCCGATGTAATGGGCAAGGGTGATAATCATACTGATTTTAAGCAGTTCGCTTGGCTGCAGTGACATACCGCCCGGCAGTTCAATCCAGGCTTTGTTGGTTGTACCCGGAGGTCCATAACCAATAAAGGCAGTAAGTATCATAAGCCCTATACACAAAGCCATATGAACCTTGTGCCATTCACACAGTTCTTTATAATCTATAATGGAAAGCAGTATTGCCGCAACAAGACCGATAATGCTCGCAATCATCTGCACAAGGACAATTCTCACATTGCCTATGGCATTCATTGTCATATAAATGGAGTACAGGCTGTACACTGAAATTGAACTGCATATACCACACATGCCAAGAAAAACAAAATCTGTCTGTTCAATAAACTCGTGCAGCCATGGATTTTTTTCCATATATATCCTCCCTTACTTTTTTCTTAATATATAATATATTATTTTAAAAAATATATCAACTTAAATAAATGTATAAATCATTGTGCTATTGTAAATTTTGTGATAAAATTTATTAAAGTATCACCTGATGAAAGGAGATTTGCTTTGAAGGAATTTATTTCAAATTCAAAGGCAGAAACCGTTGAATTTGCAAAAAGCCTTGTACCGCAGTTGAACAACGGAGATATCATCTTTTTTGACGGCGGTCTCGGCATGGGCAAAACAGCGTTCTGTCAGGGACTTTGCGACGGCCTTGGTATTGATGCCGTGGTGACCAGCCCTACATTTGCAATTGTAAATGAGTATACCGGTTATCCTCTGAGTCTGTTCCACTTTGATATGTACAGAATTGAAAACGAGGACCAGCTTTACAATATAGGCTTTTATGATTATCTTGACTACGACGGCATTGTTGCCATTGAATGGGCAGAAAACATAAAGGACTTTTTTTGCGAAAACACAGTTACAGTAAAGTTTGAAAAACTGGGTGAAACAGTGAGAAAAATAACAGTGGAAGGAGATAATTTCTGATGCTTGTTTTAGGTGTTGACTGTTCCTCAAAACAGGGCAGCGTTGCCCTCGTGAGGGATGACAAACCGCTGTACCAGTGTGTTTATGATTCCAATATGACACATTCACAGAACCTGCTTTCACTGATTGACAATGCAGTTTCCGTGTGCGGTATAAACAAAAATGATATTGACCTTTTTGCAGTAACTCTTGGTCCGGGTTCGTTTACCGGCCTGAGAATAGGCATTGCCCTTGTGAAAGGCATGGCAATGGCCCTTGACAAACCTTGTGTGGGGGTTTCCAGCCTTAAAGCCCTTGCGGCAAGTGTGGACCTTGACGGCGTTGTTATCCCTTGCTTTGATGCAAGACGCGGTCAGGTTTACTGCAATGTTACCGATAAAAACACAGTTATTGCCGAAGATGACTGCCGCATGGCAGACCAGCTTGAACAGTTTGTGGCTGATGCCGCAAAAGATGTTTATTTTGTTGGTGACGGCAAGGATTTGTGTTATAATAAATTCAATAAATACGAAAACGTAAAATCACATTCTGTACTGATGCCCTGCATAGCTTACGGAGCATGTGTTCTCGCAAAGGATATGCCTTTGCAGACACATTTTGAACTCAGTCCAAGCTATCTGAGACTTTCCCAGGCAGAACGAGAATTAAAGGAGAAAAACAAATGATAGTACTTGCAGCTGACCACGGTGGTTTCCACCTTAAAGAAGAAGTAAAAAAACACCTTGAAGCAAAAGGCGTTGAATTTATCGATGTAGGCACATTTTCCACAGCAAGCATCGACTACCCTGATGTAGCAAAAACAGCCTGCGAAAAAATCACAAGCGGTGAATGTGAAAAAGGTCTGTTCTTCTGCGGTACAGGCGTTGGCATTTCCATTGCAGCAAACAAAATCAAAGGCATCCGTGCATGCTGCTGCAGCGACCATTTCAGTGCTAAATACACACGTCTTCACAATGATGCAAATGTTCTTTGCATGGGCGGCAGAGTTGTTGGTGCTGGCATCGCATGCGAACTTGCAGACCTGTTCCTTGAAACAGAATTCGAAGGCGGCCGCCACGCAACACGCGTAGGCAAAATTATGGACCTTGAAAAATAATCCCACAGGAGAACCGATATGTCAAAAGTTGTAATTCTTGACCACCCACTTATCAAGCATAAAATTTCAATTATGCGCAACAAAGAAACAGGCACAAAGGAATTCAAGGAAGTTGCAAAGGAAATTGCAATGCTCATGTGCTACGAAGCAACAAGAAACCTTGCTGTTGAAGATGTTGAAATTGAAACACCTATCACAAAAACAACCTGTCAGATGCTCAGCGGCAGAAAACTGGCAATCGTGCCTATTCTCCGTGCAGGTCTTGGTATGGTTGACGGTATGCTTGCTCTTGTTCCATCTGCTAAAATTGGTCACATCGGCCTTTACCGCGACGAAGAAACCCTTGAACCTGTTGAATATTTCTGCAAAATGCCTACAGACATAAGCGAAAGAGACGTTTTCGTGGTTGACCCTATGCTTGCAACAGGCGGCAGCGCTGTTGATGCAATCAAACTCATCAAAGCAAGAGGCGCAAAAAATATCAAATTCATGTGTCTCATTGCAGCACCTGAAGGGGTTAAAAAACTCAGCGACGCACACCCTGATGTAGAAATCTACTGTGCAGCTCTTGATGAAAAACTCAACGAACACGGATATATTGTTCCTGGTCTCGGCGACGCAGGCGACAGAATTTTTGGTACAAAATAATCACAAGCCCTGAAAACATTTGGTTTTCAGGGCTTGTCTATATAGTTTCAATAATTAGATTTTGCACAATCAAAAAGCACCCAAAAGGGTGCTTTTGTTTTGTCTTTAGTAAGCGTGATTATTCGCCTTTTTCTGCTGCGAAGCATTCGCTGCAAAGAACAGGTCTGTCTTCTCTTGGTTTGAATGGCACTCTTGCTTCTTTGCCGCATTTAGCACAAACTGCTGTGTGGTATTCTCTCTGGCCACGAACCTGGTTTTTTCTTGCGTCACGGCAAGATTTGCATCTCTGTGGTTCGTTTTCAAAGCCTCTTTCAGCATAGAATTCCTGTTCACCTGCTGTGAATGTGAATTCCTGTCCGCAATCTTTGCAAACTAAAACTTTGTCCTGATACATAAATATATCTCCTTAAAAAAATGTAATTTGCCCGTACAGAAATTAAAACCGTTGCTTTGCAAATCGCAGAGGCTGTGATTTAAAAGCCTGGGCATATATAATAAAGACTTTCTGTCTCTATTTTCTGAGTTTTTTGTGAATACGCTGGATTGCATTGTTTACGGATTTTTCGTCCTTCCCTGTCATCCTTGCTATTTCACTGTAGGAATACTGCATTGTGTAAAGGCTGAACACCAGAAATTCAAATTTTGACAGTTTCTGTTTTGCAGTTTTTATAAATTCCTTGTTTTGTTCCTTTATCAGAAAATCTGTTTCAATATTACGCTGATAATCTTCTTCGTTAAGACTTTCAGCTGTGTTGAGAACCTGATGTTTCTGACTTCGGCTTAAGTTGTAGGCTGTGATGATATTGTTGAGTATACATTTTTTTGCGTAAGTTTTAAAGTTTGCACCTTTATCTTCCGAATAACCTGCAATAGCTTTGAACAAACCTATATTGCCCTCCTGCACTGCATCTTCAAAATCAAAATGCGGAGTGCGGAGTTTATATGCACAGGCTTCTATGGAGCTTTTGAACTCTTTGAAAATGTATTCTATATCTTCGTGAGACCCCTGTTTAGCAAGAGCAGCACGCTGTTCCATGGATTTTTGCAACTGTACATACCTCTAAACGTTATAACACATAATATTCACAATCGCATTATACAAAACTTTTTGTCTGTTGTCAAACTATTTGTAAGATATACACAATTTTATACATAACAAAAGACGATATTGCCATATTTGACAATATCGTCTTTAAATTATATATCTTCTCTGGTAACATTTCTTATCCATTTTCCGCTGGATATGCGCCAGATTTCAATGAATATCTTGATAAATGCATCACATCTGATGGAAAGGAAAACCCATGGTGCAGGTGCTTTAAGCACAAGACCAACAAAAAAGCTTACCGGAATATTGAGAAGCCACATGCCTCCACCGTCAAGGAGAAGGGCAAGTCTTGTGTCCCCGCCGCCGCGCAGAACACCGATGATATTTACAATATCAATAGCAGATATAGGCTGCACCAGAATAACTACAGTAAGCATTGCATAGGCAGCAGATTTTGCCGCAGGGGTGATTTCGTAAAGGCTGAGGAACGGATTTCGCACCAGAAGCACCACGAGAGACATAAAACAACCCACCACAAAAGCACAGAGGTTCAAAGTTGCTGCCGCTTTCTGTGCGCGGTTTATATCTCCACGGCCTATAGTTTTGCCGCAGATTACCGCTGCAGAGTTTGCAATACCAAATGTAAATACACTTGAAAGCTGATAAATAACTGAAACAACACTGTTTGCCGCCACAAATGTGGAACCGATACGGCCCATAATCATACCTGTAACAAATGAACCGAACCCCCATATAAGTTCGTTGCCCATTACAGGCAGCGCGTGTTTTATAAAGTCCGGCAGCAGGCGGCTGTCGATTTTAAACATACAATGGAATCTGAATCCCACTTTGTTTTCGATAAAGTACATATATACAACTGCACAGACAAATTCAAATATTCTTGCCGCAACTGTACCGATAGCAGCACCTTTAACGCCAAGTGCAGGTGCACCGAATTTACCAAAGATAAAGATGTAGTTCACAAAAACGTTTACAAAAAAGCTCATAGCGTAAACAGTTGTACTGATTTTTACCTGTTCAACACCGCGCAGCGCAAGGAAATAACAGTTGGACAGAGCATAAAATATAAAACCTATAGAAAGTATTTTAAGGTATGCTGATCCCGATACAATAACTTCGGCTTCCTTTGAAAAAAGAGAAAGCATAAACTGAGGGCAAAAAAATGCTATAAAGCTGAAAACCAAAGCAAAAATGCCGCAGAACATTGTGGAAATGCGCATTACGCGGCGGATAACATCCACCTGACCTTTACCCCAGTACTGTGCAATAAGCACTGACGCACCGCCACAGATGCCAAAACAGCCCATGGACATAAGAAAAAATGTCTGACCACCAAGGCTTGCACCGGACACTGCAATATCGCCAAGCTGACCAAGCATAATGGTGTCCATTGCTGTTACACCACTGCTGATAACGTTCTGCAGTGCTATAGGCAGACCAATAGCGATAAGTGTTCTGAAAAAGTCTTTTTCGAACAGAAAGTGTTTTTTGAGCATATTCTACCTTCCCTTCCACAATTTATATAATCCCACTACTGTTGATTGCAGTAAATTTATCTGTTATTTGTTTTTATATAATAAAAAACCTGAATGTTTTCACATTCAGGTTTTTGGTGCCGGTGGTCGGGGTCGAACCGACACGGTATCACTACCACAGGATTTTGAGTCCAGCACGTCTGCCAATTCCATCACACCGGCTTAAACAGCTTTATTATTATACAAGACATTTTATCAAAAAGCAAGTATTTTTTTCAAAAAACAGTAAAAATTTTTTCATCGTGCAAAATTCCGTCCTTTTTGTCAAAATATAGCGTTTTTTATAATATTTTCTCTGCTTTTGTTTTGCTTTCCTGCTTGTGGCCATAATTCTTTAAAAACACTTATCCTGGGGAGGATTATAAATGGAATATATACGACTGCTTGGTATTCTTATCGTTATTGCAGGCTTTGCTTTGAAACTTGACCCTATACTGATAATTGTTGTTTCTGCTGTTGTGACCGCTTTTGTGGGTGGCATAGCACCTGGGGAGTTTTTGT
The DNA here is from genome assembly GCA_045657565.1 of Oscillospiraceae bacterium. Classification (GTDB taxonomy): domain Bacteria; phylum Bacillota; class Clostridia; order Oscillospirales; family Ruminococcaceae; genus RGIG3102. Next base: position 1,949 of record JAZOTI010000122.1, on the reverse strand, counting down.
CAGCTATCGGAGAAGGTTTTGTAAACAACCGGAGTATTACCATCTTTATTCTTGTAATGCTTGTCACCGGCACACTTGAGCGCAATGGTCTCAGAGAAGCTTCCTCTGCCCTTATCAGCAAGATAAAAGGAGCTACAGCGGGTGTCATAATAGGAGCATACGGCATTATACGTGGCATTTTCGGCGCATTCAATGTAGGCTTTGGCGGTGTTGCAGGCTTTGTGCGCCCTGTGCTTATACCTATGGCAACAGGCACAGTGGAAGCAGATGACAAAGAGATAAACGAAAAACATCTTGAAGAAATCAAAGGTATGTCTGCCGCAATGGAAAACGTGGCATGGTTTTTTTGTCAGGTGCTGTTTGTTGGCGGTTCCGGGGCAATTCTTGTTCAGTCCACATTGCTCAATCTGGGCTATGATGTAAGCCTTATCCGCCTTGCCGCCGCAGAGATACCTGTAGCAATTGCAGGGGTTGCCTTTGGGGTGGTTTACTACTGGCTTAAAGACCGCAGACTTAACAGAAAATACTACAGCAAGGAGAAATAATATGGATTTTTTTACAAGCCCTGATATTCCGCTGATGACAAAACTGCTGGAATTGGTATACATTTTTATCGGCATCATCTGTATATACACCGCTGTGCGCAATCTCAGAGACAAGCACAACCCGTCACCATATGGCACATTTGTGTTCTGGGGAAGTGTAGGTGTTGTTATTGCTTTCGGCCGCTGGATACCAAGCCTTATAAACGGCGTGCTTATTCTGCTTATGAGTTCTGCCGCAATTCTGAGACTGGTTAAACCGGGAGAAGACCTTTCCCCCACCGAAGAACAGACAAAGGCAAAGTTTGACAGAATAGGCCTGAAAATCTTTATCCCCGCTTTATCCATCGGTGGATTTTCCCTTGCTTTTGCCCTTATAGGCTGGAACGCTCTTGTCGGCACAGGTGTGGGGGTAATTGTTGCTATGGTAATACTGATGTTTTTCGCCCCCGACAATAAACCTAAAGTGTTTTTTGATGACGCTGCAAGGTTCCTGTCGGTTGTTGGCCCAACAAGTATGCTTCCTCCGTTGCTTGCAGTGCTTGGGTCAATATTTACAATGGCAGGGGTGGGTGATATAATTGCAGATATAGTCGGCAGTATAATTCCCCAGGGAAATATAAACCTTGGCATAGTTGTTTATGCTTTGGGAATGATGCTTTTCACCATGATAATGGGCAACGCCTATGCCGCAATTACTGTTATGACAGTGGGCATTGGTGCACCTTTTGTGCTGAATCTTGGTGCAAGTCCTGTTATCGCAATGCTGGCACTTACCTGCGGTTATTGCGGAACCCTGCTGACACCTATGGCGGCAAACTTTAATATTGTGCCTGTGGCTATCCTTGATATGAAGGACCGATGGGGCGTAATTAAAAACCAGATTTTACCTGCGTTATTTATGATTGTTTTTCAGATAATCTATATGATTTTATTCATTAAATAGCGAGGTTAGGTATGGACAGAGAAAAAGCTTTGCGCGGTGCAAAAATCATCATAAACCAATGGCTTGATATTCAGAAAGACAACCGTATGCTGATTGTCACCGACACAAACCACCTTGAAGAAGCACAGCTTTTAAAGGAAACAGCCGCACTTAAAGGCTGCAAAACAGATATATTAACAACAAAACAGTCAGGAAAGCTTGTGGGACTGTATTTTGATGAAAACCCCGACGCTTTTCTGGATTATGATATAATTATCGGTGCAACCGATTATTCACTTGTCACTACCCTTGCGGCAAAAAACGCCATAAGAAACGGCAGATATTTTTTATCCCTGCCATTGCACACCAATGACGGCAGAAGTATGCTGGAATATGATTTTCTGCGGTGCAATACCGAAAACAGCAAAGCTGTTGCACAAAAGCTTATTGATGTGCTGCACAATGCACATACAATACACGTC
>JAZOTI010000121.1:0-12856 GCA_045657565.1 Oscillospiraceae bacterium | reverse complement strand
CTGTTTTGAGTAATAGTTTGCAAGTTTGCCGATGGATGTGGTTTTGCCCACGCCGTTTACACCGATAACAAGAATAACGGCAGGATCCCCTGAAACATCAAATTCCTTGTCGGTGGAGAGCAGGTCAACCACGATATCCTGGAAAATTTTTACAACATCTTCACCGCTTTTTGCCTTGCGTTTGCGTGCTTCCTTGCGGAGTTCTTCGCAGAGGTATTCGCTTACTTCATAGCCTACATCTGCAAGAATAAGCTGTTCCAGAAGATCGTCGTAAAGTTCATCGGTCAAAGGTGATGAAATGATGGATTTGGTGATGGAGTTGAAGATGCCTTCCTTTGTCTTTTTAAGACCAAATCCAAGTTTTTCAAATAATCCCATAATTATTTTAACCTCGTTAATTAATCATTGATGGTGATATATTGTTTACGTCCAGTTTAAGCAGTTTGGAGATACCGTCCTCCTGCATTGTTACACCGTAAAGCACGTCTGCAGATTCCATTGTACCGCGACGGTGAGTGATAACAATAAACTGGGTTGTGTCGGAAATGTTGTGGAGATAGTTTGCATATCTTGTAACGTTTGCATCGTCAAGTGCTGCTTCGATTTCGTCAAGGATGCAGAACGGTGACGGATTGTGTGCAAGAATTGCAAAGTAGATGGAGATGGCAACAAGTGCCTGTTCACCACCGGAAAGTGCTGTAAGGCTTTTGATAACCTTGCCAGGAGGGTTAACGCTGATATCAACACCGCTTTCAAGAATATTGTCAGGTTCAGTGAGAATAAGCTTTGCACTGCCACCGCCGAAAAGTTCGCGGAAGATGCGGCCAAAGTTTGTGTTGATAATTTCAAAGCTTTCACTGAAAAGTGTTTTCATTTCGCCGTTAAGGGAAGTGATAAGCTTCTGCAGCTGATTTTTGCTTTCTTCAAGGTCGCGCAGCTGTTCTTTGAGGAAGTTGTATTTTTCATAAACTTCCTTGTATTCCTCAATTGCGTTTGTATTTACACTGCCAAGGCGTTTGATTGCAGCTTTCACCGCAGCAAGGTCTTTTCTCATCTGAGCTTCGTCTTCAACTTCAAAGGCAAACTCTCTTGCTGTCTGCACGGTGAGTTCGTGTTCTTCCCACAGTTTCTGAATAATTTCATCGTAAACTGTTTCCATGTTTACGATTCTTTCGCCGATTTTTGTAATCTGTGTGGAGAGGGAAAGTTTGTCGTCATTGAGAGATTTTGTTTCTCTTGCAATTTCGTTTCTTTCCTGTTCAATTTCCATTCTCAGTTTAACAAAATCTTCGTTCTGCTTTTCAATATCCTTAATCTGCTGCTGAAGTGCTGAAATTTCGCTGAGAATTTTTTCCACTGCTTCTTTGCGCTGCTGTGCATTGTTTTCGATCTGTGCAAGGTCATCGGAAATACGCTGTTTGCGCATTTCGCTCTGCTGTGACTGCATTGAAAGCTGGCTGAGGTTGTTTTCAGCAAGACTGATTTCACCTGCAAGCTGTACAGCGGAAAGTTTAAGCTGCTGCAGTTCTTCGCTTAAAGCAGTCTGTTTTTCCTGTGCGGTTTCATCACGCTGACCAAGAGAAGCAAGTTCTTCGTGAAGTTTTTCCAGCTGCTGAGTACAGTTTTCAATCTCGGTGTTAAGCTGTTTTTCCCTTTCGCTGTTTGCTTTGAGAACATTTTCTGCGTTTTCTGCAATGCCACCGTAAAGGGTTATGCTGTCTGCATACTGATTTGCCTGCTGTGTGAACTTTGTAAGTTCAAGACTGCAGTTGTATTTATCATTCTGCAAGGTTTCAATTTCAGCCTGACATCCTTCAATCTGGCTGTTAAGAAGATCCGCATTTTCTCTGATTTTTGCGGTTTCTCCGCCAAGAACTTCATATTCCTTTTTAAGTTCTTCAAGGTTTGCACGGAGTTTTTCAATTTCACTTTTACGGGTGAACAACCCTGCACTTTTGCTTGTGCTGCCCCCTGTAAAGGAACCGCCTGCATTGATCTGCTGGCCGTCCATTGTGACAATTTTGTATCGGTAGTTAAGCTGTTTTGCAAGACGGGAAGCAGAGTTGATATCCTCTGTAATAACTGTTCTTGCAAGAAGGTTTGAGATAATGTGTGAATATCTGCCGTCAGCTGTGATAACCTTGTCTGCAGTTGTTGCCCATTCAGGCAGTTTTTCTGTGAAAGATGAAGGTTTTACTGTGTCAAGCGGCAGGAAAGTTGCACGGCCTGCACGGTTGTTTTTGAGATATTCTATAGCATATTTTGCACTGGTTTCGTCTTCCACAACAATGTTCTGCAAACCGTATCCTAGTGCAATTTCAATGGCGGTTTCATAGCCTTTTTCAACACTGATAATCTGTGCCACTGTGCCAATGATGCCTTTGAGACGGCCGTTTTTGCCGTTTGTAAGCACCTGTTTTACACTGTTCTGGAAACCGTCCATACTGTTTTCCATATCCACAAGAATACGGATTTTATTTTCGGTATCACGCTGTTTTTCGCCATTGATGTTCTGTTTTTCAACCGCTTTGTCCAGCTTTTCCTTTACGGAATTAAGCTTCATTGTGATGCCGTTTTTGATGTTGTTATTGCGTGTGATGCCTTCATCTGCCTGCTCAATAAAACCTTTGAGTTCGGCAATCTGGCTGTTTACATTTTCAAGATATCCCTGAGCAGTTGCAATTTCAGCTTTTGCATTTCTTGCAGATTCGCTCACAGAAGCATTCTGTGTTGCGATACTTACAAGTTCCATACGGCCATCCTGCAGAACAATTCTCAGATGATTTTCCTGTTCCATAAGACCGCCTTTGTGGCTGTCTGCAGCTTTTGCCTGCTGTGTGAGAAGATCAAGCTGTGCTGTGATATCATCGCATTTTTCGCCTATGGAAAGTTTTTCCTCCTGCATTTCAGCAAGTTTTTGTCTGATTTCTGCTTTTCTGTCTTCAATCTGACCTGCTTCGGTATCAAAAAGGCTGAGTTCCCTTGCAAGTTCTTCTTTGCGCTGAACATCATAAACCGACTGGCTTTCAAGCACGGCTTTTTCCGCATTTTTGTCGGAAATAACCTGTTCCACATTGCGGATTGCAGTCTGGTTTTCTTCACCTTTACGGATAAGGTCATTACTTTCAAAGTAGCGTTTTTCTATGTATGCTTCCTTTTCGGCAAGCTGTTTTTCAATATTGTCAAAGTCAGCCTGATAAACCTCAAGTTTTCTGTTCTGTTCACGGATAAGCGCTTTGTTCTTTTCCACTGTCTGCAGCCAGAGAGAGATTTCCATGCCTTTCTTTTCTTCAGCAAGTTTAAGATATTCCTTTGCCTTTTTGCTTTCCTTTTCCAAAGGGCCAACCCTTTCTTCAAGGTTTAAAAGAATATCAGTAAGACGCACAATATTTTCCTGTGCGCCGGAAAGTTTCTTTTCTGCTTCGTTCTTTTTGTATCTGAACTTGGAGATACCGGAAGCTTCTTCAAAAATTTCACGACGGTTTTCAGGCTTTGCGGTAACAATCTGGCTGATTTTGCCCTGACCTACAATGGAGTAGCCGCTTTTGCCAAGACCTGTGTCGAGAAACAGTTCATATATATCTTTAAGTCTTACACGGTTGCCGTTGATAAAGTATTCGCCGTCGCCGCCGCGGTAGTATTTTCTTGTTACGGAAACTTCGTCTGTATCCATATCAAAACTGCGGTCGGAGTTGTCAAGTATAAGGCTTACACTGGCAAAGCCCATAGGTCCGCGCTGAGAAGTACCGCCAAAGATGATGTCCTCCATCTTGCCGGCAGAACGCAGTTCTTTACCACTTGTTTCGCCCAAAACCCAACGGATAGCGTCACTTATGTTACTTTTACCGGAGCCGTTAGGGCCGATAACCGCTGTCATGCCTTTATCGAATGTAACCCTTGTCTTGTCCGGGAAAGATTTGAAGCCGTGAAGTTCTATAGCTTTTAAATACACTTGTTTTCCCCTTAATTTATAGAGTTTATTGTGAATTCTCCCCTTTTTATATCATCGCAGGGCACAATTTTTGCATTGTAACCCATAAGGGAGAGCTGTTTTTCGTTTGTGTTTTTCTGACCTTTCCACTGGGAAAGTTCCTTTGTGTTGACTTTAATTATAATATCTGTGCCGCAGATATTTGTTAACTGTCTTTTAATTTTGTCAAGATACATACGGGAAAGACAAAGTTCCCTGAAAGCAGGATGATATGGGCCTGCCACAATTTTGCTTTCCATTCCTGTATCTGCATGGAGCCCCATTTTGATGATTTTTATGCCTGCTTCATCAAAAATCTCCATTACTCTGGCACAAATTTCCACCGTCTGCTGCAAAGTGGGCGGTGTGTATTTACCCTGCAAAAACAGCGTTTCAAGCAAGGTGCCCTTCAGTGTTACTGTAGGGTAAACACGCACTGTATCCGGTGCCAGGGCAGCAAACTGCTGTGCCGTGTCAACTGCGTCGGCAAAATAATCTTTCTGACCATACATCCCCGTCATCATCTGAAGCCCGAGCGAAAACCCTTTTTCTTTTATGAGAAAAGCGGCTTTTTCCACATCTTTCACCATGTGTCCCCTCAGGTTTGCACACAGTGCTGCATCCTGCATTGCCTGTGCACCAAGTTCGATGGATGTCACACCGTACCCTTTGAGGATATCCAGCACATTTTCGTCAATGCAGTCAGGTCTTGTGGAGATGCGTATGCCCATTGCCCTGCCCTGTTTTACAAAATTGTGGGCAGCAGCAAGCAGAGTTTCCATATAATCCCTGTCAATGGCGGTGAAACTGCCGCCGAAAAAGGCAATTTCGTAATCCGTTCCGTTTTCCTGTGGAAGAAACTCGTCACACAGATTTTCCACCTGCTGTGCTGTCGGTGCTTCCTGAGTGCCGCTTATGCTTCTCTGGTCACAGAAAGCGCACTGATTAGGGCAGCCAAGATGGGGCACAAATATTGACAGATTTTTATGCTTAGCCATTAAAATTACCTCTTGTAATTTCAGTTGAAACGGTATCCCATAAGTCCAAGGGCTTCCTTTGCAGCCTGCTGTTCTGCAGACTTTTTGCTTTTTCCGAAACCTTTGCCGATTGGGTTGGAGTTGAGTCTTACCTCAACTGTAAAGTTTTTGTCGTGGTCAGGGCCGTCTTCGGCAACCACAACATAACTTAAACGTTCGCCAGGGTTTTTCTGAATAATTTCCTGCAAAAGAGTTTTGAAATCCTGCAGGTGCAGGTCTTTATCATCAAGAAAACGCAGCACAAACTTTTTGGCATTGTTTATGCCGCCATCAAGGAAAATTGCCCCGATAAGTGCTTCAAAAGCATCGGCAAGGATGGATGGACGTTCTCTGCCGCCTGTGTTTTCCTCACCTTTGCCGAGAAACAGAAATGCGCCAAGTTCTATCTGTTTTGAATAGTTCGCCAATGCGTCTTCACAAACAAGTGCAGCACGCTGTTTGGACATTTTGCCTTCAGGCATATCAGGATGTTCCTTGTACAGTTTTTCACTTGTTATAAGCTGCAGAACTGCGTCACCCAGGAATTCCAGTCTTTCGTTATATTCTGTATGCACTTTGCTTTCGTTGGCATAGGACGAATGTGTCAGTGCAAGTTCAAGAAGTTTTTTGTTTTTAAAAGTATATTGAATGTTGTTTTCAAATACCTTCATTTTTATTCGTCACCTTCACTTATAATTGAATCTGCTATAACCTTGGATACATCGTTTTCAGCATAGGTTTTAGCCTGTCTGATTGCGTTTTTGAATGCTTTTGCATTGCTGGAACCGTGTGCTTTGATTACACCTTTTGAAGCACCGAGAATAGGTGCACCGCCGTATTCTGTGTAGTCAAGCTTTGCTTTGAATTCCTTGAGTTCGTTTTTGAGGAGCAATGCAGCAAGCATTGTTTTTGCGTTCTTTTTAAGCATACCCTTAAGCATTTTTGTCATAAAACCTGCAACGCCTTCGCTGGTTTTGAGAGCGATATTGCCGGAGAAACCGTCAGCAACAATAACGTCTGCTGTGCCGTCCATAACATATCTGCCTTCGATATTACCTATAAAATTAATGCGTTTGTTTTCGCGGAGAAGTGCGTTTGCTTCAACGTGAACAGGTGTGCCTTTTGTGTCTTCAGCACCATTGTTGAGAAGTGCAACCTTTGGATTTTTAATTCCTGCAACCTTTTCCATATAAACAGAACCCATAATGCCGAACTGATTGAGCATTTCAGGTCTTACCTCTGCATTTGCACCTGCGTCTATAAGCATAAAGCCTGTTTCTTTTTCGCATGGCATAACTGTGCCAAGAGCTGCACGTTTTACGCCTTTGATGCGTTTTACGATAAATGTTGCACCCATGAGCAACGCCCCTGTGCTGCCTGCGGAAACCACAGCATCACCCTTGCCTTCTGCCAAAGCTTTCATTGCAATGTGGAGGGATGTTGTTTTGCGTTTTTTTACAATGTCCATAGGGTCTTCATGCATATCAAAAACATCGTCTGCCTGAAGGAATTCCATACCCTGTGTAGAGATGTTGTTTTCTTTGCATACTGCTTCCATTTTTGGAATATCGCCTACAGCGAGAATTTCCACGCCGTATTCCTTGATTGCCTGTTCTGCGCCTTTGAGTGGTTCCAGCGGTGCAAGGTCGCCGCCGAATGCATCGAGAATAATTTTCATAATTTTCCTCCTGTATCAAAAGGTTGTCTGTTTGTATATCTCTGTTTTAATCCGGTAGTTTTTTGCCGCAGTTTTTGCAGAATTCAAAATCCTGCTTTGCCGCTGTGCCGCAGTAAGGGCAGAATCTTGTTTTGCCCTCACAGTCTGCACCTGCCATATGTACATGACCGCAGTCTTCATGCAGACGGTACTCTTCCTCTCCGCCACGGAACTTTTTGTCCCATGGGTCAGGTTCGTCATTTATGTCAACAATGTCATATTCAGAAAAACGGTTGTCACCTGTGACATTTTTGTAGTTTACAAATGTGCTTACCCCAATCATAACCACAAAAAATATTCCGAACAAGCCAAAAAACCACGGTGCGCCCATAGAAACCGCCGCAACTGTCCATATAACACCGAATATCATGCCGAACACTCCGCCGATAACACCCTGTGCGGCAGTTGCTCTGCCCGGTTTTACGCTGTATCCTTTTTTCTGTTTTTTCATACCGTCATCCTTTCCCGGTTTAAAACCGTATTTTGTTTAAAGTATGATTTTTTCAATATCAGCCTTGCCTCTCACTGCAAAAGCCATATATCTTTCGCGTTTATCGCGGATATGGTTTTCCAGTGGTGGCAGAATGCCCATATTGGAGCCCATTGGCTGAAAATCCTTGTTTTCTGTTGTGATGTACTGCAGCAGTGCACCGATCATTGTTGTGTTTTCAGGTATCTGTGGCTGTGTACCTGTAAGACGGCAGTACACAAAGTAAGCCGCAAGCAGGCCGCACATTGCACTTTCAGTGTAGCCTTCCATGCCTGTAATCTGACCTGCAAAGTACACATTTGGATATTCTTTGAGGTTAAGTGTGTTGGACAGCACTTTTGGGCTGTTGATAAAGCTGTTGCGGTGCATTACACCGTAACGTGCAAACTCTGCATTTTCAAGCCCCGGAATCATGCTGAACACGCGCTTCTGTTCGCCAAATTTAAGGTTTGTCTGAAAACCTACAATGTTGTACATTGTTTTGTTTGCATCTTCACAGCGAAGCTGAACGTTTGCCCATGGTCTGCGGCCTGTTTTTGGGTCGATAAGACCAACAGGTCTCATAGGGCCGAAACGCATTGTATCTGCCCCGCGGGAAGCCATAACCTCAATTGGCATACAGCCTTCGTACACTGTGAGTTCCTGCTCAAAATCCTTGAGAGGTGCGCGTTCCGCTGTGGCAAGTGCATTGTAGAAAGCTTCGTATTCTTCTTTGTTGAAAGGGCAGTTGAGATAGTCATCATCGCCCTTGTCATAACGGGAAGCCGCAAAAACTTTGTCCATGTTGATGCTTTCTGCCATAACAATCGGTGCTGTAGCATCAAAGAAACTCATACCGTCACCGCACAGTTCCTTTACCTTTGCATAAAGGTTGCCGCTTGTCAGTGGTCCTGTTGCAATGATCGTGATTTCGTCGGTGTTTATTTCTGTAACTTCACCGTAAACTATTTCTATGTTTTCGTTAGCCTTGATTTCCTTTGTGATGATATCGCTGAACAGTTCTCTGTCAACTGCAAGGGCACCGCCTGCCGGAACATTGCACTGGTATGCAGCTTTGAGAATAAGGCTGCCGAAATGCTTCATTTCGTATTTCAGCATACCTTGGCTGGAATCTTCACGCATGGATTTAAGGCTGTTGGAACACACAAGTTCTGCAAAGTTCTGAGATTTGTGTGCGTCGGAATATTTTTCAGGTTTCTGTTCAAACAGACGTACCTTTACTCCTCTGTTTGCCAGAAAATTTGCAGCCTCACAGCCTGCAAGGCCTGCGCCGATAATATTTACTGTCATCTATTTTGTTTCCTTTTTGGATTTTCGTGTAACTGATGGCTTGAAGTCAGGGCAGGATTCATTGATGCAATGAGGTTTTGCCCCTTTGCCTGCTTTTTTGTACAGGCTTTTGCCGCAGGAAGGACAAACTTTGTCTGTAGGTTCTTCCCAGGACATAAACTTACATTTTACGCTGTCTTCACAGGCGTAGAATGTTCTGCCTCGTTTGCTTGTAAGTTCCAGCATTTTGCCGCCGCATACAGGACAGAAGCCCTTTGCAAACTTGACAATCTTGCGTGTGGTTTTGCATTCAGGAAAACCGCTGCATGCAAGGAATTTGCCGAATTTGCCGCTTTTGATAACCATTGGTTTGCCGCATACTTCGCAGATTTCTTCTGTAACTTCGTCAGGAACCTTAACCTTTTTGCCTTCCATTTCTTCCTGTGCCTTTTCAAGGTCACGGCTGAAACTTTCGTAAAATTCACCCAGAACCTGTGTCCATTCCTTGCTGCCTTCTTCAATTTCGTCAAGGCTGGTTTCCATCTGTGCAGAGAATTTTACGTTTACAATATCGCTGAATTGTGCTTCCAGCAAATCGTTGATTGTGATGCCAAGTGCTGTAGGAACAAGCTTTTTGGCTTCTCTTTCCACATAGCCTTTTTCTGTGATTGTGTAGATGATAGGTGCGTATGTGGACGGACGTCCGATACCGTTTTCTTCCAAAGCTTTGATAAGTGTGGCTTCGGTGTATTCACTTGGTGGCTGTGTGAATTTCTGTGCTGCTTCAATTTCGCGCAGTTTGAGTTTTGTGTCATCTTCCAGTGGTGGCAGAGCGGTTTCTTTTTCTTTCTTTTCGTCCTGCTGTTCTTCGTAAAGAACTGTAAAGCCGTCAAAAAGAACTGTGTAGCCGTTTGCCTTGTACTGATGACTGCCGCAACTGATATCTACTGCCACAGTTTCCTGCACGCAGTCTGCCATCTGACTTGCAACAAAACGTTCCCATATAAGTTTGTAAAGTTTTGCAACGTCACCGCTGAGGGAACCGTATGCAATTTCAGGAGTGATATTCACATTTGTAGGACGGATAGCTTCGTGTGCGTCCTGTGCGTTGTTTTTCTGTTTGTATGTGCGTTTGTAGTTTGGCACATACTGACTGCCGTATTTATCTTTGATAAAGCCCTTTGCAGCCCAGATTGCTTCGTCACTTACACGGAGAGAGTCGGTTCTCATATATGTGATAAGACCAAGCTGACCATAACCTGCAACCTCCACACCTTCATAAAGTGTCTGTGCTGCACGCATTGTTCTGCTTGCTGTAAAGCCAAGACGACGGGAAGCCTCCTGCTGGAGGGAAGATGTGATAAATGGTGGTGCAGGCACACGTTTGCGTTCCCCTTTTGCGATTTTTTCAATAACAAAAGGTTCGTTTTCACAGTCCTGTTTTATCTGCTGTGCCTGTGCTTCGTTTTCAACAGTGATTTTTTCACCGTCTGTGCCGTAGTATCTGGCCTTGAATTTCTTTGAACCGCCGGACGGAGAAAGTGTTGCATCAATGTTCCAGTATTCCTGCGGAACAAAGCTTTCAACTTCTCTGTGACGGTCAACAATAAGCTTTACTGCAACGGACTGCACACGGCCTGCAGAAAGACCACCCTTGATTTTTTCCCACAGAAACGGTGAAAGTTTATAGCCTACAATACGGTCAAGAATTCTTCTTGCCTGCTGTGCATTGATAAGGTCTTCGTCAATTGTGCGCTTGTTCTGCATACCTTCGGCGATACCTTTTTTTGTGATTTCACCAAATGTCACACGATTTTCCTGTGTTGTGTCAAGTTTGAGTATATGTGCCAGATGCCATGAAATTGCTTCGCCTTCACGGTCCGGGTCGGTTGCGAGATAAACCATCTCGCTTTCTGCAGCGAGGGTTTTAAGGTCTTTGATAAGCTTTGTCTTGCCCGGAATGTTGATGTATCTTGGTTTGAAATTGTTTTCGATATCAACACCCATCTGTGCTTTTGGCAGGTCACGGATGTGACCCATGGATGCGATAACATTGTAGTCTTCCCCTAAATATTTCTTGATGGTTTTAGCTTTTGCAGGGGATTCCACGATAACAAGTTTGGACATTTTGTTCTCCTAGCATTATTGTGTATCGGTTTATTTTATACAGTATACGCCTGCTGCCTGACTCGTGATTACACCGTCCATCTCCATTTTGGTAAGCAATGCTTTAAGCTGCACCATAGGAATTCTGGTCTGTGCAAAAATCTGGTTTGTGCTTTTGCTTTCACGGCCTATACAGTCGTAGATTTTCTGTTCAATTTCGGTAAGTTTTGGTTTTTTTATGCGTTTTGCCTTTGTTTTATCCTCCGCCAGACCGAAATGGATGAGGATATCATTTGCGCCAAGCACCGGATAAGCACCGTCCTGTATAAGACGGTTGGTGCCATCATACAGTGGATTGGTGATGTTGCCCGGAATGGCAAAAAGCTGTTTGGAGTATTCCACCGCTCTTTTAGCAGTAGACAGGGACCCGCTTTTTTCCTTTGCCTGCATTACGCATACCGCGTCACTTGCGGCAGCTATAAGCCTGTTGCGTTCCAGGAAAGTTGCGGAAGGTGTTGGTGCACCAGCCCAGTATTCGCTGATTACGCAACCTTTTTCACAGATTTCGTTCTGCAGATTACGATGACTTGCAGGGTATGCTTTGTCCAGCGCAGTGCCTATAAACGCCACCGTTTTGCCGCCAGCGTTCAAAGCTGCACGATGGGCAATGCTGTCCAGTCCCTGTGCAAGGCCGCTTATCACAACCACGCCGTTTTCTGCCACAGTACCGCAGATTTCATCGCAGATTTTGATGCCGTCGCGGTCAGGGTTTCTGCTGCCTACAATGCCGATTTTATCAGGCGAGGCAAGCAATGACAGATCTCCTTTGTAAAACAGTACCAGCGGTGCCTGAGGAATTTCCCTTAAGCTGTCAGGGTAATTTTCGTCGGTAAAATTCACCGAACATATACCGAGGCTGTTGTGGATTTCCCACACTGCTTTCGCTTCTTCAAGAGGAACTTTCAGTGCTCTTTCCAGCTGTCTGGTGCTGAACACATCATACTCATGCCAGCTGCGTCGGTTTTCGTAAAGTTCTTTCGGTGTTATGCCAAGTCTTGCAATTTCACCGCCGTCACCAAGGCAGGAACCAAGTGTCATTGAAAGCCAGATGTTATACAAATCCACTTTATTCTCCTCTTAATTCCCACATCATAACCCCTGCAGATACCGCTGCATTGAGGGATTCAATTTCGCTGCTCATAGGAATTTTAACCCTGTGGGTTGATGCGTCAATTGTCTGCTGTGAAAGACCGTTACCTTCGTTGCCGATAAGCACCGCTACAGGCAGACCGATTTTTTCGCTGCCCAGTTCCTTTGAATTTTCAAGGCAGGTTGCCACCGTTGAAAAGCCTTTTGAGGAAAGTTCCTTTACCAGCAAAGCAATATCATCAAAACGGCAGACATTCAGTTTTACGCTTGCTGTCATACTGCTGCGCAGAACTTTCGGGGAATAGATATCAGCACATTTTGCACTCACCGCAATGTCTCTGTAACCAAAAGCAAGGGCTGTGCGCATGATTGCACCAATGTTGCCCGGGTCCTGAATATCTTCAAGGACAATAAGTTTTTTTGCACTGTAGATGCGGTTTACATCCGGCTGTTTCATTTTAAACACGCCGTAAACACCGGGACTTGTTTTGTCTTCGCTGAGTTTTTCGCTGACAATGTCATTGATGATGTACACCGGGCAGTCTGTGAGTTCCTGTGCAAAGCGATTGTATTCGCTCTCAACAAAAAACAAGCTTTCCGCCTCAAAACCTGCACGCAGAATATCCATTACCACCTTTGGTGTTGCGGCAAAAAACAGATTTTCTTCTCTGCGCATTTTTGCATCCTTTGCAAGTTTCTGTGCATATTTGATTTTTGGATTGTCTTTGCTGTTGATAACACCGAGCATAAAATGTACCTCAAAATTCCCTTATATATAAGTAGTTAAAAATACTTTTTTACGCTGATTTTGGGCGCACTTATCCCTTAAAATCAGCGTTTCAAACTATCTTTAAATACAAAGATACGCCCTGACGCTTATTGCGCCAAGGCGTAATTATCTATATTACAGAGCTTTTTTAGCTGCTTCTACGAGTGCTGCAAATGCTGCTGCATCGTTGATAGCAAGTTCAGAAAGCATTTTTCTGTTGAGTGTGATACCTGCTTTTTTGAGGCCGTTCATAAATGTAGAGTAGTTCATATCGTACATTTTAACAGCTGCAGAAATTCTTGTGATCCAGAGACGACGGAAGTCACGTTTTTTCTGTTTACGGCCAGCGAAAGCGTAGTTACCGCTTTTC
>JAZOTI010000120.1:0-28050 GCA_045657565.1 Oscillospiraceae bacterium | reverse complement strand
TGTTGTAGCAAGACCTGCTGCAATACCAACCATGTTAGCTTCTGCAATACCACAGTCAAAGAATCTTTCTGGGAATGCTTTTTTGAAAACACCTGTTTTTGTTGCACCTGCAAGGTCTGCATCCAGAACAACTACGTTAGGGTTAACTTTACCAAGTTCTACAAGAGCATTGCCGTAGCTTTCTCTTGTTGCAATCATTTTAACATCTGCCATAATTATTCTGCCTCCAATTCTTTACCGATAGCTTCAAGGTCAGCCATTGCCTGAGCGTACTGTTCATCGTTAGGTGCACTGCCATGCCAGGAAGCCTGATTTTCCATGAAGGAAACGCCTTTACCTTTTACGGATTTCTGAACGATAACCCATGGTTTGCCGTTCTTTTCGTTTGTTTTTTCAAATGCTGCGTGGATGCTGTCAAAATCGTGAGCATCGCATGTTGCAACATTCCAGCCAAAGCTTTCAAATTTTTCTACGATTGGGTAAACAGACATAACTTTGCTTACTTCACCGTCAATCTGAAGATTGTTGTTGTCAACGATAGCTACAAGGTTATCAAGTTTGTAATGTGCTGCAGACATTGCTGCTTCCCATACCTGACCTTCCTGAATTTCGCCATCACCAAGTGCTGTGTAAACTGTGTAATCAGCACCGGAAATTTTGCCGCCAAGTGCCATACCTACTGCTGTAGATACACCCTGACCCAAAGAACCTGTAGACATATCAACACCAGGAATGTGTTTCATATCTGGATGACCCTGAAGAAGTGCACCTGTTTTTCTGAGTTTGAGAAGTTCTGCTTTGTCAAAGAAACCTTTTTCTGCAAGAACAGAATAAAGTGCAGGTGCTGTGTGACCTTTGGAGAGAACAAATCTGTCTCTGTTTTCCATTTTTGGATTTTTAGGGTCAACGTTCATTTTGTAGAAGTAAAGATATGTCAATGTATCTGTCAGGGACAAAGAGCCGCCCGGATGACCGCTTTTTGCACCGTGAACTGCTGTTACAATGCTTTTTCTAACTTCCAAAGCTTTTGTTTGCAAAAATTTTTTATCCATTGTATCCTCCTGTTATTATGTCGTACAAGACTTAATAATTTGTGCCAGTAAATGACCCACACCACCATCGGTACATTTTGGTACAACCGCATGGCAAATGTCCTTGATTTCCTGTGGTGCATTGTCAACGCATACGCTTAATCCCGCAGTCCTGAGCAGTTCAATATCGTTATAGTAATCACCTACTGCCACAGTATCCTTTATATCAACATTAAGCATATCACATAATTTTATCAGAGCTGTCCCCTTTGTTGTGCCTTTGGGCAGCATTTCAAAGTAGATGGTGTTTGACATAACAAATTCCAAGTCGTCAAACGGAAGTGTTCTGCAGAATTCCTGCAGTTCCAGTAAACGGCTGTTTCTGTCTGCAAACAGCACTTTAATCCAACTGTTTTTTACGCTGGACATATCGGCACATACATAACTTAACTTTTCGTCATCCACATGTTTGAAAGTGTAAGCATTTTCCCTGACCATATAAATACGGTTGTTGTCACACATAATTTCTGTGCCAACATCTGGGAAGTTTTCCCTGATTAACGCCAAAGCTTTTTTTGCACTTTCCGGCAAAGTTTCCTTTAGCAAATATATTTTGTTTTTATAGTCATATATTACCCCGCCGTTATATGTTATAGCCGGGGTGGAAAGTTCCATCTGACTTAAATAATGAGCTACAGATTCAATGCTTCGTCCTGTGGCAACAGTAAAATTGCCTCCAAGCTGCTGAAACTTTTTTATCATCTGCAGATTATATTCAGGAATACCTTTTTCTGCAGTCAGCAATGTGTTGTCCAAATCGCTGACTACAAGAATATCTTTGATACTGTTCATAATAAAATTATAGTTTTACCTTGTTATAAAATTTTTCAAATTCAACAGGCCAAGGTGAAGAAAATTCAATATATTCGCCTGTTTTAGGGTGTACAAAACCAAGTACACCTGCATGCAAAGCCTGTCCTTTAAGCTCTGTTATGCAATTTTTAGGGCCGTATACAGGATCACCGGCCAAAGGATGACCGATACTCTGCATATGTACCCTAATCTGATGTGTTCTCCCTGTTTTCAGCTTACATTTCACAAGTGTAAAGCCCTTCAGCTTGTCAACGACATCGTAATGCGTAAATGCATATTTTGAATTTGTTTGCGTAATGCAAAACTTTTTCCTGTCAGTTTTGTGTCGCCCTATAGGTGCTTCCACATCACCTGAATCCTGTTTTACATTTCCGTAGACAATCGCATAGTAAACACGATTGATAGAATGCTCTTTAAACTGATGTGCAAGGTGTTCATGTGCAATATCATTTTTTGCCACAACAAGCAGTCCTGATGTGTCTTTATCTATTCTATGCACAATTCCCGGTCTTATTTCACCATTTATTCCTGACAGAGAATCTTTACAGTGAAACATAAGTGCATTTACCAATGTACCACTTTCATTGCCATTGGCCGGATGAACAACCATTCCTTTTGGTTTGTTTACAACAAGAATGTCCTCATCCTCATAATATATATCAAGAGGAATATCTTCTGCAACAATTCCTACATCTTTTGCTTCTTCAACTGTTATTTCAAGTCTGTCGCCGGGTTTCATTTTATAGCTTTTTGAAACCTTATTTCCATTTACAGAGATTTTCTCTTCTTCCAACAAAATCTGTACGGAATTTCGGGAATAATCGGTATTTTTTGAAACAAACACGTCAATTCGTGTATCTTTCCATTCTTCTGTTACATTAAGAAAAATATTTTCGGACATATTACTTTTCGTCCTTTTTCTTTGCTATAAATTCAGTATACACAACATATACTGCATACAAGCCTACACCGCAGCATACCAGAATATCGGCAAAGTTGAATATTGGAAAATCAATGAATAAAAACTCAAGATAGTCCACAACCTTCCCCTGTGCAATGCGGTCAATAAGATTACCAATACCACCTGCAAGGATAAGCACAAAACAGAATTCTTCCGTTTTATCTGAAAACTTCTTTGCAATAAGGGCATATATAATCACAGCAATAACTATCGCTGTAAAGATAATCAGAAAATCAACTTTACCACTGAACATGCTGAAAGCTGCACCTGTGTTTTCTGCATATCTGAGACCTATAATATGTGGAATAAGGACAATCCGCCCTGCACCTTTTAAATGCTGTACAGCCAGATACTTGAAAACCTGGTCAAGCGCAACATATGCTGCTGTCAAAAAAATATAAAACATTTATTTCCTCTTTACCGGTAAAGCAGACGGCAACAATTTTCCGCCTGCAGCACCGTTAATCTCTTATTAATCAAACAAAGAAGAAATGTTGTTGAATTTGTTTTCTTCAGGCTGCACTTCGCTTTCAAAAACAATAGTGTTTTCTTCAGCCTGTACATTTTCTTCAACAACTTCCTGAACTTCTTCAAAAGGTGCTTCCACAACCTCTTCAACCTGTTCAGGTTCTTCAACTACTGCTGCAGGTTCCTTTTTGATTTCAGGAACTTTGCTCAAAGATTCGATATGGTCTTTGTACATGCTCAATACAGTAATTTTAAAATCACTTACTTCGCGTTTGATTCTTGCAAGGTTTTCTTCATACATTGCAAATTCTTCATGTGCAGAAGCAAGAATATCATTTTTTCTGATATTTGCATCTTTAAGAATAGCTTCCGCTTTCTGTCTTGATTCAGCAATAATGCTTTCACCAAGTTTCTGTGCGCTTATCAAAGTTGCTTTGATGGATTCTTCTTCTGTTTTATATTGTTCAATTCTTTCTGCAAGAATGTAAAGCTGGCTTTCAATTTCCTGTTTTTCAGCAGCCAAAGCTTCAAATTCATCTGCGATTTTTTCCATAAAGGATTCTACATCTTCAGGTCTGTAACCACGAACAACCTTTTCGAATGTAATTTGTCTGATTTCGTTTGCGTTGAACATATACGTCCTCCAAGTATCAATATTTTGCAATATTTATAAATATTCTGTCCTTACGGCTTTTGGCGCCATCACAAAATACCTTAAATTTTCCGTTATATCTTATACTGATTATATCATTGTCAAAAATTTCAAAATCAGCATTTTGTATTTCCATCTGGTTGACTTTAACATTGCCCTGTCTTATATGTTTTACGGCTTCAGTGCGGCTTTTGTTAAGTAATGCCGCAACAACAGAATCCACCCTTAAGGACGCAACTGTTGCTTTGCGCATTTCTGAATATTCTTTGAAATATTCAAGAGGTAAATCATAATACTCAAAACTTACAAAGCTTTTTTTGACACCTGTAAGTTCTTCTATGATAATATTGGCAACATTTTTATGACATATTATAAAAGTCTCATTTTCCTTTATTATTATGTCACCCAGATACTCTCGTTTTATTTTAAGTGCCATAGCCGCACCTAAAAAATCTTTATGCGATACATCACTATCGCTTAAAGATGTTTTTAACACCATTATAGGAGACTGATAATACTCAATATCCAAATATTCAGGATATACGGCAGCAATTCTGCGTTCACCATCTCCCTCATATCCGCACAAAAACTGCACTTTAAGATGAGGGAATTTGTTGGCCTGCGCAGAAAAAAGTTCCTGCTGACGCATATCCATAAACAATGTGTACTGAATTTTATCCAGCCCTTCAGCCAGTTCAAGAATATGAACCGCTTTCTTCACAAAAACATTTTCATCACTGTTTTGTGGTGGAATATATCCTCGCATAATTAATAGATTGATGTTGTATCAATTTCTTCAATAATGCCGATACCGGATACATCAACATTGTAAGGTGTGATGATAAATGTTGAATTTGCAATTTTTTTCAACTGACCATTGTTTGCATAAGCAACACCGGACAAAAAGTCAACAAGTCTTCTGGAAACTTCTTTGCTTGTTGCTTCAAGGTTAAGTACAACAGTTTTCTTTGCATTGAGACTGTCAGCGATGCTGCTGGCATCATCAAATTTTTCCGGTTTAACAAGAACAACCTGAAGCTGGGAAGCTGGTACTGCAGGTGCAGGTGTGCTGCTGAGAGTAATATTTTTCTCTCTCTTTGGCTGTGCTGCAATCTGTGAAAAATCAGGTTTTACTGTTTTTTCAACTACTTCTTCCTCTTCTTCAAATTCGAATTCATCTTCAAAATCATCATCGTCTACGCCGAAAGCATTTTTAATTTTATCAAAAACTCCCATTGTGGCCTCCTATATATTATAATTTCTTCTTCCAAAAATTTTTGAACCTACTCTTACAAGATTACTGCCTTCCATAATGGCATATCGGTAGTCATCAGACATGCCCATAGACAGTATATCCATATTAACATTATCTACTTTTTTAGACTGTATGTCAACAAATAACTGGTACATTTGTGCAAAATATCGTCTTACGCTTTCATCTTCACATATTGGTGGTACACACATAAGACCTTTTACTTTAATTCCTTTAAACTCCGATATTTCGTGAATAAATTCATACGCAGTATCAAGTTGAATACCGCCTTTGCTGTCTTCGTCGCCTATATTGATTTCAACAAGAACTTCCGCAACTTTATTGTTTTTAAGATACTGTTTATCAATTTCTTTTGCCAGTTTAAGGCTGTCAACACTTTGAATGCAATCTGTAAGCGGTGGAAGATATTTCACTTTATTTGTCTGCAGATTGCCGATAATGTGGCAAGGCACATTGTATTTCTGGAACATTTCTGATTTCTGCACAAGTTCCTGAACCTTGTTTTCGCCAAACAATGTTATACCTGCTTTTATTGCAGCTTCCACATCCTGGGCAGTTTTGGTTTTTGAAACCCCCATAAGCATAACTTCGTCAGGATTTCTGCCCATTTTTATACAGGTTTCATTTATTTCAAATCTTATTCTTTCTACATTTTCTTTAATATTACAAATATTTTCCATCGTAAAGATTTACCCCTTTAACAATAATATCGTCATAAAGTTCAACCTGATTATTTTCATCACCATCAATCGGAAGTATTATATAATTTTCATCCTGATATATCGGTTGTATCTTTTTAAACTGTACAAGTTTTGAGAACTTTACATAAACGCCCATCTGACCGTCAACTATTCTTATTGCACTTTTTGGCACCTTGATGCCTCTGTATTGTGAAAACAGTATTTCACAATCACGTACCCTTGCAGATGCTGCATCCTTGTCTATTGTAGAAGCTTCAAGTATTACCAGAACCATATCTTCTTTTGGTATAAGTTTCTTTACAACAACAGTCTGATATTTCTGTTCTTCCACATTGATCGAAAGCTTTACTTTCTGTCCCTCTTTAAGCTTTTCAGCCTGTAAAGGTGTTACATAAGTACATAAATTCCATTTATAGTCGGTAATGATTTTGCCATAAACTCCGGCAGATGCTGTTTCGTTGTTTGAATGCATAGCCTCACTGCCTTCGGAATATGTCATATTTTCAAAACTTTCCATTGATGCAATATTTTCATATCCGTCAATAAAGTTCATAAAATATCCGGATGTCGGGCTGTAAATAGACTGTGTAGGCTGTGAAACTGAAGCAATAACTGATGCATTCAAATCTTTAAGAGCCTGTTTTGTTCCGGCAATATCACCTTCGCGGTTCATTGCAA
This sequence comes from Oscillospiraceae bacterium, assembly GCA_045657565.1. Classification (GTDB taxonomy): domain Bacteria; phylum Bacillota; class Clostridia; order Oscillospirales; family Ruminococcaceae; genus RGIG3102. The sequence goes on along the minus strand of JAZOTI010000120.1, from coordinate 21,413 downwards.
CATTAATTTTGTTGAGATAAAGTGAAATATCCATCATATTTTTATATGAATTTTCATAGTTTCCTGCAGCAAGTCTGTTGGAAAACTCCACCATACTGTTACTCAACTGCCTGCGGGTTATGGATATATCCACATTGACGGAAGACATAAAGTTTTCAGCTTCTTCCAGTTTTTCAATATGGGACAGTATATCCTTTGAACGATATATAAGGTCTATATCGTTTTCTGATGGATAAATTTCCCCGATAAGCATACCGCTGGAAACTCGCTGACCGTTTTCGACTTTATAATAGTAATGTCCGTCCGCAGTTTCATTCATAACAGTTTCTTCCCTGCAAATCATACCTACTGACATAATACTGTCATTTATATAACCTTCTGCAGCTTTGACTGTTTCAATCCTGTTGCGGTTTATCAGATACCACTGAATAACAACATATGCCAATAAACATATACATATAAAAACCGGCCAGAAAATATTCTTTTTTCTTTTCTTTCTTTTGTACTGCTGATCCATTTTTTATCTGCCATTCAAAAAATTCTCTGCAAGCATCAGCGCCTGCTGTTTATAATCCTGTTCATCATCAACGTAAATCCAGTTTATATCTTTCATCCTGTTAAACCAGGTGAGCTGTCTTTTGGCATAATGACGTGAACCGGTTTTAAGGTCTTCAACACATTCTTCCAGTGTCTTTAAGCCTTCAAAATAAGGAAAAAACTCCTTATACCCTATTGCTGCAGCGCTGTTTACAAATCTGTCTTTGTTTTTGTAAACATACTCCGCTTCCTGCAGAACACCGTTTTCCACCATAATATCCACACGCTTATTTATATTATCATACAGTTTTTCACGGTCTCTGAAAGTTATCGCTATAAGCAGTGCATCGTATGGTTTCTCCACAGGTTTCGAAGAAGCAATCTGCTGTGTCATTGTAACACCTGTAGCATAATATATCTCCAATGCACGCAAAACTCTTACAGCATTGTTTGGATGTACTGTCTGTGCATATTCCGGGTCAATTTCCACAAGTTTATTGTACATATAATCCTTGCCGAAATCTGAAAGCTGGTTTTCAAGCTGTTTTCTGACAGTTTTATCGCCTGTCTGTTCTGTAAAGGTGATTCCGTTTACAAGACTTTCTATGTACAATCCCGTGCCTCCCACAATAAAAGGCAGATTGTTACGCGAGGCTATATCATCAATCTTTTCTTTTGCGAGACGTGTAAAAATCTCAACATTATAAGGTTCATCCGGATTGAGAAAATCCACAAGATGATGCGGTGCCGCAGCCTGTTCTTCTGCTGTAGCTTTCGCTGTACCAACATCAAGATTTTTATAAACCTGCATAGAGTCTGCTGATATTATCTCCCCGTTAAGTCTGTTGCTTAAAAACAAAGACAATCCTGTTTTCCCGCTTGCTGTAGGGCCGCAGATAACAACTATTTTTTTACGATCTTCCAAACTGTCTTTCAATCTCCTTCTTGGTCAGGGATATGATAACCGGTCTGCCGTGCGGACAGTAAAGCGGTATCTTCTGTGTTTTAATATCATTTACAAGCTGTTTAAGCTCGTACTCAGTTGCTTTATCTCCTGCTTTTATAGCACTTCTGCATGCAACAGAGTGTAAAATCCATTCCTGTTTTTCTGTTACAGGACTGCCATCACCTTCAGAAAGGTTATGTGCAATTTCTTCAATAAGGCTCTGTGGGTCATCGCTGCTTATATTAAGCGGTACTGCACGCACCATAACACCATTAAGCCCCATATCTTCAATTATAAATCCGCTTTCATCAAGAAGCTTAATATTATCCATAATCGCTTCTTTTTCCTTTGCGGAGAGATTTACACCTACAGGTACAAGTAGCATCTGGTTGTCATTGTTCTGTGTCTTTTTAAGTTTTTCATAAAGAAGTCTTTCGTGAGCAGCGTGTTTATCAATGATAACAAGACTTTCTTCTACCTGACAAAGAATATAGGTGTTGAATATTTCTCCGATTACTCTTATATCATATAAAAATTCATTGTCGGAGTTTGTATTTTCCTGCGTTTTTTCAGCAATTTCTGCTGTTACAGTAATATCTTCTGTAACATCTGCTTCTGTTTTTTCCAATATCGGAGTCTGTGTTACCACAGTCTCTGTATTTACAGAATCTTTTTTATCTTCCATATCCTCAAAAGGAATGAATATATCCTGTTTGCGGAATGATTTGACTGTATTCTGTGAAGTATCGGAAACATAAGGTGTAAAACTGCTGTCACTTCTGACAACATTTGTACTGCCAAGATAATTTTCCTTGAATTCCTGGGCAGAAACTGTTTTAAAAGTTTCCTTAGGTTTATTTATATTGAGTTTAAACTCCTGCTTTGGTTGCGGAGTTTCTGTTTTTATTGTTTCTGCAAAAGACTGCTGTTTTATGTTTTCTGTATCAACAAAAAACTTTGTCTGAACAGTATTTTTGATATTTACCTGTTTAATGTCGGTATTTTCACTCAAAGCACTTTTTACAGCTCTGTATACAGCAGTAAAAATTTCACTGTCATTTGCAAAACGAACTTCCGTTTTTGCAGGATGAACATTGACATCAACACAATCAAAAGGCATTTCCACATTGAGAACATATCCCGGGAATTTGCCTACCATAACAGTACCTTTATATGCATTTTCAACAGCAGCAATTATAGTTTTGTTTTTTACAAAACGGCCGTTGATAAACACAAACTGCATATTACGGCTTTGACGGGAATAATGAGGAAATGTTGTATAACCCTTTATTGAATATTTTCCGTCGCTGTAATCCACAGAACATACTTCATTTGCAAAACTTGTGGTAAACAAACATGCAATTGTATTTTTGAGATTACCGTCCCCCGGTGTATTGAACACTTCCTTGCCATCTTTTTTGAATGTGAAGGCAATATCCGGATGTGACAATGCCAGGTTTGTAAGAATTTCGTTTATATATCCTGCTTCCGTTGCATCTTTTTTAAGGAACTTCATTCTTGCAGGAGTGTTATAAAACAAATCTCTGATAATAAATCTTGTGCCGTTTACAAAAGGTTTGATTTCAATGCTAATTTCTTCCCCGCCCTCAACAACATATTCAACTGCAAAATCCTGCTGTTCTGTTTTTGTAATAAGCGTAACCTTTGAAACTGATGCAATTGAAGCCAAAGCTTCACCGCGGAAACCCAGACTTGCAATGCTGTTTAAATCCTCTTTACCGGAGATTTTACTTGTTGCATGGCGAATAAAGGCTGTGGCAACATATTCACTGTCAATGCCGCAGCCGTCATCCTGAACCAATATTTTTTTGATACCGCCGTTTTCAATATCCACAAGAATATTTCTCGCACCGGCATCTATGGAGTTTTCCACAAGTTCCTTTACAACTGAGGCAGGTTTTTCTACAACCTCACCTGCAGCAATAAGTTCCGCTGTGTGTTTATCCAGAACATTGATTACCGCCATAAATAGCTCCTTTTAAAGTAATGATTTAAGTTTGTTGAGTATGTTAAGAGCTTCAATCGGTGTGAGCACGTTTACATCTACTTTTTCAAGCTCTTTTACAATTTCAGCCGGAACTTCTTTTTCTCTTTCCGCCTGAAGCATAGGGATTGCGTCGTCAAATGAAAGCTGGCGAACCGCCATTTTTTCTCTGCGTGCGTTTTCTTCCAGTTCAGCAAGGATAACCTTTGCACGTTCAATAACAGCATCAGGCACACCGGCAAGTTTTGCAACCTGCACACCGAAACTGTCATCAGCACCGCCTTTGACGATTTTTCTTAAAAATGTAATTTCATCGCCACGTTTTTTTACTGCGATGTTATAGTTCACAACACCCGGGAACTGACCTTCCATATCTGTAAGTTCGTGATAATGTGTTGCAAACAAAGTTTTACAACCAAGATTGTTGTTTTTGTCGTATATATATTCCACAACAGCCTTTGCAATACTCATACCATCAAAGGTAGATGTGCCTCTGCCTATTTCATCAAGTATAACAAGGCTTTTTTCTGTTGCGTTTTTGAGTATTTCACTTACCTCACTCATTTCCACCATAAATGTGGAGCGTCCGCTTGAAAGATCATCCGATGCACCTACACGGGTAAATATTGCATCTGTTATGGAAATTTCAGCACTTCTTGCAGGTACAAAACATCCTATCTGTGCCATTATTGTAATAATTGCAACCTGACGCATATATGTGGATTTACCCGCCATATTAGGCCCTGTAATAATGCTTACACGGTTGTTTGTACAGTTGAGCAAGGTATCATTTGGTATAAATATCTCATCTTTGAGCATTGCTTCAACCACAGGATGACGCCCGTCTTTTATGTTGGTTTCATCCCCTGTTGTAATCACTGGTTTCACATAGTTGTTTTTAATGCTTATTTCAGAGAAAGACGCAAGCACATCAATGTATGAAAGTGCCTTTGTAGTTACAAGAATTTCCTTCGAATTATCGCTGATTTGTCTGAGAAGATTATTGAAAAGTTCTCTTTCAAGAGCAAGCAGTTTATCGCTTGCAGAAAGAATTTCCTGTTCAAGTTCTTTAAGTTCTTCAGTGATAAATCTTTCAGCACCGGCAAGGGTCTGTTTGCGGAAAAATGTAGGAGGAACAAGGTCCAGATATGATCTTGTAACCTCAATAAAATAACCGAACACTCGGTTATATCCTATTTTAAGTTTTGGAATTCCTGTTTCCTGTTTGAGACGTGTTTCAATTTCGGCAAGAATTTCCATGCTGTTGTCAACAAGGTTTCGCAATCTGTCAACTTCAGCATTATAGCCTGCCTTGATGACATTCCCGTCCTTTGTTGTTGCAGGAGGATTTTCAATTATCGCCCTGTCAAGCTCGTCACACAAATCAGTAAGAGGATTTATATCTCTGTCAAGATTTGCAATAAGTCTGTTGTCACACTGTGCAAGTATATTTTTCAAAGGCAGAAGATTTTTGAGAGATGAGGACAAGGAGAATACATCCCTTGGACTTGCATTGCCGAAAGATGCTCTGGAACACAGACGTTCCATATCCTGGATACCACGAAGAAGTTTCTGAACTTCCATACGGGTAAGCAGGTTTGTATTGAAATATTCAACACAATCAAGTCGTGCATCAATTGCATTTTTGTCCATAAGCGGTGATGCCAGCACCTGACGCATCATTCGTTTGCCGAAAGATGTTTTTGTGTTGTCCAGAACCCAAAGCAAACTGCCTTTTTTCTCTTTGCTGCGGATAGTTTCAAACAGTTCAAGGTTTGAAGTTGTTGTGTAGGACAGTTTCATAAAACTGTTCTGTTCATAACTTTCCACCTGCGAAATATTTTCTATGCCTACCTTCTGTGTGTTTTCAAGGTAATCAACAAGCTGCCATATACAGAATGTCATGCCTGCATCAAAGGAGTTGCCTGCAAAATAGGCTTCTGCTTTTATTTTTGCAGATTCCTCATTGTAATCTTCTTCACTGATAAGTTCAACAGGACATTTTATAATGTTTTTTATGTAATCAGTAAGCCATTTAAAATCGAGAATACGGCTGTTAATTACAATTTCACTTGGTTTATATTTGAAAAGTTCTGACTGCACAGCATTCTGCAGATTTTCACTGACAATAGCAGTTGTGTGCATATTGCCTGTGGAAATATCGCAGAAACATGTGTGAAAAACACTGTCACTGTCAATATAAACACTTGCGATATAGTTATTTTTATCTTCACTGAGCATACTGTTTTCAAGAACAGTCCCCGGTGTAACAACCCTGATTACATCACGGTTTACCAAAGTTTTCCCCTTCTGAGGAGCTTCTGTCTGTTCACAGATTGCAACTTTATAGCCTTTTTCAAGCAGACGCTGAATATATGCTTCACTGCTATGGTAAGGAATGCCACACATAGGTGCTCTTTCTTCCTGTCCACAGTCACGACCTGTAAGGGTGAGCTCCAGTTCTTTTGATGCAAGAATTGCATCGTCAAAGAACATTTCATAGAAGTCACCCAGTCTGAAAAAGACAATATGGTCTTTATGTCTGTTTTTAATTTCAAAGTATTGCTGCATCATCGGAGATAACTTTGCCACAATATAAACCGTCCTTTAATAGTTTCAGATAAATAAGTTAATATTATAAAAAATAATTAGTGACAGCCAGAGCATGAAGAACAGTTGCCTGAGCAGCCTTCTTCAGGAAGTTCAACCGCCATTGGGTCATTGCCGCTAACTGTTGCTGTGAGAATTGCCTGAACATGTTTTGTGAGGCGTTCAACGTCAAGTGCTGCTTCATTGAAAGCAACCATGCTGTCATTGTTCATAATCTGGTCGTACAGATCATTAAGTTCAGCATCAAGACGATTGAGTTCATCATCATTCTGTTCATCAGGTTTTTTATTCATTTCCATATTGAGATTAAATTTTGCAAGGTTGAATTTACCGATAAGTTCCTGGAGTTCCTGGTCCATATCATTCATTTTTCTTGCCTGATTGTAATAAACAACAACGTCTTCTTTCTGAAGCTGTACGCAAAGTTTTTTAAATTCTGTAATAAAATCGAATGCCATTTTTATATTCCTCTTTTTCTTAAAATATTTTTAAATTTATTCAAAAAGTTCTGCTGTTAAAACAGTACCTTTTCTTCCTGTTATTTTTACATTTACAAAGTTATCCATTAAATCTGCTTTATCTGATTTGAAATGAACAACGAGTGTATTTGACATGCGTCCGGAATAACCACCTGGTTTTGTTTCGTCAACAAGTATTTTCACTGTTTTGCCATAAAAGCTCTCAAGATGTTCAAAGAAAATATCCTGTTGGATTTTTATAAGGCGGTTAAGTCTGTCCGATTTTTCCTTATGTGTTGCATTATCTTCCATCAAAGCAGCTTTTGTGCCATTTCGTTTTGAATAGATAAATGCAAAAAGTTGTGTAAATCGTATTTCCTGCACAAGTTTTTCAGTATCAAGATATTCTTGATAGGTTTCTCCCGGGAAGCCTACAATAATATCGCTTGAAAATCCGACATCTGGAATCTGCTGTTTTGCATATTCAATGATATCTTTATACTGCTCTACTGTGTATCTGCGGTTCATCAGTGACAAAATTCTGTTGTTACCCGATTGTACAGGAAGATGGATCTGCCTTGAAACCTTTGGATTATCCCTGATTGTGTCAATCACCTTTTTGTTTATATCCTTAGGATGACTGGACATAAAATGCACAACATAATCCCCTTCTGTTTTGCAAAGCATACTGAGAAGGTCTGCAAAATCTGTCTGCGGTTCAAGGTTCTTTCCATAGCTGTCAACATTTTGCCCAAGGAGAGTTATATCCTTGTACCCATCTGCCACAAGCTGACTGAACTCTCTGAGAATATCCTCAGGTTTTCTTGAACGCTCTCTGCCTCTTACATAAGGCACAATACAGTATGAACAGAAATTATCACAACCGTACATAATTGAAATTGTAGCCTTGGATTTACTTTGTCGGTATACGGGGATATTTTCCACTATATCAGTTTTGACCTGTGGAGCAGAAACCTGTCTTTTGTTGTCAACATACCAATTATACACTATATATGGTAATTCTTCAATGGAATTAACCCCAAAAACAATGTCAACAAAAGGATAACTTTTCTTGATTTTTGCCACTATGTGGGGCTGCATAACCATACAGCCGCAAACTGCCACAATCATATCAGGATTTTCAGCTTTTAAAGCTTTCAGTTTACCGATATTACCAAATATCTTAAGTTCTGCGTTTTCCCTGATTGCACAGGTGTTGAAAATAACAACATCACTGTTTTCAAAGCTGTTGCTTATTCCAAATCCTGCACTGTTTAAAATACCGCGGATTTTTTCGGAGTCATTTTCATTCTGTACACAACCAAAAGTCTGAACATTTACAAGGGGTATATGTGCGAATTTTTGGGAAATAAATTCACTTAATTTCTCTGTATAATCCACCTTATACCTCCTGTTCAAAATATTTTTTAAGAAACTTACCTGTATATGATTTTTCATTGCAGCTTACTTCTTTAGGTGTACCAAGTGCAACAATTTCGCCACCTTTGTCGCCGCCTTCAGGGCCGATATCTATAATATGGTCACATACTTTGATTAAATCAAGGTTATGTTCAATAACCACAACCGTATTTCCTGCATTAACAAGTTTCTGCAATACATCAATAAGCTTGTGAACGTCTGCAGTGTGAAGACCTGTTGTAGGTTCGTCAAGGATATACAGTGTGTTGCCTGTCTGCACTTTTGAAAGTTCAAGGGCAAGTTTTACACGCTGTGCCTCACCACCTGAAAGTGTTGTTGCACTTTGTCCAAGCTTGATATATCCCAGACCTACGTCGTACAGCGTTTTGATTTTGCGGTAAATCTTAGGCTGATTTTCAAAAAATGCCATAGCCTGTTCTACAGTCATTTCCAGCACATCACTGATATTTTTGCCTTTATATTTCACTTCAAGTGTTTCTCTGTTATAACGTTTTCCCTTGCACACTTCACAAGGAACATAAATATCAGGCAAAAAGTGCATTTCAATTTCAATAATGCCGTCGCCTTCGCAGGCTTCACAACGGCCGCCTTTAACATTAAAAGAAAATCTGCCCGCTTGATATCCTCGCATCTTTGCATCCTGAGTCTGTGCAAAAAGGTTGCGGATATCACCAAAAACACCTGTATATGTTGCAGGGTTGGAACGTGGTGTTCTGCCTATTGCAGACTGGTCTATGCCTATAACCTTATCAATATACTCAAAACCTGTGATATCATCGTGTGCGCCCGGTTTTATTTTTGACCCGTTAAGCACACTTGTTGCTTTTTTGTAGAAAATTTCATTGATAAGTGATGATTTGCCGCTGCCGGAAACACCTGTCACACATATCATCTTTCCAAGAGGAATATCCACATCAATGTTTTTCAGGTTGTTCTGTCTTGCGCCGATGATACGGATTGTTTTGCCATTGCCTTCTCTTGTTTTTTCAGGGACTGTAATCACCTTTTTACCACTGAGATACTGTCCTGTAAGACTTTCTTCACAGGATTCTATATCTTTGAGAGTACCCTGTGCAATAATTTCGCCACCGTGAACACCTGCACCCGGCCCGATATCAACAATATGGTCAGCTGCACGGATTGTATCTTCATCATGTTCAACCACAATAAGTGTATTGCCAAGATCTCTGAGGCGTTTCAGGGTAGCTATAAGTTTTTCATTATCACGCTGATGCAGGCCTATACTTGGTTCGTCAAGAACATACAGAACACCTGTAAGTGATGAACCAATCTGTGTTGCGAGGCGTATACGCTGGCTTTCGCCACCTGACAAAGTTGCAGACGCACGTGCAAGAGTAAGATATTCAAGACCTACACTCTTAAGGAATGTAAGGCGTTCTTTTACTTCTTTAAGAATTGAATGAGCGATAAGCTGCTCCTGTTCTGTAAGTGACAGATTATCAATAAAATCAATAGCTTCGCGCACGCTGAGTTTTGTAAACTCACTGATATTTATACCGCCAACAGTAACTGCAAGAATAATAGGTTTAAGTCTGTCTCCGTGACATTCGGGACATTCAATACCGCTCATTACACGAGAGATTTCTTCCTTCATCCAGCTTGAATTTGTTTCCCTGAATCGACGTTCAAGGTTATTTACAACCCCTTCAAAGTCAGTGCTGTAGTTGCTTATACCTCTGTCAGTATGTCGGTAAAGTTCCAGCTTTTTGCCTTTTGTTCCATAAAGAATAGCTTCCACAGCTTCTTGGGACATATTTTTTACAGGTGTGTTAAGATCAAAGCCATATTCTTTTCCGAGCCCTTTGTAGTACATTTCAGAAACTGAACCTTCAGCATAATACCAGCCACTTGCTTTGATTGCACCTTCTGCAATGGAAAGCTTTTTGTTTGGGATAATCATTTCGGGGTCAACACGCATAAATTCACCAAGGCCTGTACATTTTTCACAGGCCCCGAAAGGCGCATTGAAAGAAAACATTCTTGGTTCCAGTTCACCGATGCTTATGCCATGTTCAGGGCAGGCAAAACTTTGTGAAAAGAACAATTCTTCCCCGCCTATAACGTCAATAACAACACCTGTATCTGCAACGGAAAGTGCAGTTTCAATGCTGCCTGCAAGTCGGGACCCGATGTCTTCTTTTATAACAAGTCGGTCTACTACAATTTCGATATTGTGTTTTTTGTTTTTGTCGAGAGTAATATCTTCTTCAAGGTCATATATATTGCCATCAACACGCACACGGACAAACCCCTGGCGCTTTGCCGCGTCAAGTTCTTTGATATGCATACCTTTCTGTCCGTGAACAACAGGTGCAAGAACCTGAATTCTTGTACCCTGTTCAAGTTCCATAATTGCATCAACCATCTGGTCAACAGACTGCTGTTTTATTACTTTACCACACACAGGGCAATGCGGAATACCTATTCTTGCATATAAAAGACGCAGATAGTCATATATTTCCGTAACAGTACCTACTGTGGAACGTGGGTTTTTGCTTGTTGTTTTCTGGTCAATGGATATTGCAGGAGAAAGCCCTTCAATAGATTCCACATTAGGTTTTTCCATCTGACCAAGAAACTGTCTCGCATAGGAAGAAAGACTTTCCATATATCTTCTCTGTCCGTCTGCGTAGATAGTGTCAAAAGCAAGACTGGATTTACCTGAACCTGAAAGCCCTGTCATAACAATCATCTTGTCTCTTGGCAGTGTTACATCTATATTTTTAAGGTTATTTTCTCTAGCACCTTTGATTATAATTTTATCATTTGCCATTTACTTCACCTATTTTGAGTTTCTCAGCTTTTCAATTCTGTCACGCACAAATGCTGCATGTTCAAAGTCAAGAATTTTGGCTGCTTCCTTCATTTCTTTAGTAAGCTTTTCAATAAGTTTTTCTTTTTCAGCTTTGGACATTCGGCCTGAACGTTTTTTGTTTGCATCGTCATCCTTTGAAGAAATTTCAATAATGCCCCTGATATCTTTTTTAACTGTCTGTGGTATTATTCCGTTTTCTTCATTGTATTTAATCTGAATTTCACGTCGTCTGTATGTTTCTGTAATTGCTCTTTCCATTGAGTTGGTCACAGTGTCTGCATACATAATTACCTGACCATTTGCATTTCTTGCTGCACGGCCGATGGTCTGAATAAGGCTGGTTTCGCTGCGCAGGAAACCTTCCTTGTCTGCATCAAGAATTGCTATAAGACTTACCTCTGGCATATCAAGACCTTCTCGCAAAAGGTTGATGCCGATAAGCACATCAATTGTACCAGTACGTATATCTCGGATAAGTTCCATACGTTCAAATGTATCGACTTCGTGATGCATATATTTAACTTTTATCTTTTTGCTTGCAAGGTACTCTGTCAAATCCTCTGCCATTTTTTTGGTAAGAGTTGTAACAAGCACTCTTTCATTTTTTGCAATGCGGATATTGATTTCATCAAGCAGGTCTTCAATCTGACCTTCAACAGGTTTTACTATAATTTCCGGGTCTACAAGGCCTGTAGGACGGATGATCAGCTCTGTTGTTTTTTCGCTGTGTTCTTTTTCGTATTTGCTTGGAGTTGCACTCACAAAAACCATCTGGTTGAGTTTGTTTTCAAACTCATCAAACTTGAGAGGTCTGTTGTCAAATGCACTTGGAAGACGGAAACCATATTCAACAAGGTTTTTCTTTCTTGCATAGTCACCGCCATACATTGCCCCAACCTGTGGAATTGTAACATGGGATTCATCGATGAACAGCACGAAATCTTCAGGGAAATAATCAAGCAATGTTGTACCTGTTTCCCCCGGTTTTCTGCCTGCAAAAACAGAAGAATAGTTTTCTACGCCTTTGCATGTACCAACTTCCTGCAGCATTTCCATATCGTACATTGTACGCTGTGCAATGCGCTGTGCTTCTATGAGTTTGCCTTCCTCGGTAAACTTTTTAACCTGACCATCCATTTCATTCTGAATTCGTTCAAGAGCCAATTTGAGCTTTTCGTCTGAAATAATATAATGACTAGCAGGAAAAATCGCAAGGTGGTTGATTGTGTTTTTAACTTCGCCTGTAAGGTGATTTATTTCCCTTATTCTGTCAATTTCATCACCAAAAAATTCCACACGGTAAGCTGTTTCATGGCTGTAGGCAGGATAAACTTCCACAACATCGCCTCTTACACGAAATTTGTTGCGAATAAAGTTCATATCATTGCGTTCATACTGCAGCTTTACAAGCTCTTTCATAAATTCTTCGCGGCTTTTTTCCATTCCCGGACGGATGGAAATTACCATTTCACGATAATCTATAGGGTCACCAAGGGAATATATACAGGAAACACTTGCTACGATTATAACGTCCCTGCGTTCTGAAAGACTTGCAGTTGCACTGTGACGCAAACGATCAATTTCCTCGTTTATAGCACTGTCTTTTTCGATATAAACATCGGTGGACGGGATATATGCTTCCGGCTGATAGTAGTCATAATATGAAACAAAATATTCAACGGCATTTTCAGGAAAAAGTTCCTTGAACTCTGTACAAAGCTGTGCAGCAAGGGTTTTGTTGTGTGCAAGAACCAGAGTTGGGCGGTTGATTTTTTCGATAATCTGAGCCATAACATAGGTTTTGCCGGTACCTGTCGCACCAAGGATAGTCTGCGCTTTGAGACCGTCATTGATACCGTCAACAATCGCCTGGATAGCTTTTGGCTGGTCACCTCTTGGGGTATATTCCGAATGAAGCACAAATTTATCCATAATTACCTCCTTTTGCCGTTAAAACATCAAATTAATCACATGAGACACCATTTTCCCATCATGACGTTACATTATAGTATACCATAAAATATGTGAAAAAGTATAGTGCATACTGTAACTTTTTTGAACAGTATAGCGGCAATTAATTTTATATGAAGATAATGTTTTATTTGACAATTTCTGTTTTGGAATAACAAAAAAGAGGCCTGTGTAAGACCTCTTTTTAAACTATTATTTAATTTCAGTTTTTTTCTTTTCTTTTTTGTTTTCTTCAGCTTCATCACTAAAAATATCTGGCAAAAACGCAAGCAAAAGTATAATCGCACCTGCAGCAATTGCTATATACATCCCCGGAGGTGACTGAATATAACTTGTCACATATCCAAGATATGGAATTGTGAAAACCGGTGTTCCGATAATATTTTTATAATGAACAAGTGTTGCATCTTCGTTTTCGTTTGCATCACCCTTTGTTCGATAACGGATAACAGTTGAATCAGCTTCATCAGGTACTACTCCTGCAATACGGTGTGTTGCAACCATATCTTCGCTCATCATAAATGTGATTACATCCCCTTCTTTGAGTTCGGTATAATCAACTTCTTTTACATAGATAAGTGAACCCGTATGATATGTAGGTTCCATTGAACCTGAAAGCACTGTAAAAACATTGAGCCCCACAACACGTGCACCAACAAGCAACACCGCAAAAACAACAACTATACTAACAAGAATTGTCGTTACAACATCCCATATTTTTTTAAATTTTTCCATTAAATCTTTTCCTCCTGGGGAAATCATGTATGATTAAGTATATAACAAAGAAAAATAAACGTCAATCCGATAAATATTAAAATATTATCGGTGCACGCATCCATTTGCCGGAATCTTTATCTTTGTATAATGACATTTGATAGTTGTCTTTTCCTTTGTACAGATATATTTCATTACAATTTTCCGGCAGTTTTACAGGAAAGATATATTCTTCTTTTGTACCTTTATCCAGTGCTGATTTTGAATAAAATGATATAAACATTTTATCTTCTCTTACACTTTTGCTTATACATCGTATTTCTCCTGCAGGAGCATCAATACCTGTATTAATAACAAGGTATCTGCCATTGTGGGTTATATGGTAACTTACAATTTCTGCATCAGGCATTTTTTTGCTTGTAAGGTATAAGGAAATTGCCTTGAAAACAAATTCTGCCGCTGATTTGATTTTTTTGCCGCTTGCTTTTATTTTCATTAAACAACCTCCTTTTTTCTATCTTTAGCTATATGACACACATTATGTTAGTGTTGACTAATATTGTTATTTTACCGCTCACAAAACATTTATATACTGTTTTTCTGTGTAAAAAGTCATTTTCTTATCAAGCTTTATGTGATGTAAGGTATCTTCACTTTACATCACATAATATGCTTATTCAACAACAACAGCTACTGACAATATGCATTTGTGATATTTAGTCATTTATATCACCTTTAAAATATCAGAAACAGTCTACGTAATACCAGAACACAGGAAGCGGAAACCAGTCTGCTGGCACATTAATGTTCATATGTCTGCCAAAAGGTGTCAGAATAAGTTTCTGTGCATCCATTTTGCTGAGGACAACAGCTTCACTATCTGCTGTTTTTTCAACACTGATACCATTTTCATCAACTGTAACTGTTATCGGCTGATTGTCCATAATTGCTGAAAATCTGCCATATGAAAGTTTCTGATAACTGTTTTTAACTGTAAGGAACGCTTTGATAACCTTTGCAAAGTCAAAAACATTGAACATACAGCAAGGAATTGTATTATAACATTCTGCAAAGCTGCTTACTTCTTTCTGCAGTTCACTTTCATATTCAGGCATCATCACAACTACTTTGGTAATGTCGAACTGTTCAAAAAAAGCTTTTACAACTTTTTTTGTATTGCTGTAATTATTTAATGCAATTTCTGAAATTGTAGCATTTTCGCCTGTTGTAAGGACATATCCGATAACTACTCCATTTTCCATTACCGCATACGGTGTATGGTGATATGAAGTAAGAATCTTTTCAATCAGTTCTGGTTCGCGATATGTATTTATTTTTCTTATATTGTTGAATTCTGCGGCATATTCCCCGTTTTCTTTTTTATCAAACAAAGGTTCAAAAGAAATACCGCTGCTGTCTGTATCTTTCAAAGCGTGACGTATATTGTGAATATTAATTGTGTATTCCCACTGAACACCGCCGTAGGTATAGCCGAAATATTCATATCTCTGTCTGCGGCCGCCAAGCACA
Source organism: Oscillospiraceae bacterium (assembly GCA_045657565.1). Taxonomy (GTDB): domain Bacteria; phylum Bacillota; class Clostridia; order Oscillospirales; family Ruminococcaceae; genus RGIG3102. Next base: position 6,366 of record JAZOTI010000120.1, on the reverse strand, counting down.
CTCAAATCATATTCGCCTTTCATTTCATCAAGGCAGATATTCATAAGCTTTATCATATGTCCTTCACCACGGTGTTCCTCCAGAACAGACACAGTTCCAAGATAGTTTGATTTAAGCTTTTCTCCCCCTACAGTTACTTCCTGTGGCAATACACAAACTTCTGCAATCAGTTTGCCATCTTCTCTTTGTGCAACTTTTGTTATTTCATGCACATTTCCTTCTGCGTAAAAAGTTTTTGGAAGCAGTTCTTCAAAATCAAATTTAAAAACTTCTTTTGCCAGTTCTGTTATCTTTTTAAATTCGTTTTTTTCTGCCTGTCTGTATACAACCATAACAATATCCTCCTGATTAAACTACATAAATAGTACCATATAAAGTATATTTTCTCAATAAAAAACCTGCCTCAAATATAAGGCAGGTTTGATTTGTTTTTAATATGTACAATGTTATTTGGTTACAACAACAGTCTTATCATAAAATACACCTTCAACATAAGATGTAAAAACACCATTTTGCAATAATTTGTGATAGGCATCTTGCCAGTATACATAATCTTCATTTGCACTGATAACTGTTTCGGTACCATCTTTTTCAACGTATTTGATAGTGATGAACAGTTCTTCTTCCGGCATTGTTTCCACTTTTGCAAATGAATAGTTGAGATAGTTTACTACATTGTGAGCAAAGAAAACCATAGTTTCATCGTCAGTTACTATAACTTCATCTGATTTTCTTGTATCTGTAACTTCTATATATTCGATATTCTTTTCCTTTGGCATTCCAATTACAGGCATACCTTTTGTCAAAGGATATATAATACATGTACACAAAACCATTGCCATAAACATTGCAAGGGTGCATAGAACAATCTGACCGTTGCTCATATGTTTAATTCTGTCAAATGGTTTGTCATAAGTTTGCTTGAGTTCTTTAAAGGTCATTTTGGTATTTCCTTTCCGATCGGGAATTACATCCCTGAATACAATATAAATATTATACTACATATTTTTACAACTATCAAATAAAAGTTATATCAAAATATAAAAACTGTCGGACATTTATTATATCCGACAGCTATATTATTTCAAAACCAGCATTACAGCACATATTGACATCAGGAAAATCAGCACTCCAATAACAGTAATCAACAGTTTTCTGTTTTTGTGTGGTTCACCATTTTGTTTATTGCATTTTATTATCGCTGTTAAAATCATCGGCAGCACCGAACAAACAAGATAAATAACCGCATAGTAGTGATTATCAGCAATCCCCATCTGCAATATAAATTTCAGTGATAAACTTGTTATCACCACCGATACAAATGGCACCGGCCAATATCTTTTTATATTGCTTCCGCACACAGTACCCATAACAATAAAATATGCAGGATTTACTATAAGCAGGCAAATAATCATAAATGCAAGACCTGTATAGCCTCCAACAGCATAAACAAGAATAATCGGTAAAATTACAGTAACAACAGGACATGATAACAACAATATATCTTTATTTGTTACTTTCATTCCTTTCACCAACCTTTTGCACAAAATAACCGATTACAACAAAAACAATCAGTACCACAATACTGATAAGCCAACCCCAATGGAGATACTGCGGACCTATATGGCTTTCAAATCCACCAAAAAGTTCCCCGGTTGTTATGCCTGCCACATACCCAATTATAGATAAAGCAGCCATTCTGCGGTATCCCAGCAGTGATATTACAGTTATTCCACTCATTGCATAAGAAAAAATGTGCATTGCTGTCCATTTAGGCGTATACATATTTCCCAGGCAATACCGTGTAATAATGTATATTACACACATAATTACAAACATTACTCCAAAAAATTTCCAGTCGAGTTTTTTTATGTTTTTCATTATCTGCCCCCTGTCTTATTGTATGATTTTATAATAACATAAATTGTATAAAATTATATTAATAATTTTTAAATTCTAATTGCTAATAAATATTATTTCAATTATAATAAATAAAAATAAATATTTCGGAGGAACAGAATATGTTGCGCGAGCTTCCTTTAAAAGAAGTAAAAATGACAGGTAAGTTCTGGGATAACTATGTGGAACTTATCAAAAATGAAACTATCCCATTCCAGTATAAAGTATTGAATGACGATGTTGACGACATTGAATATCTCAGAAACAGAAAAAGCTATGCCCTTGAAAATCTTCGCATTGCTGCAGGTCTCAGCCAGGGCGAACATCATGGTATGTCTTTCCAGGACAGTGATGTTTATAAATGGCTTGATGCTGTAGGATGCAGCTTGCAGGTTAAACCTGATAAAGAACTGCAGAGTATTGCAGACAGTGTTGTTGAACTTATTGCTGCAGCACAGCAGGCTGACGGCTATATTGATACATATTTTCAGCTTAAAGAACCAAGACTTAAATACAGAATGATGTATCTTGGCCACGAACTTTACTGTATGGGTCATCTCCTTGAAGCTTGTGTTGAATACCACAAAGCTACAGGCAACCAGACAGTACTCAGAATTGCTGAAAAAGTTGTAGACCAGGTTGATGCAAAATTCGGTTATGAAGAAGGTAAAATTCACGGTTCTGACGGTCACCCTGTTATAGAACTCGGTTTGCTTAAATATTATGAGCTCACAGGCGATGAAAGAGCTTTGAGAATGTGTGAATTCCATATCGATATCCGCGGCAAAGACCCTGATTTTTACAACAAGGAAATGCAGCGCAACATAGAAGACAATCTCCCTATTGATATGGTTGATGTTGCTGACAAAACAGAATATCTTTGCGCATATACTCAGCCTAAAAACCAGAGAGAAGTTAAAGGTCACGCTGTAAGAATGCTTTATCTTGCAGCAGGTATGGCACGTCTTGCATATCATAATAAAGATAAAGAAGTTTATGAAGCCTGCCTTGCTTTGTGGGACAATGTTGCAAACAAAAAAATGTACATTACTGGTGGTGTAGGTTCTACCGGTATTGGTGAAGCTTTTACAGGTGACTATGACCTGCCTAACGAAAGTATGTACTGCGAAACATGTGCTTCTATCGCTCTTGTATTCTTTGCATATGATATGTTCAAAATTGACCCTAAAGAAGAATATCTTGAAGTAATTGAAAGATGTCTTTACAATGGTATCCTTGCAGGTGCTTCACTTGACGGTGTACATTTCTTCTATGTAAACCCTATGGAAATTCACGCTGATATGATTTCCGGCAATAAAAATCTTTACTGGATTAAACATATCCGTCCAAACTGGTACAGCTGTGCATGCTGTCCTCCAAACTTTGCAAGAACCATCGGATCCATGCACAGATATATCTATACTCCTGATGCTGAAAATAAAACAGTTTATGCAAACCTGTTTGTAGCAAGCGAAACAAGTGTGTTTGACGGTGCTGTATCCATTAAACAGGAAACTGCTTTCCCTTATGAAAACAGTGTTAAATACACAATTTCCGGCGCTGAAGGCTATACTGTTAAAATCCGTGTTCCTTTCTGGGCTGCAAATGTTAAAGTTACTGTTAATGGTACAGAAGTTTGTTCTTGCACAAAAGACGGTTTCTACACAGTTGTTACCGACGGAAACGAAAATGTAGTTGAATTTGTATTTGATACACCTGTAATGGCTGTAAAAGCAAATCCGATGGTAACAGCAGATGCAAACCGTATTGCTGTGCAGAAAGGTCCGTTTGTTTACTGCGCTGAAAGTGTTGACAACGAAAAAACACTTACTGATTTCCGCCTTACAGTTGACGATGTGAGAAATGCAACTATGGAAGTAGTTGACTGTGAACTTGGCACAGTACCATTCCTCACAGTTAATGCGAAGGTGGAAAAAGGTTGCACAAAACGCCTTTACCACTACAATCCTGAAACAGAATACGAATCCGCACAGCTTAAGCTTATTCCATATTATGCATGGGCTAACCGTGGTGCAAAAGATATGATGGTTTGGTTCCATCAGCTGTAATTAATAATATACACAAACAAAAGGCAAGGTATTTTTACCTTGCCTTTTAATTTATTCTTCAGTTTTATTGTCAATTTCTATATAGATCTTTAAACATTCATTTGTTGACATACAATGTATTTTTTGTAATATCAAACGATCCAAAAGCTTCTTCATACCCCTGTGGAATGCAATATGATAGTTTGATATTCAAACTATTGCTTTACAAAAATTTTCAAAGCATGAAGTATCAGTTATATATTATACCTGATTATAAATATTACTTATTCTTTTTATAATTTTCTACCATCTGATTGCCTTTGAGCTGAAGACGTTTTTTGTTTTTATTCAAAAATCCTTTTAACTGTTTTTTGTGGTGACAAAGTTTTTCTGTACAGTTTGCACAGGAAAGATTTGCGTTGGTAGTTTCAGAAAAACGTTCCGGGTGGAGTTTATATGTAATCTCCCAGCGTATCAGTAACAATACTGCACAGCCGAGAATACTCCAGTAGAACGGACTTTTTGTAAACACCAGCGGTGTAAACATCATTGCGTAATCCCAGTTGTAGATACGGCAGGTTACGCAGCATTTGTTTTTCATAAACCAGGTATGGAACGGACAGAAAAACAGAATACAGATCATATCACAGGCAGAATACGCCAGACATATAAGTAACAATATCCCTTCATCTATAATTCCTTCATAATATAATAAACCTATTATACCATTAAGCGCGCACCAGGCCGCAACCACCGAAAAAGTAGCTTTCCAGCTTATATTTTTAGGAGTTGTTTTGCCTGTAGGTTTATAGTTACTTTTAAACTGTTTTTCACACCCCATACTTTCCAGTTTTGACGGAAAGAAACGCAGAATCATTTCTGTTACAAAAACAATCCAGATGAATGTCAGTATGAAAGGTTGATGTTCCAGACCGCCAAATGGGCTTGTCGCATTGCGCATTCTGTTTATTATATAAATCATCAGTGCTACCGCAAACAAACCCGATCTGAACACCAGTTTTACATAGTGCATAGCTGATGTCTTGGAAAGCACTACCTTTGCTTTTTCTTTAACTTTTGAATTCATTAAAACCTCAATAGCCTGTATTTTCTCCACAATATTATAATATCAAGTTGTGTTCTTCTACAATCAGAGGATTTAAATTTCACCAAAAGTTCAGATTAATAACGGAATTTATAACCTGTTTTATGGCGGTAAATTTCGCCTTTATGGAGCATCATATTTGGCAGATGAGAATGATTGAGATTGTTTGGAGGAAGCTGTGTTTCTACGCAAATTCCGCCGAACTGCACGATTTCCCAACCATTTTTACCTGTTTCAGGAGCTACAAAGTTGCCTGTATAAATCTGTGCCCCGCACTGGTCTGTAAAAATATCCATCTTGATTTTATCATCGGAAGATGTGAGTGTGCCAAACTTGCGATATGCTGTAATACCTGCATCACAGAACAGATGGTGGTCAATGCCGCCAACTGATGGCTGTGCCTGTCTTGCTGCCATAATATTGTCACCAAGAACTTTTTCTTCGATAAAATCAAATGGGGTGCCTTCAACAGGTGCAACAATGCCGTTTGCAAGAACATCGTCATTAACTTTAATATAGTAATGGCTGTTAAGCTGCAGTTTATGGCCCAGAATTGTGCCTTTACCGTCAAGGTTGAAGTAAGAATGGTTTGTAACGTTAACAGGACAGGATTTGTCTGTTTTAGCCATATATTCGATAAGGAGCAATGCATTTTTAAATGTGTATTTTACACTAAGGTTGAAGTTACCTGGGTAACCTTCTTCTCCGTCGGGAGAAAAAAGAGAGAATGTGAGGCTGTTTTCTTCGGCATCGGTAAGTTCGTAGTATTTTCTGTCAAAGCCTTCTTTACCGCCATGGAGGGAGTGTTCGCCATTATTTTTATAAAGGGTGTATTTTTCCCCTTCTACATAAAACTCACAGTTTTCCATACGGTTTGCAACACGACCGCAAACAGCACCAAAGAAAGAACGGTCGGTATCTGTCTGGTACTGTTCCATATTGTCATAACCTACAACAACATCTCTGCCATTGATAATAAGACTCTGAACAGTTGCACCATAGTTGATGATACTAACAGAGTTGTTGTCTTCATCAAAAATTGTATATTTATATATCTCGTTGTCATATTTGTCTTTGCCGAAAAATGTTTTTTCCATAATTTTACTCCTTAAAATAGTTTTACATTAAAATATATTATACTGTAATAACACATACATTTCAACAAGTGTATACGAAAAAACAGCATCTGTAAAAACAGATGCTGTCTTCTCTTGGAGGCGCCAACCAGATTTGAACTGGTGAATAAAGGTTTTGCAGACCTCTGCCTTACCACTTGGCTATGGCGCCATCACTATATAAAAAATGGAGCGGGTT
>JAZOTI010000119.1:0-14484 GCA_045657565.1 Oscillospiraceae bacterium | reverse complement strand
CAGATGTTTCGAGGTTAGCTTTGCCGATACCTTCAATTGTAAGACCTACTGCATTTTCGCCTGGATCAAACACGCCGTCTTTACCTGTACAGTCATCTTTGAATTTGAGCAATACATTGCCGTTTTCAAGGCTGTAAACGTCTTTTGTTTTACCTTCGTAAAGTTTTTTCATAAAACAATCTCCTCTGTGGTAATATATTTGGTTTAATTATACGCGTTATGAGAACTGTATTTTCAACAAATTTCCCTTTTTATAGTATAACACTAAAACGTCAAAAATCAATATTTTATGCAGATTTTTTAATATTTTTTGATATAACATTTTTGCGTAATACAGGCTTTGGTTTGTGTGTGTGGAATATATAAAGCACAGTATTTTATATTATAAAACGCTGTGGACTATATACGGATAATTTATGCCTATGTGTTCCATCGGTATTTGTTTTAATATATTGCGATAATTATATAGTAACTCAAAAAAATAAAACCCCTCTGAAGTTTCAGAGGGGAATATAGTGTATTATTCAACTTCTTCAACAACTGTTGCATCAGCAGCATTTTTAACAACGCTTTCAACACCGTTTTCAACGCCTGATTTTGATGTGTAAGCTTCACTTGCGAGGATAGGTTCGCCGTTTGATGCTTTGAGACGGAAACGGAATTCGCCGGCTTTGTCTGTGTAGATTTCAAATTTAGGATGTTTGCAAACTTCAAAGTTTTCAACTGTCTGGTCTTCAACGTTTGCTTTAACAGCGTTTTTCATAACACTTTCAACACCGTTACGGCAAGCTGCCAATGTTGTGTAAACTTCGCTTGTGCCGATTGTTTCGCCATTGCCTGCCTTAAGATGGAAGTTGTAGCCTGTTGGTGTTTTTTTGATTAAAAATTTGCCCATATTTATATCCTCCAAAAATTAAATTACGATACGTTATTCACAATATATTGCAAATATTCCTGTCTCAATAATACAATATTGTGTCACAATTTGTAAATAGTCAAATGGTATATTTATTGTATTTATCCTATTCTTTTTTCAAGGCATACAAGCTGTACATCAGGTATTCCGTTGAAAACACAAGGTACAATGGAAACTTCCTTATATCCCAGTTTTTTGTACAGTTTTCTGGCAATAGCGTTGCGCGCGTTGGTATCCATTCTCAGTTCAGGACAGCCGTTTTCCAAAGCATATTTTTCATAGAAAGCTACCATTTCTGTGCCTATTCCGCTTTTTGCACACTGTGGGTCAACAACAAGTGTGTGCAGAACCATAACATTTTCAGGTGCAGCTTCAAATTCCCAGGTTGCTTCTTCATAGATAGGTCCCTGAATTTTGTTGATAATTGCGGCGGCAACAATCTCACCGTCCTTTTCTGCAACAAAAAGGTCATCCCTTTCAAAAGCTGCTTTTGCGGTGTCGTATACAGGATATATACCTTTAAGCCAGCCTGTGGTTACTTTGCCGGCAGATTCTTCTTCATGTATATTGATGTATATGTTGCTTACTTTTTCAATATCCTGAAGTGTTGCTTTTCTTATATTCATAACGCTGCTCCTTGAAATGTAGTATATTATATTTTTACAATATTAAGACGGATATGTCAAATTTTCACAATTTCTTAATAAAAATAATATAAAATACAATTGTAATCATAAAGGGTTAATATTGTTAACAGTTTATTGATGATAAGGGGAACAGTATTAACTATAATTAAGAAAATGATGAAAGAAGGTTATATTTCGTTTTTTAAAAGTAAAAGGAGGAAATGGTTAATGAAAAAATTCCTTAACAAAAAAATCTTCAGCCTGTTTATCTGTATGTGCCTTATCTGTTGTGCAGTTCCTGTGACTGTTTTGGCAACAGAATCTGCAAACGACACAAAAACAGAAGAAAAAGTGGTGAAAAAAGCACAGATTTCCATGGGTTCTGTTTATACAAAAGTTTATGACGGCAAGGAAATTTCAAAATCTGATGTTTATGCGCTTGTAAGCGGCAAATCCGGCGGTGTTACAAAATTTACATACACATGGTGGGATGCAAAAGGCAAAAAAATGGCAAATCCGCCTGTAAAAGCAGGGGAATACAAGCTTGCAATACAGGTTTCAAAAGATGACCCTTCCTTTGAAGGCAGTGCGATAGTTTCATATATTATTGAACAGCGTCCTTTGGAATGGGATATTTCTGATATCAAAGTTAAAAAATCACACGACGGCACAGCGGCAGCTGCAAAGGTAAAAGGCGAAATCAAGGTTACTGGTATTGTGTCAGGTGATGATGCAAAGCTTAAATACGACAGTATTACAGCGGCAGATTTCCCTACAGCCGATGTTCAGCGTGTGACTGTTCCTCTCTCTGTGAACAATGCGGTTCTTGAGGGAGAAGATGCGGAAAACTATATCCTTCCAAAGCTTTCCCCGGTTGTGGAAGCATCCATCGTCAAAGCATATATTTCCGAAATCACAATCCCCAATGACAACAATCAGTACCGACTTGTAGTGGAGGAAGCGGTTTATGTGACAGAAAGTCTTTCTGCTACAGAATTTGCAACAGAAGATTCTATAAAAACAGCTCTCAGAACAAAAGTCTTTGAAAACTTCCCTGAAGCTGAAGAAATAGATGTTGTGTTCTATACCCCTGTACTTCAGGTTAAAGACGGTGAAGAATGGGTGGAAGTTTCAACAGAAAACTGGCCTCAGGATAATCTTGCAATAACTTTACCTTATCCACAGGGGACAGCAGATTCCACACACGAATTTGTGATCTACCGAATGAACACAAAAGGCGGCGAAGCAGGTGCAATTGAAGTGTGGGCACATACAGAACTTGTGGAAGGTCTTGAAACAGTACTTTCACAGGGCGATACACTTGTTATAGGTTATACACCTGAAAAGAAAAACAATGTTCCGCTTATGATAGCTTTGGGTGCAGGTGCAGTGCTTGTGGTTTCAGGTACAGTATTTGCAAAACTTCATAAAAAAGACAAAGAGGATCTTGCTGCAGACGACGACGCACAGCAGGCATAATAAAATAAAATAATCAAAGGAGGGGCAGCGGCCCCTCTTTTTGCAGGTGACACTATGAAAAAACGAACTAAAAAGCTTATTGTGGCATTGGTTGTGCTTGTGGCCGTTGCAGTCGGTGCTGTTGCAATATATGCAGTGGACTTTTACCGTGCCGATGCGGTTGCGGCCTATGCGCTTAAAACGGATGAAGAAATAGAAACTGTACATATAAACAGCAAGACAGTAGCTTTCTGTCCGGAAAACCCAACATCAGGTATAATTTTCTATCCGGGAGGAAAAGTGGAATATACAGCATATGCACCTTTGCTGGAAGCAATTGCACAGGAGAATATACTTACAGTAGTGATAAAAATGCCTCTGAACCTTGCAGTAATGAATGTAAATGCGGCAGATACCATAAAAGAAAATTTCCCGCAGATAGAAAACTGGTATATGGCGGGTCATTCCCTTGGAGGCTCAATGGCGGCAAGTTACATTGCAGACAATGCCGATGAATTTGAAGGCCTTATTATGCTTGCGGCTTATTCCACAGCAGACCTTACGCACACAGATATTGATGTGCTCTCCGTATACGGCAGCACTGACGGGGTGCTTGATATGGAAAAATACAGCGATTATTATTCAAATTTGCCGCAAGATACAACAGAATTTGTAATTGATGGTGGCTGCCACGCATATTTTGGTAGTTATGGTTTGCAGGACGGCGATGGTACAGCGTCAATAACACCTCAGGAACAGATAAAAATAACAGTTGAGGCTGTAACAGATTGGATCGAAAACAGATAAATTGAAAACATAGTTGGTGTATATCCATACATATATATTGCCTTTTTATAATATTCTGTGGTAAAATATATAAAGTTGCGAACAGTTATATTATTATGAAAGAAATTTGATTATGGATAAAAAAGTTTTTAAATTTATAAAAAGCCGATTTTTTGTGGTTGTTATGCTCCTTTGCGCCTATCTGATGGTAAACGTTTCAGGCTGTATGCATGATGGAAAACCACAGCTGCAGGAAGACAGCTGGGCAGGTTATACACAGTGGGCAGAAATGCTGTCACAGTCAGGTTATTACGAAGCTGCTGTGCGTGCAGCTGAAGTTGCCCTTGAAAAAGACCCTGATAATGCAGAAAGCTACACAACACTTGCAGATATCCATATGGGATACCGCAATTACAAAGAAGCGGAAGAAGCTTATCTCAGTGCAATCGATCGTCTTGGTGAAAGTTTTGAACTGACAAAAGGGCTCAATAATGTGCATACAGTTGATATCGATGGTATTTCAGAGAAAAACAGTACTGCAGTAAGCAAAAACAGCGAAGACTCCGTAAAATACGACACAACCTGGGAATACAATGAACAGGGTTCGGTGGTTTCTGTTTATTTCAGAACACGCGACTGGACACGCAGCGATATGCTTACAACCTATGAATACGACGATAACAATAATCTTGTAAGAGAAACAATTTTTGGCGGTTACAGACTTGGTATGGCAACAGGTTATATTGTATACGAATATGACAACAATGTTCTCACAACAAGAAAAGAAACAGATTTTGACGGCCGTATGGTTCAGAAGGATGATTTTGATACAAATGGCAATCTGACAAGCAGAACAGATTACAACTATGACGGATCCCACAGCATTGAACGCTATGATGAAAATGATGTTCTTGTAAAAAGAGAAGTTTACGACATGTATAGCCAGGAACTTTATCACAGCATTCATCAGCCTGCAGACAATGGCAAAAATGCAGAATACATAACATATTACAATGCTGATGATACTGTAAAGTATACATCATACAGAGAATATGGCAGTTCTGTAAAAAACATTGTTAAGGATGTTTACTATAATTCTGATGGAAGCCTTGCTGTTTATCTGCTTCACAAAGACAACAATAATTACTACATCTATGATGTTGACCCTTCCGAAAATGAAGAAGCGGAAGAAATTGCAAAATACAAGTTCTACGATGAAGCTTACACCTATGTGAACGAATTTCTTGGACTTTAAAAACACCAGCCCCGGAGCATATTTATGCTTCGGGGTTTTTATTTATTCACTGGTAAATATTACGCTGAACATTGCATTTCGCAGCAGAAAAGGTATAATTACAGTAATAACAGATAAGGAGTTCCGATTATGGCTTTTTACGTAAAAATGGCAGAATATACCGATTTGCAACAGGCGGCAAGGGTTGAAAGGGAAGCTATGGGCAGCTATGTATATCTTGAAGATGCATGGCATTATTTCAACAGCATTGACGGCGAACTTGTCTGTGTGTACGATGAGGACAAGATGATAGGTATAGGCCGTTTTACAGTGCTTCCTGATGGCACAGGCTGGCTGGAAACACTGAGAGTTTCCCCACAGTATCAGCGGAAAGGTGCTGGCAGAATGATATATCAGGAATATGTAAAACTGGCACAGAGATACAACTGCCCGTCCATGGCTATGTTTACGGGACTTACAAATGAGGCCAGCAGTGCTCTTGCAGAAATTTTTGGTCTGCGCACAGTTGCAATGCACAAAGGCTGGCATCTTGCAGAATTTAAAGATGGCAATGCCCACGGATTTAAACCTGTCAACTGGCAAAGAGCGGTACAGCTTATCCTGCCGTTGAAAGAAAAATATAATAATTATTTTACCTTTAACCGCACATTTCATCATATAAACGAAGCAAACGCAAAACAGTTTGCTATTGAAGGCAAAGTTTTCGAAGATACACAAAGCGGCAGTTTTATTGTATGTGGCGCAAGATTTCAGCATCAGACAGCCCTGCATATTGCAATGATGGACGGTGACCTTGACAGGTGTATTGACTTCGCGGTTAATTATGCAAAAGCACAGGGAATACCCAAAATTTCCTGCACATTTGCATTGGATAATCCACAACTGCAGCAGGCTCTTATCCAACGTGGATTTGAAGCAGAAAGCGGTACAATCATAACAAAAGAAGTTGTTTTCTGATTAAAATATACTAAAAAATTACGGCAGCCGGTTATAAAAAACAGGCTGCCGTTTTGTTATAAAACATTATGGAAAAATATAAAATTCAACAACAGCACATAAGTGCATCAATATGTAAAAAAATTTGTACATTTGTTGAATTATTATCATCAGCTGTTTACATATCTGTTTTTCTGATATACAATATACTAATATAAATATCGTGTAAAAAAGAATAGTCTTCAAATATTATCATTACCTTTAGGCATGAATTTACATACATAAAAATGCGTAAAGGTGATAATTATATTTGTTTTGCTGAATAAATATAACGTGTTTTGTTATAAAAAATCATTAGCGGAAGGCGTGATAATCAGCGTGTTCTGCGTAGCGCAATTGTTTTAGGGTTAATATTTCTTCTGTATGACAGTTTACAGAAAAATGATAGATTATAAGAACATAAAACCGAGAGGTAAAAAGTTATGGTGAAATCAAAAAAAGTAATAATGCTTGGCAATGAAGCTATAGCACGCGGTGCTTACGAAGCAGGTGTGAAAGTTTCTGCAGCATATCCGGGTACACCGAGCACCGAAATAAGTGAATACCTTGTTCAGTATAAGGACAGCCTTTACTGCGAATGGTCACCAAATGAAAAAGTTGCAGCGGAAGTTGCACTTGGCGCATCAATTGCAGGCAGCAGAGCTATGGCATGCATGAAGCATGTAGGCTTCAATGTAGCGGCGGACCCTGTTTACAGCATCTCTTACATAGGTGTAAACGGAGGTCTTGTATTTGTTGTGGCCGATGACCCGGGACTTTACAGCAGCCAGAACGAACAGGATACAAGAATGGTTGCCCTTGCGGCAAAACTGCCTGTTTTGGAACCTTCTGACAGTTCTGAAGCAAAAGAGTTTACCAAACTTGCATTTGAAATAAGCGAAAAATTTGACCGCCCTGTTGTACTGCGTATCACAACAAGGCTTGCGCATTCTCAGGGTGTTGTTGAACTTTGCGAACCTTGTGATGTACAGGATAAACCTTACATAAAAAATATTGCCAAAACGGTAATGATGCCAAACAATGCAAAACCGCGCCATGCAGTTATTGAACAGCAGAACAGTCTTCTTGCAGAAGCTGCCAACACAATGGAAATAAACAGAGTTGAAATGGCAGATACATCAATTGGTGTTATCACAAGCGGTATACCTTACCAGTATGTAAAAGAAGCGCTTCCAAACGCATCTGTGCTTAAACTTGGTATGGTAAATCCATTGCCAAAGGAACTTATCTGCGATTTTGCATCAAAGGTTGATAAGCTGTATATCGTGGAAGAGCTTGATCCTGTAATTGAACAGCAGGTTAAATCCTGGGGTATAGAAGCTACAGGCAAGGAAATTTTCTCCCTTCTTGGAGAATACAGCGCAAATATTATCCGAAAAGCAATATTTGGCGAAGAAGTACAGCATGCACAGCCTGCACAGATTCCGGGCAGACCACCAATTCTTTGCCCTGGTTGTCCGCATCGAAGTGTTTACCATACCCTTAAAAAACTCGGTTTGCATGCAGCGGGCGATATCGGTTGTTACACTCTTGGTGCTGTTGCACCTCTGCAGGTGGTGGATACTACTGTATGTATGGGCTCCAGCATTTCCAGCCTGCACGGGATGGAAAAGGCAAGAGGTAAGGATTTTATCAAAAACTGGGTTGCTGTTATAGGTGATTCCACCTTTATGCATACAGGCGTGAACTCACTTATGAATATGGTTTACAACAATGCTACAGGCACAGTTATCATTATGGATAACTCCACCACAGGCATGACAGGCCATCAGGATCACGCAGCAACAGGCAAAACTCTTATGGGTGATGTGGCTTATGCAATAGATATTCCGGCATTGTGCAAAGCAATGGGAGTAAAAAATGTTATTGAAGTGAATGCTTTTGACACAGCATTGCTGGAAAAAACAATTAAAGCAGAACAGGAAAAGGATGAAGTTTCCGTTATCATAACAAAATCACCTTGTGTTCTTCTCAGCAAAGCAAAGAAACCTGTTTACTTTGTGGACAGCGAAAAGTGCAAAGGATGCGGACTTTGTCTCAAACCAGGCTGTCCTGCAATTACAAAACAGGCTGACGGAACAGTTAAAATTGACGATACAATGTGTACAGGCTGCGGTCTGTGTGCATCCCTGTGCAAATCCAATGTTATAGAAATGGTTAAGGAGGGGTAATATGACAACAAAAAATATTATGATTGTCGGTGTCGGCGGTCAGGGTACCCTTCTCACCAGCCGCATACTCGGCGGGCTTGCAATCAAAGCAGGATACGATGTAAAACTTTCTGAAGTTCACGGTATGGCACAGCGTGGCGGCAGCGTTGTTACATTTGTTCGTTATGGTGAAAATGTTTATGAACCTATAGTGGAAGAAGGCCATGCAGATATTATCATTGCTTTTGAAAAACTTGAAGCACTGAGATATGCTCATTTTCTTAAAAAAGACGGCGTAATTATTGTCAATGACTGGCGTATAGACCCTATGCCTGTGGTTATCGGCACCGCTGAATATCCTGAAAATGTAATAGAAAATCTTGAAAAAGAATACAATGTCTGTTCCGTAAATGCTATGGAAGAAGCAAAAAAACTCGGCAGTTCAAGGGTGTTTAACCTTGTTGTTCTCGGTGCTGCAGCAAAGTATATGGATTTTACAATGCAGCAGTGGCATGATGTTATCAAAAATACAGTACCGCCAAAAACAGTGGAAATGAATATAAATGCTTTTAATGCAGGTTATCAGTCGTAGAAAGCTGACAGCATTTATGGATATAAAAGAAAAGAGGAAACTAAAAATGGCAAAAATGTCATTGGAAAACTGGGCTGAACAGATCCGTGACCCGGAAATTGAATGTATGAGCAGGGAAGAAATGAAAGCCCTGCAAAGCGAAAAACTTGTGAAACAAGTTAAAAATGTTTACGAAAATGTTCCTTTTTACCGTAAAAAAATGGATGAAATAGGTGTTAAACCTGAAGATATCAAAAGTATTGATGATATTGTAAAGCTGCCATTCACAACAAAAGAAGATATCAGGGAGAACTATCCGTTTGGTCTGCTTGCTGTGCCTCAGAGTAAAATTGTGCGAGTACAGGGTACTTCCGGCACAACAGGCAAGCTTACACTTGCATCCTATACACAGAAAGACGTTGATGTATGGGGCGAATGTGTTGCAAGAGCACTCACAATGGCGGGTATCACAGCAGAGGATAAACTTCACATTTGTTATGGCTATGGTCTGTTTACAGGCGGCATGGGGCTTGACTTTGGTGCACGTGCACTGGGATGCATGTCAATTCCTATGTCATCAGGCAACACACAGCGCCAGCTTATGTGTATGGAGGACTTTGGTGCAACTGCTTTTGCATGCACTCCTTCCTATGCAATGTATCTTGCAGAATCTGCAAAGGAAGCAGGTGTTATAGACCGCCTGCAGCTCAGAGTAGGTATCAACGGTGCAGAACCATGGACAGACGAAATGCGCCATAAAATTGAGGATACTCTCGGTGTAAACTGTTTTGATATTTATGGTCTGTGCGAAATCACAGGTCCGGGTGTTGCCTGTGACTGTATCCACCACAAAGGTCTCCATGTTTACGAAGACCATTTCTATCCTGAAGTTCTGGATCCTGTTGACCATACACCTGTTGAAGAAGGCGGAACAGGGGAGCTTGTTTTTACAACACTTTCCAAAGAAGGCATGCCGCTTATCCGTTACAGAACAAAAGACCTTACAAGCATTGAATACGAAAAATGCGAATGTGGCAGAACATTGCCACGAATTCAGAAATTCAGGGGACGTACCGACGATATGAAGGTTATCCGTGGTGTCAACGTATTTCCAACTCAGGTTGAAACTGCATTGCTGTCTGTTGGCGAAGGTGTTGCACCTCACTATATGATGGTTGTTGACCGTGAAAATAACCTTGATGTGCTTACAGTAATGGTGGAAGTGGATGAAAAATATTTCTCCGATGAAATCCGTAAACTTGAAAGTCTCAAAAATAAAATTTCACTTGCACTCAAACAGGCTTTGGGAATAGCGGTAAATGTAAAACTCTGCGAACCTAAATCCATTCAGCGCAGTGAAGGCAAAGCAAAACGAGTAATCGACAACCGAAATCTGTAAGGAGGAAGAATATATGTCATATACAATTCATCAGTTATCAGTATTTCTTGAAAACAAAGAAGGCCGTCTTGACAGTGTTCTCAAAACACTTGCACAGGGCGAAGTAAACATTGTTGCCCTCAGCCTTGCGGACAGCAGTGAATACGGTATGCTGCGTATGATTGTTTCTGAACCTGAAAAAGGATGTATGGTTCTCAAAGAATCAGGATTTATGGCAATGCTTACAGATGTTATTGCACTTCGTGTACCTCATGCACCGGGTTCCCTCAGCAAAGCTATCTGCGCAATCAGGGAAACAGGAGTGAATATTGAATACATGTACGCTTTTGCCAATGGTGACGATGCATCTGCAGTGCTTAAAAGCAACGATCCTGAAAAAACCGCAAATGCCCTTAAAGCGGCAGGTTATGATCTTTACGAAGCTGACGAAGCATATCATAAAATTATAATTTAACAATAACTGATATAAATAATAAATCAGAATACCAAAAACTGCATATCGAAAAGGAAACATAAATCCCCACCAAATCACTTTTTAGTGGCTGGGTGGGGATTTATGCTGATCTTTACAAAAACAAAACCTTGAAAATTCTCTAAACATAGGGATTTTCAAGGTTTTATTATGGTGGCGGTGACGCATACCTGCTCGTTTTAAAGGAAAACAAAGATGGACAGACTAGCAAAAACAAGGCAAAACCAAAATTTGACGAACAGTCGACATGATTTTTTAAATCAACTTGACTTTGGCATTTTAAAGAGCTATAATCATAAAAAAACAAAAGGAGGCAGCTAAAATGATGAACAGTAAATTTTACGTTTATTTTTATTATTACAAAAATGGCTGCCCGATTTTGTGACATCTAAGGTGTATTTTATTATCACCGGATTAACAAAATAAAACGGACAGCCCGCTTTCGTTGTACCTTTTTATGGTACTTTTGAAGGCGGTTTTTTATTTTTATAAAACAAAAGGATGTGCTGGCTACACATCTTTTGAAATATCAAATTTTTGCGTTCTGTATATAACAGGATAAACTATGAGAATGGAGGTATTACTCAATGGGAAACGCACAAATTTACACAATCATCGCTCTATGTATTTATGCCGCAATTATGGGCTTGATAGGCTATCTCAGCTATAGCAAGTCACAGACTCTTGATGGGTTTCTTATTGGTGGAAGAAAAATCGGTGCATGGTCAACTGCCTTCTCTTATGGTACTACATATTTTTCTGCTGTTGTATTTATCGGATATGCAGGACAGCATGGATGGAATATTGGGATAGGTGCAGTCTGGATTGGTATCGGCAATGCTGTTCTGGGGTGTCTGCTTTCCTGGATTCTGTTTGCTAACAGAACAAGAAAGATGACGAAAAAGCTGGATGCACGAACAATGCCGGATTTTTTTGAAAAAAGATATGACTCCAAGGCTATGAAAATTGTAGCATCAATAATCATTTTCGTCTTCTTGGTTCCATATTCAGCTGCGGTATACAAAGGGCTTGGTTCACTCTTTGGAGTGGTTTTTCCTGATGTGGAAACATGGGTGTGGATGCTTATTCTTGCATGCCTTACTGCAGTGTACCTAGTTGCAGGGGGATATGTTGCGACAAGCTATACAGATCTTGTTCAGGGAATTATCATGCTGGTGGGCGTAGTATGTCTTGCTGTTACAGTTTTTTCAAACGATGCTGTTGGAGGTGTTCAGGGCTGGATTGAAAATTTAAGAAGTTTTGAATCACTTCCTGGAGATTCTAGCCCAATATCAGGTGCTCAGCTTACAGATATTTTTGGTGGTTCGTCATTTAAGTTCCTATGTTTTAACATTATGCTGACCAGTTTTGGTACATGGGGACTTCCTCAAATGATTGGGAAATTCTATGCAATCAAAGACACTTCCGCTATTAAACGAGGAACAATTATATCAACAATTTTCTGCTTTGTAATCGGATGTGGGGCATATTCTATCGGCAGTACATCCAGATTGGTCCTCGGCGGAGTACTTCCAGAAGGAGGAATAGATTCCGTTATACCGGCAGTCCTTATGGAAGTTCTGGGAAATGGTACGTTTGGGATTATACTTTTAGCACTTATTATGATATTGCTGCTTTCTGCATCTATGTCTACCCTTGAAGCGGTTGTTTTGACATCTGCTTCTGCAGTAGCGGTAGATTTGATTCCTGCAGTCAGAAAGAAGGAAACTTCAGCAGCAGCAAAAATGCGACTTACAAGAATTCTTTGCCTTGTATTTGTAGCCTGTTCCTTTATTTTTGCAACTCAGAATATTCCTATTATTGTTAGTTTGATGTCATTCTCTTGGGGAATTGTTTCTGGTTGTTTTATCGGGCCATACATCTGGGGACTCTTTTCTATGAAAATCACAAAAATTGGTGCATTTGCAGGTGTTTTATCGGGTTTGTTTACGGTTGGAGGAGCTACACTTGTAATCTCATTGAATTCCGGTTTCAGCGCTGCGGCGGCAAAATCTCCTGAAATGGGGGTTGCAGCCATGGCAATCTCATTTACAATTGTTCCAGTCGTAAGCTTACTTACAAAGAATAAAGACTCAGAGAGAATTAAAGAAATTTTTTCTTGCTATGACAAGCAATAATTGGGAGAGTGTCGTTGTATTAACGATCGAGGGAAATGTACAAAGTGTAGGAAGTAATAGTTTTAAACACAACAGAAACCTTCAGTTTATCAGAACGATAAATTCCAATTATGTTGAAATGTCTATTGAAAAAGGGAACCTACCTGTGGGTAGTTCCCTTTTTTATTTGGCGGTGATATAATTAATTTAGTTAAAATATTTGAATTTGACGAAGGAGGTTGTCATTATGAAGAAACGAATTAGAGATATTGTAATTGCTGTTGTTGTATTGGCAATTATCTGCTTTGTCTTTTGGAACATTGCATGGATTTCCTCTTGGAAAGAAGTTGCCTTTTTGTATGCCTTATTAGCGATAGTAATTGCAATAAGCATTATTACCGATGCAATAAAAAAGAAGTTCAGAAAATAAGAATTTATCGAACAGTTGAACAAACTGAATTTCAACCAGTTTTAAATTTGTAACCGTCAGACCTATTCCAAAAAGTGCATCAAATTAATGCTAAAAGGCTTGAATAATTGTTTGAACAGCAGTATAATATTTACAAATAAATACAGGGGAGCTTGTAAGGCGGGCTGAGAAAAAGTAATCGAACTTTGACCCTTTAACCTGATACGGATAATGCCGTCGTAGGAAGTCATATATAGGATTTTTTACAGGAAGTACCGTAAAAGGTTACTTCCTGTTTTTATTGCTACAACTTAAAATGCGGGGGAGCCTGTGGGACAGGCTGAGAGGAAGGAATAACCTTCGACCCTTACACCTGATATGGATAATGCCATCGTAGGAAGTCAAAATTAAGGTTGATTATACGGAGATATCCAAATCGGGTATCTCCGTTTTTTGTTGCAATTATTAAGAAAAGAGGTGCTGACTGGAAAAATATACAGGCAGAGGGGGAGCGCCCTGTGCTTTTCGTAAAGCGATGGGAACCTGTGTTTCAGGGTGAGAGGATACTTTTGAGTATCGACCGCACAAAGCTTTTTGGCTTTGTTCAGTTTAATAATACGAAAAGAGGAAAAACAAATGATTAGAACTAAACAGACTTTAAGAATGACAGTCCTTGCTATGCTTATCGCCATTGGTGTTGTAATATCACCATTTTTGCGTGTTGAAGGGATGTGCCCAATGGCTCACTTTATCAATATTGTGTGCTCTGTGCTTATGGGCCCGTGGTATTCCCTTTTATGCGCAACACTTATCGGCATAATCCGTATGCTTACCATGGGTATTCCACCTATTGC
Source organism: Oscillospiraceae bacterium (assembly GCA_045657565.1). Lineage (GTDB taxonomy): Bacteria > Bacillota > Clostridia > Oscillospirales > Ruminococcaceae > RGIG3102. The sequence continues at coordinate 475 of JAZOTI010000119.1, read as the reverse complement.
ACTTACAGGTGCCGTGTTCGGTGCATTTTTGTCAGGTGTATTTTACCGCCTGTCAAAAGGCAATATCCTTTTTGCAGTTGTAGGTGAAGTGGTCGGCACAGGCATTATCGGTGCAATAGCTTCTTACCCTGTAATGTCTATACTTTGGGGCAAAGAAGGTTTAAGCTGGATGTTTTATGTACCGTCTTTTATATGCGGTACACTTATTGGTGGCAGTATAGCATTGGTATTTCTTAAAAAGCTGGCGGCAAACGGTATGCTGAAAAAGTTTCAGGCTATGCTTTTAGACAGTGTTTACGAAGATAAAACAAGCCTTATAAGCAACACCGCCTGCATTGCTGCAGTTGGTGCAATTCTGTATGTAGTTATCGAAATCCCTACAGGTATATTCAGTCTTACTTCTCCTGTATGGCATGTTGTATCCAGAGGATGTATAGCAGTATCTGTTACAGTTGCAATCGTATACTTTGCATTT
>JAZOTI010000118.1:0-10894 GCA_045657565.1 Oscillospiraceae bacterium | reverse complement strand
ACAGTTCTCACCCATCTTGTGGGCGGTTCCAGCGGCCGTGAAGGTGCGGCACTGCAGATAGGCGGCAGCCTTGCCACAACATTCGGCAGACTTGTAAGGCCGACAAACGCGAAATGTCCATTCTCGTTATGTGCGGCATGTCTGCGGTTTTCTCTGCTTTGTTTGGTACACCGCTTACAGCTACAATCTTTTCAATGGAGGTTGTCAGCGTAGGTGTATTCTACTATTCAGCCCTTGTGCCTTGTCTGTGTTCTTCCCTTGTGGCGTTTTTTGTTGCACAGCTTTTCGGTTGTCACAGCGTGCACTATTCAATTGAAACAGTAATGACGGTTGCACCGGCCAACTTTCTGCCTCTGGTGCTGTTCTCTCTCGGCGTTGCGATGGTTTCCATCTGCTTTGTGCTTTCAATGCACAAGTCTCACCATATATTCCATAAATACTTCAAAAACCCATACATCCGTGTGATTGCAGGTTCTGTGATACTCATTGTGCTTGTGCTTGTGTTCGGCACCGATTATCTTGGTGCGGGCATGGAAGCAGTGGACAAAAGTGTTTACGGCGAAAGCCTTGTGCCTTATGCATTTGTGCTTAAAATAATCTTTACAGCAATCACTATCGGCTGTGGTTTCAAAGGCGGCGAAATTGTGCCTACCTTCTTTATCGGTTCAACCCTTGGTTATACAATTGCAACTGTACTTGCAATTGACCCTCACCTCGGTGCAGCACTTGGCGTTGTAGGCCTGTTCTGCTGTGTTATCAACTCACCAATCACCAGCCTTATTCTGGGTGTGGAGGTTTTTGGCGCGGCAAATCTTATTCCAATGGCAATTGTGGTTGCCTTCTGCTATGTACTTTCGGGCTATTTCAGCCTCTACAGCGCACAGAAATTTGTATATTCAAAAACAAGCGCGGAATTTATCAACAAAGACGCAATGTAAATTTTCTGCAGCCGGCAGGTTGCTGCAAAAGATATATCCAAATATAAATACCCACCAAAACACTGAAAAGTGGTCCGGTGGGTATTTTTTTGTCCTTTTGCAATGTGAACAGGGTTTGTATATGCAGTTTAAAATACAGATGTTATTTCTGCACAACAAAAACAAAGTTGTTCCGGTCGGATAAATCGTCGCGGAAGCGGTATCCCTGACGGTCAAAGGTCTTTATCATTTCAGGGTCGGTTATGGCGTTTTCTGCCATAAAACGCACCATCTCGCCCCTTGCCATTTTGCAGGCTGTGCCTTTTTCTGTCACTTTGCCATCCTTTTCTTCGCCGAAAAAGCAGGTGATAAAACGGATATCTTCAGGCAGATGTTTTGCAACTGCTGTGCTGTATTCCTTGGATGCAAGGTTCACAATACAGTCGGTTTCGCTGCAAAGCTGTCGGCTGAGTCTGTCTCCCCAAAAAGCGTAAAGGTCCTTTGCATCGGCTGTTTTCAGTTTTGCCTGCATTTCAAGGCGGTATGGAACAACCCCGTCAAAGGGGCGCAGAATGCCGTAAAACCCCGAAAGTATGCGCAGATGCTGCTGAATATAACGGAACTCATCGGTGGTGAACACGCCTGGTGCCATATACTGATACTGTATGCCTTCATAGGCGAGAACTGCAGGGGTAAGGTTCTTTTTCAGGTCAACCCAGCCAAGGCGGTCGCAGTTAAGCTGTGCAATGGCGTCGTTGCATTTCCACAGCTTTTTAAGGCTGTCATAGTCCATCTTTTTAAGGGTTTCAAAAAGAGTTTCCGTCTGCTCCATAAACTGCGGCAGACCGCTGCAGGGCAGGCTGTCGGCATCGATATTCATTTTTTTTGCAGGAGAAATTATAATTCTCATCTTCTACTCCACTTCGTAAGGTCAGGTGTTTATGCCGCCGAAATCATAAATGTTTTCATATCAAAGTTCTGCAAGGATTGCAGATGCTGTCCTGCGGCGGTTTCTCCGTTGTTTTGCCCGCTGCAGAAAAAAAGGGCAGTGGCAACAAGGGCGAAAATCCGTTTCACGGTTAGTTTTCTCTTTTCAGATATTCAAGAATTTCAGCTGCATTGGTGTCAGGTTTTACCTTTGGCATAACTTTTTCAATATTGCCGTTTTCGTCAATGATAAAGGTGGTTCGTACCACGCCCATACTTACCTTGCCGTAAAGTTTCTTTTCCTGCCATACGCCATATGCTTTTATGGCGTTGAGTTCTGTGTCAGCAAGAAGAATAAAAGGCAGACTGTGTTTTTCGGCAAATTTGCGGTGGCTTGCTTCGGAGTCTTTGCTTATGCCGATAACAACGGCATCAATATTTTTAAACTCCTCAAAGCTTGCGGCAAAAGCACAGGCCTGGCGTGTACAGCCTGGGGTGTTGTCCTTTGGATAAAAATAAAGCACAACCTTTCTGCCACTGAAATCTTCAAGGCTTACAGTATTGCCGTCTTTGTCAGGAAGGGTGAAAAGCGGGGCTTTTGTGCCAACTTCAAGCATAGTTATATCTCCTTTATATAAATGTAACAAATTTGTATTGATTATCATCGCTGTACATTCACAGCGAGACTGCCCTGTATGCGGGGCTTTGTATATGGTTATATTATAGTTCACAGGGGGCCTGCTGTCCACATTTGTGTGACCAGGGCACCAAAAACTGCTGCAGAGAGCAAAACATTGCCGAAAGTGTAGTTGTAAAACAAATTGTGTGATATAATCATTGGAGAAAAATCAGCACAGGGAGAAAATTATGGCGGTTACAATAAAAATACATCCAAAGGAAAACAGCGGCTTAAGCATCACAGTGCCTCAGATGGCAAAGCTGGAAAACTTAAGCTACGGCTGTATGGATAACGATTACTGTATGGAGTTTGATGAACTTGGTGCGTACACCGTCCTTTATGATGCCGACTGCATCGGCCGCGGCTTTGAAGCCTGGGTGGAAAATGACGTTGTCTGCCTGAGAATACCTTTGCCCAACACGGAAAAGGATATCCGCCACGCATATTCCCTTGCACAGAAAATCTGTCGCTACTTTGATGTGGAAAGTTTCCTGTGCGATGATGACCTTGTGCCTTTTGAACATATTCCAAAGAAAATCGAACGCAACATAAACGCAAGCCTTGGCGGACTCAGAGCCATTGAAGATCAGGTTTTAAGCAGTCCGGACAACAGCATTCTGCTGTTTGGGGCAACCAACCCTGTGGTTATAGGCATCAGCGAACTGCAGGAAATCGGCGGCAGTATGGAAGGTTTTGAAAAATTCCTTGCCCGTCTGCAGCAGATGGATGTTTTCTATGCAAACCCAAGGTTTTACAAACTGCCGGGGGAAAGGGTTTTCGGCCTTTATTTTGTAGGCGAAAACATTATGACGGTTGTGCCTTGCACACCAAGTTATCCTTTTGCAAAGATAGATAACCTCAAAGGTTACTATGTCCGTGTGCCTGACGGCAACGACATCCCTTATGCGGATTTTATTGAGCGTGCCACAAATATGGGGCCTTATGACGCCACCCATGACATTGTCTGCCTCACTGAAAGAGACCTTGCTTACTTGGCGGAAAACTGCAGCGTAAATGTGGATACTGACGAAAATGTGAAAGGCAGATACTGGGGCAGAGAACTGGACAACGGCCGCAGACATATGCGCAAAATCCGTAATATGCAGCTGGCGGTGGAGGAACTTGCAGGCCTTAACCACATTGCGGTGCTGTTGCGCTGGGCAGCGGAGAACAATCTCCTCAGCGACAAACTTAAAAAAGCTATGCCACAGCTGGAAGAACTTGCCACAAGCCCCAATGTGGATCTTCGCCTTGTTATACAGCAAAGCCCTGATATCGACTGCGCTGTAAGGGAAGATCATTTCAAAAAACAGGCATTCACATTCCTTAAAAGATTTTATATTTTCAACAGTGACAAAGGTTTCCCTTCCTGTGTGGACAGATATGCCGAAAAACGCCTCGGCAGTGAAAAATACAACTGTGAGGAATACAAAAATGAGGCGTACCTCTTTGTGCCTTTTGATGAGGACTATTATCAGGGGCTTAAAAAATGCCTTGATAAAGAGTGGAAAAAATTTAACAGATAGTGTTTTCAATCAAAAGACGGCCCGGTGCCGTCTTTTTTGTCAGGGATAAGACTCTGATTTCAGACACTTTTTGACTTTGACAGCTTTTGGTAGTATCATAATATAAAGATTATGTAACGTTATAAAGCTGTGCGGATATGCCGTCTTGGCGGCTGAAATTCTGCTGAAAGGACAAATTTATGAAACTTATTGCAATCGGCGACAACGTATGCGACTGTTATCTTGACGAAGGCATATTTTTCCCGGGCGGCAACTGCGTCAATGTGGCGGTGCACGCTGTGCGTGACGGTGCCGAAAGTGTAAACTACACAGGAGTTCTCGGCAATGACTATATGGCGGATTACATAGTAGACTGCCTTGCAAAAGAGGGTGTTACCACATTGGGCTGCCGCAAGGTTTTTGCCCACACAGCACAGCCGGGGGTAAAACTTGTGGAGGGTGACCGCGTTTTTGTCGGGGGCACTCCGGGCAGTTGCCAGCAGATTGTGGCAATGAAGATGACAAAAGCAGACCTTGAACTTGCCAAACAGTACGATGTCTGCCATATAAGCTGCTATTCCGGCATGGAAAATGAATTGGAAACTTTAAGCAGTGTTATCCCCCTTTCCTTTGATTTTTCTGACATAAAAGATGAGAAATATTTTGCAAAGGTGGCACCGTATCTCACCTATGCTTTCCTTTCAGGGTCAGAACTTTCTGAATCGGAATGTGAAAAACTTGCTTTGCATCTTGCACAGCTTGGCACAAAAATTGTGGGAATAACAAGAGGCAGCAAAGGCTCGGTTTTCTATGACGGAACAAACTTTTACCGTCAGGGCATTGTAAAGGTGGACGCAGTTGACACAATGGGCGCAGGGGACAGCTTTATTGCAGCTTTCCTTGTGCATTACACCGACAATGGAGATATGCCTGCAGCTCTCAGGTTTGCTGCTCAGAAGGCGGCCTTCAACTGCACACAGCGCGGCGCTATAGGCTATGCCCATAAACTTATAACGGAATAATTAAAACAATACGACCAACACACCGATATCTAAAAAAGGATTTCGGTGTATTTTTTTAATAAAATTTTTAAAAAGGTAATATTATCATCATATTGCAAAGCCAAAACAGGTTGGATATAATGATATTGATAAAACATTATAAATATTACGTTATGATAAACTCGTTATATATCGTATTATGGAGACAGACCTATGGCAGCAAAACTCAATCAATATGGAATGATACCACTTTACGAACAGCTTAAAAAAGCAATCAAAAAGGATATATGCACAAAAAAATACCGTCCGGGAGACAAGCTTCCAAGTGAAAAGGAGCTTGAAGAAATCTATGGTGTAAGCCGCATCACAGTGCGCCGTGCGGTGGAAGAACTTTGTGCTGAAAATATTCTCAGCAAAAAACAGGGTAAAGGCACCTTTGTCCTTGGCGGCGAGTTTGTGGCGCAGCTTTCTGTGGGCAATGTAGGCTTTCATCAGCGCATGCAGGAAGCCGGCCTCACCCCACAGGCTGAAATTCTGGAAAAATCAATTATAGAAATGCCTGTGGCAATGGCAAATGACCTGCACCTTGTGGCAGGGGAAAAGACAGTTTATTTAAAAAGACTGCTCTATGCCGACGGCCGTCCGATGGCAGTTGACATCTGTTATCTTCCTTTGTCACGCTTTCCTGACGTTTTTGAAAAACTGGAAGGTGAATTTTCCGTTTTTGAAACCCTTGATAAGGAATATGACACATCGGTGGAACATTTCCGCAAGATAATCCGTGCAAAAAAAGCTTCAAAGGAAACTGCACATCTTCTTGGCGGTGCAGTGGGTGACCCTGTTTTTGAAATGACCAAACTGGTTTTTGACAGCAGCGACAGCCCTTGCATGATTTCCGTTTCCTATCTCCTTGGCAGTAATTCATACTATGTAATCGACAACGCAGCAGGTCAGATGAACAGCGAAGATATAAGCTGGAGGGTTTGATTTTATGAAACTGTACGTTGCCCGTCACGGTCAGACGGAATATAACGCACAAAACAGGGTGTGCGGCATCACCGACCTGCCTTTGACCGAAACAGGTCTTGTGCAGGCAGGTGTTCTTGCACAGCAGGTGAAAAGTAAAAATATTGATGTTATCATTGCATCCCCTTTAATCCGTGCACAGCAGACAGCCAAGGCGGTAGGAAAAGAACTTGGCATAGAGATAATCACCGACAGCCGTATTACCGAACAGAACTACGGCATATTTGAAGGTGTGGACAGAAAAGACAGGGATTTTCTTGCCAACAAGCGTCAGTTTGCGGTGAGATACCCAAAAGGGGAAAGCATGATGCAGGTTGCCGCCCGTGTTTATCCTTTTATTGATGAAATAAAACAGAAATACCCAGGCAAAAATGTGCTTTTAGTCTGCCACGGCGGTGTGTGCAGGGTTATAAAAACCTATTTTGAGGATATGACCAACGAGGAATATTTTTCCTATTCCCCCTCCAACGCATTCCTTGCAGAATATGATTTGTAAAAGAATAAAGGACAGTATCTTATGGGATACTGTCCTTTTGATTTGTTCGTGATATCGTATTTATAATCAGAAACACAAAACAAAAAGGGAGGCTGTGTCTCCCTTTGAATTTGTTTTATGGTCTGTTACTTGTTTTGCATGCAAGCATCCAGTAGTTGTTGTTATTGTAGCTGAAAGAGCAAACTTCATCAAGCAAAGCTTTTCTTGTATGTGCTGCAAAGCTGCGAGGGTTAACCTTGTTTACAAAAGTTACCATATAAGGGAAACGGCTTTCCATAACTTCAAGGCTTGCAAAGAAAACTTTTTCAAACACGCCTGTGCCGCGGTAATCTTTATCTACACACACAGGACCGTACTGATAGCTGTTTTCTGTGGAAAGAGGCACGCCGTCGTATGTGTTTTCAGGCAGGATTTCAATCATATACTGGAAGAATGGCCATTCTTTCCAGAAATCCCAGCTTGCAGCAAGGGCAAAGCCAACAACCTTGTCGCCGTCCTTTGCAACTGTCACGCCGTTTTCTTCTTCAATAAGGCGTGTCATCTGTTCTGTGGTCATATTTGTGGTAACAAAACCGTTTTTCTTTTCTTCTTCGGTCATGTTGCTCACATGGTTTGCTTTAAGCAAAGCAAGTACGCCGTCCATATCTTTAACTGTAGCCTGAGAAACTGTAATCATATTTATATCTCCTTTTTAGAGTTTTATTATTGTAATCTGTCACCCTGAGCAACGCGAAGGGTCTCTCGGGGGGCAGTTTAATGTCGACCGAATATTTTCGGAAATGAGAGAGATTCTTCGGTCATTACATTCCCTCAGAATGACGAAGGAACATTATACAAATTATCCTTTTGCAACAATGCTTTTTGCAATTTTATAAACGTCACCGCAACCCATTGTGATAACAAGGTCGCCGCTTTCTGCATGGCTCATAACATACTCTTCAACTTCACTGAAGGTGTCAAACCACACACTGCCCGGGATTTTTTCTGCAAGGTCTTTTGTGTAAATACCAATTGTGTTAACCTCACGGCTGCCCATAATTTCGGTCATAACAACCCTGTCGGCAATCTGCAGGCTGGTTGCAAAGTCATCAAGCAGCATTTTTGTGCGGCTGTATGTGAACGGCTGGAACACCGCCCACACCCTGTTAAAGCCCATATCCTGCGCAGCGTTCAGTGTTGCTGTAATTTCTTCAGGGTGATGTGCATAGTCGTCGGCAATTGTCACGCCGTTAACTGTACCGTGAATTTCAAAACGTCTGCCTGCACCGCCAAACTTGCCAATCGCTTCGGCAATTTTTGCAGCGTCAACACCTGCTTTGTGGCAGGCTGCAAATGCTGCAAGTGCATTGTAGATGTTGTGTCTGCCCGGGATGGAAAGATGCACTGTTGCAATAATTTCTTCCTTGTGCTGTACATCAAAGGAGTAAAAACTTTTGTGTTCCTTGCGGATATTCACACCTTTGTAGTCGCAGTCCTTTTCAATGCCGAAGGTGAAAATCGGCACGTTAAGGTTTTTTATTGTGTTTGTTGTGTTTTCGTCATCGCCGTTGATGATAACGCTGTCGCTTGCAAGCTGTGTAAAACGGTAGAAAGAATTTTTGAGATTTTCAAAAGTTTTAAAAAACTCAAGGTGGTCGTGGTCAATGTTAAGCACCACCGCCATATATGGCAAAAGTTCAAGGAAGGTATAGCTGTATTCACAGGCTTCAATAACAATGTTTTCCCCTTCGCCGTCTCTGCCGTATCCGTTGATAAGCGGCAGTTTGCCGCCGATAACACAGGCAGGGTCTTTATCTGCCATAATAAGCACCTGACTGATAAGGCTGGTGGTTGTGGTTTTGCCGTGGGTGCCGCTTACGCAGATGCTTTTTGGGAACAGACGGCAAACTTCGCCCAGCATAATGCTGCGTTCAACACAAGGGATACCAAGTTCCTTTGCCTTTGCAAGTTCGCAGTTGTCCTTGAAAATTGCCGCAGAGTAAACCACAAGGTCAGCACCAACCACGCAGTCGGCACTGTGAGGGATTGTCACTTTAATGCCCATATTGCGTTCGTAGTTGATAATATCCCCTTCGTTTACATCACTGCCTGTTATTGTGTAACCCTTGCCGTGGAGAATCTGAATAATAGGGAACATGCCGCTGCCGCCGCAGCCGATGAAATGTATAACTTTTTTGCCGTTTAAAATGCTCATAACCGTTCCTCTGTAAAATATAATCAATATTATTATTGTATTTAAGTATACCGCATTCTGTGAAATAAATAAACAGCTTTTTGCAAAAAGAAAGGAAAAGTCGCAAAACAATGACTCTTTGCAGGTGATGTCATAAAGTCAAGTGATTTGCACGACTGTTGACTTAATAAAATGTCATTCTGAGCGAAGCGAAGAATCTCTTTGTCTGATTAAACCGAGAGATTCTTCGGCATAAATGCCTCAGAATGACATTATGTTTTGTTATCTTAATGACATTGCCCTTTGCAGGCAATGTTTTCTTGTGTGGAACACCCCAAACATCCTGCCAATTGCACTGCCATTGGCGGCAGCAGTGCATAATCTCTCCCGTTTCCATCCTTTTACAGACTGTTATCCCTGCGCATTCCTATTGACAAACTGTATATGCCTGTATATACTGAGTATATACAGTAAACACAAAAGGGATTCTTATGGATATAATAATTTCAAACTCTCAGAGCGAACCTATCTACGCACAGATAGAAAATCAGATAAAAGCAATGATAATGCAGTCGAAACTTAAGGAGGGCGACGCCCTTCCAAGTATGCGCAGCCTTGCAAAGGAACTCCGCATCAGCCTTATCACCACCAAGCGCGCATATGAAGAGCTGGAGCGTGACGGTTTTATTGTCACCGTTGCAGGCAAAGGCTGTTTTGTGGCGGCAAAAAACACCCAGCTGGTAAGGGAAGGCAACCTGCGCGAAATTGAACGCCTGCTTGCCCAGGCGGTGGAAATTGCAAAGGTGTGCGATATCAGCCGCAATGAACTCAGCGAAATTCTGTCATATATCTACGAGGAGAAACAGTAATGGAAAAAGCATTTGAAATCAAAGGTTTAAACAAGGCTTACAGCGGGTTTGCTCTTAAAAATGTAAATCTGTCCTTGCCGAAAGGCTATATTATGGGATTTATCGGCAAAAACGGTGCGGGCAAATCCACCACAATGAACTGTATGCTTGGCATTGCAAAGCCGGACAGCGGCAGTGTGAAAATTTTTGGCACCCCTGTTGACGAACTCACAAATGAAGAAAAAGAAAAAATCGGCGTTGTGCTGGACGGCAGCCCATTTGCCGAAATTCTCAATATAAAGGATATCGAAACAATCCTTAAAAATATCTACAAAAACTGGGACAGCGAAAAATTCAACACCATTCGCAAAGGTTTCAGCCTGCCAAAAGACAAGGCAATCAAGGATTTTTCCACAGGTATGCGCGCAAAGCTCAACATTGCGGTGGCGCTCAGCCACAAAGCGGAACTGCTTGTTCTTGACGAAGCCACAAGCGGCCTTGACCCTGTGGTAAGGGATGAAATTCTGGATATACTGCAGGATTTTGTTCAGGACGAAAACCACAGCGTGCTTATCTCAAGCCATATCACATCTGACCTTGAAAAAATCTGCGATTATATTGCGTTCATCAGGGATGGCGAAATTGTTTTTGTGGAAAACAAGGATGATCTTATGAACAATTATGCAATTATCCACTGCAAAAACGACGAGTTTGCCGCAGTGAACCCTGATGCGGTTATCAGCCACAAACAGAACAGTTTTTCAACCCAGGCACTTGTTTTTAAGGATAAACTCACAGGGGAATATGTGATGGATAAACCGTCAATCGAAGACATTATGCTTTATTACACAAAGGAGATGCAGTAGTATGAAAGGTCTTGTTATAAAAGATTTGCTGGTGCTTAAAGTTGCAATGAAAACCGTTATTATCATTGTTGTTTTGTTCGGTTTTATAGGTGCAATGAACGGCAGTGCATATATGAGCACCTTTGCCAGCGTTTATGCGGCAATTCTGCCAATGACCTGTATGGCTTATGATGAACGCAGCAAGTTCAATCAGTATGCAATGGCTATGCCGGTAAAACCGTCATACATTGCACTTTCAAAATATATCACAGGTATTATTCTTGCGGCAGCTGCAACGGTTGTTGCTCTTGTTACCGCAGCAATCGGCGGTTCGGACATTGCAAGCACTGCCGTAACATGCATGCTTATCCCAATGTTTTACCACACCTTTATGCTGCCGCTTATGTTTAAATTCGGCATCGAAAAAAGCCGTCTGATTGTTATGATAGGCGTTGTGATGCCTGCAATGGTGTTTGG
>JAZOTI010000117.1:0-16174 GCA_045657565.1 Oscillospiraceae bacterium | reverse complement strand
CATTATGACAATATTGCTGTAGACTGTATAAACAGCAGCGAGCTTATGGCAAAATTTGATGACACCAAAGGTATAAAAACCATTGCGGATTTTGCTGACACTATTGCCACCTTCTCCTCTATGCTTGACACTCTGGACATTATTGTTGTGGTTATTATTATAGCTGCAGGCAGCCTTGCCCTTGTTGTTATTATGAACCTTACCGAGGTTAACATCTCTGAACGTATAAGGGAAATTGCAACGCTTAAAGTACTTGGTTTCAACAATCAGGAAGTATATTCATATATCTTTAAAGAGGTGTTTCTCCTGTCCCTTATCGGCATGATTGCAGGGCTTCCGCTGGCAAAACTGGAACTTGTGTTTGTAATGCGCATTATAGAAATGGAAATGGTAATGTTCAGTACTGTTATCCAGCCGTTAAGTTATATTTACGGAATTGTGATTATTCTGATATTTACAATTTTTGTTATTATGCTTATGCGCAAAACACTGCGCAATGTGCAGATGGTTGAATCGCTCAAGAGTGTTGAATAACAAAATATACCACAAAAAACAAATACGGTGTAATCGTAACAGATTACACCGTATTTTTATTTATTATTACGTCGCTTTTATGCCACAAACAGATAGATAACTGTGATAACAAGACCAAGGCCGAACAACATAAGGCTGTATGCCATGCTTTCACTTATATGAAAAGCCGGTGAAGACAGTGTTTCATCTTCTGCCTTTGCTCTGCCCACAAAGAATGTCTGTGGTATTTTTGCATTGCGCATAAACAGTTTTCTGAACACAAGCAGGAACATATCAGGCAATTTGTCAACAATCCTGCCTATAAGTCCGAAGACAAACGGAAGAACTGTAAACAGCAATGGTCTCCAGAGTTTGTTTTCCACTGTATATCCCGGCGCAACAGGATTAATATACCCTTTTTCCTTTGTTGCAACTGTAAGTTGTGCAATGCCAAAATAGAGTATCATGCCGATCGTAATGGATATAACCGCACCCTTGAGGTTAACCCAGGAGAAGTAGTGTACTGCTTGGTCAAGATGATGCACACCCATAAACTCACTGCACATTTCCGCAAGTTTATCCATTGTATCATGTGGCAATGTACCGAATACAAAAATCATTGCACTTACAATACCGATAACAACGCTTGTGCGTTTTGTTACATAGGCTTTGTGCAGATGGAATTCTTGATTCGGCTTTTTCACAAAGAGACAGATAAACAGTTTGGTCATATATGCAACTGTAAAACCACCGCTGAGCAGAAAAATCATTTCGGTAAACTGGAAAAATCTTGCCTGAGATGTATATGTTTCAAACAGCCAGATTTTTTCCACAATACCTTCGTGAAGAAGTGTTTTGCTTATATAGCCATTAAATCCTGGAACACCCATAATGCCAAGTGCCGCAACTGCAAAGCAGGCTGTAAGCACTTTTTTGCCACGTCCAAAGCCCTGAACTTTGTTGAGATCAAGGCTGTGTGTGTTCTGATAAACAATCCCCGCACAGGTAAACAACACAAGTTTAATCATTGTGTGGTTAATCATATGCAGTACAGTACCGTAAGCCGCAATTGTGCCGTGCTCACCCAACAACTGTGTCATAGCCATACCGATTACAATAAAACCAATCTGTGACATTGATGAATATGCAAGCGTTTCCTTAAGGTTTGTGGACATAAATGCACATACAGCACCGATGAACATTGTGAGAATACCGATACAAAGCACAAACATCGCCCATTTTTCGTTGCCATGCATTACCCTGCCTGTCACTACAACTGCACCAAAGATGCCTGTTTTGATGAGAATGCCAGACAAAGCAGCACTTGCAGGTGCAGGTGCTGCAGGATGAGCTTTAGGCAACCATCCGTTAAGTGGGAACATACCGGCTTTTGCCGCAAAGCCAAAGAAAATAAGTACCGCAACAACAAAAAGTTTTGAAGGATGGTCATAGCCTGCAACAGCTCCTGCAATTTCGTCAATCACAACAGTTCCTGTAATCGAATACAGTGTAAACAGCCCTGTAAGTGTAACAAGACCGCCGAGTACAGCAATTGTGAGATAGCTGTTGCCTGCCGCAATTGAGTCGCTGTCCTGATTGTGAACAACCAGAGGATAACTTGCAAAAGACATTATTTCAAAGAAGATGAACACTGTAAACAGGTCGTTTGCAAGGAACAGACCAAGGGTTGCACCAAAAGTAATAAGCCAGAAAGCATAGTATCTGCCAAGATTTTCAGGTGCATGGTCAAAATATTCGTGTGAGAATACGCTTGAACCAACCCATATAAGGCTTGTGGCCACTGCCTGCAGTATACCGAATCCTGTAATTTTAAAGTTTACGCCAAGACCTGCAAACCATTCAACCGAAATAACCTCAGGTATAATGGAATTGTAGGTCAGCAAAAAGTAAAGACAAAGTGCAAGTTCACAGACAGAAACCGTCACCGCAACCGCATTGAGTATTTTTCGGTCACGAACCATAAGCGGAAGCAAACCTGCCGCCATAGGAGCAAAGACCATAAGCAAAAGAATGTTCTGATTCATTGTTAAAAACCTCCTTTTGCAATATTTTCAAGGAAACCAAACAGCGGTCTGCCCCAGAAAATAACAGAAACCATAACTGTTGTTATTATAGCCATAGGCACAACAAGTCTGTCCGGTGCTTCTTTTACATTTTCAAGATGAAGGTCATCGAAACATTTGGTCGGGAAATATGCTTTGATAATAATCTCAAAAAGATAAATTGCTGTCATAAATGCGGAGAACATAAGTGCACACACACCTGCAAGCGGCAGCATATGGTTGAACGTAATTGTTTCAACTGCGCTTGTTGCAATTGCATATTTTGACATAAATCCTGACAACGGAGGAATGCCGATAAGTGCAATGGAACAAACTGTAAACAGGAAGAATGTTTTTCTCATTTTTCCTGCAAAGCCTTCAATTTCATCCACATATTCCCTGTGGTTTGTATATAGAATTGCACCTGCAGTATAGAACAGAACAATTTTCATAAAGCCATGGAAAAGCATATGTGCCATACCGCCTGTAAAACTTGCTGGGGTCATAATTGTGATTGCAAACACAATATATGAAAGCTGGCTGACAGTGGAATATGCAAATCTTCTTTTGAGATGACGGCTTTTCACTGCTGACCATGAACCAAAGCATATTGTTATAATCGCCATAGTCATTACAACATTCTGCACCCATGTACCTCTGAGACCATATGTACCAAAAAGGTAATATGTTGTTCGCATAATTGCAAATACACCTGCTTTTACAACTGCTACTGCGTGAAGCAAAGCTGTTACTGTTGTAGGTGCAACGGAAGCTGCAGGAAGCCAGCCGTGAAACGGAAATACCGCTGCTTTTACACCAAAGCCCATAAACATAAGCAGATATGCCACAAGCAGAACAGGGTCATTGAACGTAACTGTACCGCCATATGCAAAATCAAGACTTCCGCTGAAGAAAAGCACAAGCATCATACCAACAAATGAAAGGCTTGCACCGCCTACTGAGTAAATAATGTACTTACGTCCTGCGTATTCTGCCCTTGCGTCCATTGAATGGGTTACAAGCGGCAAAGTAATGAATGTAAGCGCCTCATAGCAAAGATACATTGTAAGCATATTTGCACTGAATGCAATGCCCAATGTAACGCCAAATGTCATAAGATAAAAGGCAAAGAACTTTTTCTGTCTGCCTTCGTGTTTCATATATTCGGATGCATACCATGTGGCAAGAGGCCACAAAATGCTTACCATACCGCCGAAAACACAGCTTAAACCGTCAATTTTGAACGCTATTGACATATTTTCCGTAAAAGAAACAAGTTTAAAAACTGTTCCGTTGGTTGTAAAAAGTGCTGTGAAAGCTACAGCAGATGTTAGCAATGCACCAATAAACGCATAGTTGCTGCGTTTATCTTCATTTTCAAAACCGATATAAAGAGAAGTATATCCCAGCAGCAACGGGAGAACAATCGGTAACAATATCATAATATTTTTCATAATACCATTCCCCTTTCTACAATCCCATTGAAGCCATTACGTTTTCTGCCACAAATCTGACCGGCACAGTGTATATGCCGAAAACAAGCAGGAGCAGCACAAGAATACCTATAGGTATAAGCATTGTTCGGTTTGCTTCGCAATTTTCGGTAATTTCTTCGCTTTTATTGGTAAACAGAGCCTTTGCGCTGATTGAAAGCAGATATCCGCCTGTAAGCAGCGCAGACACCATTATAACTATAAATCCTGCAAATTCAATAACCGGGAATGTGCCTTTAAGTGCAGAACGCGCAAGGAACAGTTTGCTTTCAAAGCCACCTGTAAGAGGAACACCAACCAGTGACAGAGATGCAATTGTGAATAATGAAAATGTGCCAGGCATCGATTTTCCCAGCCCTGTAAGCTGTGAAACCTGTGTGCGGTGTGTTTTGTAAATAACTGCACCTGCACAGAGGAACAGTGATGTTTTTGCAAAAGCGTGGAAGATAATCTGCAGCATAGCACCTGTAAGACCTGTGGAGTTAAGCATAAACACACCAAAAAGTGCATAGGATATCTGGCTTACGCTTGAATATGCCAATCGGCGTTTAAGAAGTTTTTCCTTATACGCCATCATTGAACCCATAAATATTGTTACAATTGAAAGTATCAGCAAAGTTTTGTGAACCCATGTTCCTCTTATAACGTGAGCACCTGTAACAAAGTAAACAATTCTGATTATAGCAACAACACCTGTTTTTGCTATAAGACCGCTAAGTACTGCACTGGCCGGTGCTGGAGCTTCCGGATGAGCCACAGGCAGCCAGGAATGCATTGGAAACATACCCGCTTTACAGCTGAAACCGATAATAGTGATAAATGTAATCACCAATACCATAGATGTATCAGCACCAAGTCCGTGAATAAGGCTGCCGCCCGGCACAAATTCTTTTATTTTTACAAGGTTGCTTCCGTAAAAACACATAATACCCACAAGGCCGCACAATGCGCCGAAAATTGAGTAATAAATATATTTTTTTGCAGCATTTATGCTTTCTTTTGTCTGGCTGTGGAGAACCATGGCAAAACTTGTAAGAGTCATGGATTCAAAAGCTGTGTAGAATGTGAACGGAGTATCTGCATAGGCAACACCATTCATACAGCCCAGTGCAATAAGATAAAAGCACAGGAAACGTCTGTCTCTGCCCTCGTGCTTGAGGTATTCCCTTGAGTAAACGCCCACAACAAGCCATACAAATGTGAACAGGGATGAAAACATTGCCGCAACCCAGTCAACTTCGAACTGAAGTGTAAGCCCCATAGGAAGACTGAGAAAAGAAGTCTGCTGACCAAAGTTAATAATGTTATTTACAATGGTAACTACGAAAGTAATAGCTGTGACAGCAGCAGAAAAGTTGTGAACCTGATTTCTGTCTTCAATTTTAGACAGGTGAAGACAGATGCCTGAAAGAACAGGCAATGCTATTGAAAAAATAATTAAAAATATCATTTTCCTGTCCTTTCTATAAAAATTCAAATCCTGTAACAATTATATCTGCGACATATTTAAAGAACACACCATATGCAACATTTACAACAATAAACATAACCATACCGATAATATATGTTCCCGGATTTTTATGTCGTACAGATTTTTCGTTATTATCTTTTGAGAAAATAACTGTAAGTGCTTTAAAGTAGTACAAAGCGTTGAGCACTGTACTTACAGCAAGTGCAAACAGTGCTATCCACATTTTTGCACCACCGTGGCTGATTGCAGATACGGACAGATAGTATTTTGAAGCAAAACCTGCAAAAAGTGGTATACCAATCATAGACAGACTGCCGATAAGAAAAGCAAATGCCGCAATTGGATTTTTGTATGCCGCACCCCTGAGACTGTCAAATTCTTTGCGGTGTCCGCAAGCTGCCGACAGACCTCCTGCTGCGCTAAACAGCATAGGTTTTGTAAGTGCGTGCACAACAATATGGAAACATGCCGCGATAATGCCGACTTCGTTTCCAAGACCGATACCGATGTAGATATATCCCATCTGTGCTACGGAAGAGAAAGCAATCATACGTTTGATATGTGTTTCTTTCATTGCATTTATGGATCCGATAATCATTGCAAGCACTGCAAATACAAACAGAATATTTGTAACTTTAAGCTGTGCGATAATATCAAGACCAATTACTCTCACAAAAATTTTAATGAGAAGAATAATGTAGCCTTTAATTACCAGACCTGAAAGAATAGCACTGGCTGCTGTTGTTGCACTGCCATGTGCATAGCTGAGCCAGGTGTGGAACGGATAAAGAGCACTTTTTATTGCCATCGCCACACAGACAAGTCCGATAATTACTGTAAGAGGAACCTGGTACTGCCCTGTTGCAAAAATTTTCTGGAATGCTTCATGTGCAGGCACCATAAGCAACTGACCTGTGATACCATATGTAAGAACTATGGAGAGCAGGAACAAGCCTGAGCCAAGCAAACTCATAATGAGGTATCTCAGTGTTGCAGCAAGAGTTTTTCCGCTTTCTTTTGCCATAACAATTGCACATGCGGAAATTGTGTTGATTTCCACAAATACATATGCGGTAAACAAGTCATTTGTGTAGATAAGAGCAAACAGTGATGAAAGCAGAAGATTGATCATTATATAGAAATAATGAATATTTCTTGGCTTTACGTCATCAAAAATTTCTTCCTTACCCGCAATAAGAGAACAAAGTGTTACAAAAGAGAACACAGTACCCATAAGTGCTTCCAATGGGCCAAAACGGATTTCGTTGCCCCAAGGAGCAGGATAATGGCCCATCATAAATGTAAAATTCTGAGGGGCTTTGATTAAAAACAACAGCAAAGCACCATTAAGTGCAAGTGTTGCTGTCATAATTACAGTGTTGATACGGTAGGCCCATTTGCTGTTTACCATAGCAGTAAGAATACCGCCGAACATTGTAATCAATATACAGAAGAAAGGAAAATTAGCTATAAACGGCATTTTATTCTCCCTCCTGTCCTGCTTTGAACATAATTTCATCTATATTCAAAGTATGATATTTTCTGTAAAGTTTCTGCACAAGTGACAGAGAAATTGCTGTAACACTTACTGAAACAACAATACCTGTAAGCACGAGACTGCTTGGAACAGGGTTTATGTATGCGTCAACAGAAGTATTTCCGTTCACGATAATCGGAGCAAGTTTACCTTCAATATAACCTTTGGCAGCAAGAAACAGATAGATTGCTGTATCCATTATGTTAAGACCAATGATTTTTTTGATAAGGTTCGGATGAAGCATAAGTGTTGTAAAGCCTATACCGAACAATATCATAGCTGCTGCTTCATAGTAGTTCACAAATAAATTAGGACCCATTTTATATTTCCTCCCTTGTGAATAAAGCATAGAAGCTGTACATTGTCATTGTTACAACAAAACCAACAGCTATATTAAGTGGCAGAATAATACCTGCGGAGATAATTCTGCCCGGTGTACCCGGAGAGATAATTGAGTGAAGATGGTTTGCGCCAGTAAAGAATGAGTAACCTTTTGCAACTGCGTAGAATGTAAGAGACACAAAAGTTACAATTTTAATAAGTTTTTCTGTAAAAATAGGTCTTGCTTTTCTGTAACCGTACGCGGATGAGAAAAGTATAAGGCTTGCACCCATAATTGCACCACCGGAGAACCCGCCACCAGGAGAAAGGTGTCCGTTGAGTACAACATAAATACCAAGCATAAGGTTAAACGGAACAAGCACTGAAGCAAGATTTTTAAGAACAGGGTCACGTTTTGGATTGTATTTTTCGAGTGTTTCTTCCTCTTTTTTCTTTTTGCCTTTTTTCATAAGCATCATAACACTGCAGGATGCCACAAAAAGAACACAGCTTTCACCGAATGTATCAAACGCACGATAGTCAAGAATAACACCTGCAACAATGTTTACTGCACCTGTTTCTTCCATACCTTTTTCGGTATATCTTTCAATAACTTCATTGTTCGCAGGGTTTTCTGCCACACCATAAGGTGGAAGGTAAGATACTGTAAGCAGCAGTGTAACAATGATACATGTTGCAATAATACAACCTATTGCCGCATAAGCACCCCTGAACAGTCTGTAGCTGTTTCTATCATGCCATTGTGAATATCTTTCCGTTAAAGAGGATTCTTTATGTGTTGATTCTCTGCGGATTTCAGGTTCTTTTGTCTTTGGTTCAAATGAAACTTCGCCATCCATAAAACGCTTGAAAGCGGAGATATATCTGTTATTCTTCATCAGGTTCATCCTCCTCTTTAAGCTTATTTACATTTTTAAGTGTTATATAGAACAGAACACCTGTAACCCCTGCTCCTACCGCAGCCTCTGTAATAGCAAGGTCAGGAGAACGCAACAGAAGCCAGATAACACACATAACGGCACTGTATGATTCAAAAATCATTACTGTGGAAAACAGGTTTTTTGCAAAGCAGGTAGCAATTGCACAGATAATCAGAAAAACAAGCAGTATAATCTCAAATATTATCATGACTTACCACCTCGCATTCGTCCATAATATTTTCGTTGGCAATAGCTTCTGTTCTTGCAAGAAAATGTGAACAAACAGGACTTGCAACCCAGAAAAAAACAATCATAATAATCATTTTTACGCTTATCATATTGATGCCAACCTTGATTATAAGTCCGATAAGAACAAGAATTGCCCCCATTGTGTCAGCCGTTGCACCAACCTGCATACGGTTAAGTACATAACCAAAACGGAAGTTGCCCACAAGTGCTGTAACAATAATATTTACACCTGCAAAAATAAAAAGTGCTGAAAGTATGAGTCTTATCATATTACTTTTCCTCCCTTTTTATTTCTTCAACTTTTTCTTTCAGATTTTTAAGGTCATTCGCCTTATCTTTGTGATGACTTGTAAGATACGCTTTACAGAGAATAATAACCGACACAAAACCAAGTACCGCATAAATAAGTGCAATATCAATAATGTAGTTTTCTCCCTGCATAACAGCAATAAAACAGATAAACAGCATTATAACAGTGCTTATGCTGTTTACAGCCAGAATTCTGTCGGAAAAATGCGGGCCAAGAATGGTTCTGATAAAGTAACCGAACACAACAAGTGCCAGCACTATAAGCACAACAATAACAAATCCGTTATATATCATTTCAGCCATTGCCGTTTTCCTCCATTTTCTTAAGAATTTTTATAAATACGGAATCTTCAATTCCTTCTGCCAGTGTATAGTCAAGGGCATGCACACAGAAATGGTTTTCATCCACATCCACTGTGATTGTGCCCGGTGTTATTGTGATGGAGTTTGCAAGCACAAAGCGCAGAAATTCACTTTTGATGTCAACATCAAAAAACACCATCTGCGGCTGAATCTCTATTTTGCGGCTGTATACGCTTTTATAAACAGCTATTGCAGATTTGAAAATTTCAATCAGCAATACACACATATACACACAAATCCAGCCTGCGTTTTTTACAATAAAAATGTCTTTTTGTGGTGAATATTCAAGAAATTTACACATCACCCAATATATAAATGCAGAAATAACCACACCAAACGCAATAATTTCCGCTGTTATTTTACCATTTAAAATAATCCAGAATAAAAGCAGCAACAGATACATAATTATACCTTCCTTGTTATACTTTTTTTGATTTCAATATATTTAATGTGCACTCTGCACAACTTTATGGTCTTCAGGACCATGACCGTGATTTACATCTGCTTTTGTGAACAGAAGAATTGCCGCAATCGCTGCTATGCACAGAGCCATTATCATAATTCTTTTACTTTTATCCATACTTTTTTACCTTTTCCGCAGAATATCCTATATAACAAACCGTGCAGCCGGTTTATGCCTGCTGCACGGAACGTACTTCACTATGTTTTCGCTGTTTAATTGCGTTCAATTTTAATTGAAGCAATCTTTCCGCCATGTTCCTGCTTAACATGACTTTTGTTGTGTTCCTTGATATCCTTGTTTATGAAGAAGAACAGAATTTCTCGCAGTACTATAATCGCAGCAAGCATAATGATTTCTTCTTTTGTTCGCACAATTACCGTTCTTAATATTTCTGCAGCCATTTTGAATTCAAGCCCTGTTACCATAGCTGTACCAAGTTCATGGCGAAGGCCAAATGAACTGCTGCCTCCAAAGAAGTTTTTAAGATATTCTTTAAAAGCTTTGAAAACGCCAGATACAACAATAAAAATACCGATAATTTCGATGATGTGAATGAGAACCATTACACAGTTGTGAAAAATTTCTTCAAACATACTAAATATCAACTTTCAACTTTTAGAATTTATTTATTTGTTTGGAACTGTTTCCCAGTCTTTGAGGAATTTTGCAATACCTGCATCTGTAAGTGGGTGTTTTGTCATCTGTTCAATTACTTTGTAAGGAACTGTTGCGATGTGTGCACCTGCCAATGCAGAAGATGTTACATGAATTGGGTTTCTGATTGAAGCAGAGATGATTTCTGTTTCGATGCCGTGTGTTGCAAAAATTTCTGCAACTTCACTGATAAGGTTGATACCTTCCTGACCGATATCATCAAGACGACCAACAAATGGGCTTACATATGTTGCACCTGCTCTTGCTGCAAGCAATGCCTGTGCTGCGGAGAAGATAAGTGTAACGTTTGTTTTGATGCCTTTTGCAGAAAGAACTTTAACTGCTTTGAGACCTTCGAGGCACATTGGAAGTTTGATTACAATGTTTGGATGAATTTTCACAAGTTCAAGAGCTTCTTCAACCATTTTTTCGCTTTCAAGGGAGATAACTTCTGCAGAAATAGGGCCATCAACGATAGATGTAATTTCTTTAACTACTTCTTCAAAAACTCTGCCTTCTTTTGCGATAAGGGATGGGTTTGTTGTAACACCGCAGATAACGCCAAGGTCATTAGCTTTTTTAATTTCTTCGATATTAGCTGTATCGATAAAAAGTTTCATAAATATTCCTCCTGAAGACTTAAATAAATATTTATTATTTATTTAGTTTATTATATACCGTTATGATATCATATTTATTTTCTTTTTACAATAGCACTTTACAAGTAAAGCCAAAAATAGTAAAATAATTCAGTAATATTCACAGATTGAGGAGGTGCTTCTATGAACGACAATTCAGCTTTTTCCGCAGGGGTACGTTTTGGCGGACTTACAGACAGAACCGAGATAAAAATTCTGCTTTGCTATATCCTTTCAAACGCATCAGAAACTCTCAGTTCCCAGCAGATTATTGATACTGTTGTGGGACAGGAACTTGCCAATTATTTTGAAGTTCAGGATGCATTGGCACATCTTGTTGAACAGCACCTTATCATCGAAAACAATGATATGTACTCCATAACCGATGAAGGTGTGCAGATAAGCAAAGAACTGGAAAAATCCCTTCCTTTTTCAGTAAAGGAACGCGCTTACAAAGCGGTTATCGAAATACTCCAGTACGAAGCCCTCAAACGTCAGAACAAAACCGTCATAACTCCTGTTGCTGAAGGCGGTTATAATCTCAACTGCACAATCTCTGATGCAGATTTCACCCTTTTCTCCTTTGACATTCATATGCCGAACGAAAAAAGTGCAAAACTGGCAGAAGAGAATTTCATAAAATACGGACAGGATATTTTCAGATGTGTTCTCGGCATCACAACTGAAAACCCTGATATGTACAGAGATTTTCTTGAAAACAATAAAAAAGATTAAAAAACTTCCCGGTTTTCATCGGGAAGTTTTTATTTTGCCTTATATTAGTCGTTCTGTGAGTTTTCAAACTGGCTGTGATAAAGTTTTGCATAGAACCCACCTTTTGCAAGGAGGTCATCATGACGGCCTTCTTCCACAATTCTGCCCTCATCCATAACAAGAATTTTATCTGCATCACGGATGGTGGAAAGTCGGTGTGCAATTACAAAGCTTGTGCGGTTTTCCATAAGATTTTCCATAGCTTTCTGAATCTGTACCTCTGTTCTTGTGTCAACAGATGATGTAGCTTCATCCAGAATGAGAATCTTTGGATTCTGCAAAAATGCTCTTGCAATTGTAAGAAGCTGTTTCTGCCCCTGTGAAATATTTGAGGTTTCTTCGTTGAGTTCAAAGTCATATCCGTGAGGCAGCAGTCTGATAAAATGGTCTGCCTGACTCATTTTTGCCGCATGAACAATGTCTTCCATGGTTGCGTTTTCTTCGGAATAAGCTATGTTATCCTTAATTGAACCCTTAAAAAGCCATGTATCCTGCAAAACCATACCGAACATTTCACGCAGGTCATTTCGTTTGAAATCACGTATGTTTACACCGTCCACGAAAATATCGCCGCTGTCGAGTTCGTAATATCTCATAAGCAGTTTTACAACGGTTGTCTTGCCGGAACCTGTAGGGCCTACAATTGCAATTTTTTCGCCGCTGTTAACCTTGAGTGTAAAATCGTTGATGATTTTCTGCCCCGGTACATAACCGAAATTCACATTGCGGAATTCAACTGTACCTTTCATATTTTCTGTTGAATGAGGTGTAGCTGTATCCGGTTCTTCTTCTGTTTCTTCAAGAAATTCAAAAACACGTTCTGCACATGCAACAGCACTCTGAAGCATTGTAGAGATGTTTGCCACCTGCTGAATAGGCATTGAAAAGTTCTTTACATACTGAATGAAAGACATAATGTTACCAACAGTAAGTCTGCCTGCATTGGCCATAACCGCACCTACGATACATACAACAATATAACCCAGATGAGAAATAAAGTTGGTAAGAGGCATCATCATATGGGATGCAATGCTGCTGCGCCATGCATTGGAACGCAGTTCGTTGTTGTAAACATCAAACTGTTCAATGGAGTCATCTTCAAGATTGAAAGTTTTTACAACTGTATGTGTTGATAACATTTCTTCGATATGGCCGTTTACTTCGCCAAGACTTTTCTGCTGCTTTTTATAAAGCGGCTGACTGTATTTTACTATTTTACTGATAGCAAAAACCGATGCGGGAATCATAAGTGCAGAAATAAGTGTAAGCACCCATGAAATAGAGAGCATCATTGCCACTGTGCCCACAATAAGAGTAAGTGAAGAAATGATTCTTGTAATTGACTCGTTGATGGACTGATTGAGGCTGTCGATATCGTTGGTTGTTCTTGAAAGGATATCCCCTGTTGATGTTCTGTCAAAATAGTTAAGAGGCAGTCGGTTGATTTTATGGTTTACGTCCTTTCGCAGGTTATAGGTAACACTGTTGGAAACCTTTGCCATAATAAGCCCCTGCACAAGAGAAAATACGTAAGATGCAATGTAAAGAGCGACCATCCAGCCGATAATTTTGTAAAGCATAGCAAAATTGATTTCGATTCTGCCTGTTACAAATGAATTTTCCACCGCGTCGTAAAGCACGTCGGTGAGTTCGCCAAGAAGCTTTGGCCCGATGATTGAAAAAATGCTGGAAAGTGCGGAAATTACCATTACCACACCTATCATAATTTTGAATTTACCAAGATATTTTATAAGTTTTGAAAGGGTGCCTTTCATATCCTTTGGCTTTTCGCCACCGCGAAGCATCGCAGGACCACCTCTGCCTGGACCGCCGCCCGGACCGCCCATCTGTTGTTGCTTACTTTGCTGAGGTCTTGCAAATTTTGGATTAACTTTTGCCATATTACAATTCCTCCTTTGAAAGCTGACTGTATGCAATTTCCTGGTATTCCGCACAGGTGCTGAGCAGTTCCTTGTGAGTGCCCATACCCACAACACGGCCTTCGTCCATTACAATAATTCTGTCGGCATCCATAATGCTTGCTACTCGCTGGCCTACAATAATGATGTTGGATTCGCTGAGATTTTCTCTCAGAGCTTTACGCAGGTTTGCATCGGTTTTAAAGTCAAGTGCAGAAAAACTGTCATCAAAAATATAGATAGGCGCGTTTTTGATAACCGCACGGGCAATCGCCATTCTCTGACGCTGTCCGCCTGAAAGGTTTGTACCGCCCTGACTGATTTCGCTGTGGAATTTTGCTTCCTTTTCTTCGATAAATTCATAGGCCTGTGCAATTTTTGCAGCACGTTCCATATCTTCCATTGTGGCGTTTTCGTTACCGACGAGAAGGTTTGAATATATTGTACCTGTGAACAGCTGGCTTTTCTGCGGAACATAGCCAATCATTTCCCTGAGGGCATTGAGGCTATAGTCTCTGATATCTGTTCCGTTAATCTTCACGCTGCCTTTTGTTACCTCATACATACGTGGAATAAGGTTGATAAGGCTTGACTTGCCACAACCTGTGGAACCTATGATAGCTGTAACATCCCCCGGATTTGCTTTAAAGGAAACATCAACAAGTGCGTCTTCTTCACTGTCAGGGTAACGGAAATAAACGTTTTCAAACTCAATTGTACATTTTTCGTGTACTGTAGTTACAGCGTTTTCTTTTTCCACAATTCTGTTTTCTTTGCCGAGAACTTCCGCAATACGTCTGATTGAAACGCTTGTTCTTGGAATCATAACAAAAACCATGCTCATCATCATAAATGATGACATAATTGTGCCTGAATACTGGATAAACGCCATAATGTCGCCCACCTGCATTGAGCTTTGGGCAATTTTATCTGCGCCTACGATAATGATAAGCACAGGCAGCAGATTGGACATAAGGGAAAATGGTGACCAGATGATTGTTGATGCCCTGTTGATAAACAGGTTTGTTGCTGCGTATTCGCTGTTTACGTTGTCAAACTTTTCTTCCTCGTGCTTCTGTTTTGAGAATGCACGCACAACCATAATACCTGTAATACTTTCCCTTGAGGTAAGGTTGAGACGGTCTACTATAGACTGAAGGATTTTGTGTTTTGGTGTAAGTACACCGTAATATGTTGCCATAATAACAATAACAACTATCACTGTAGCAACATTTATCCACGCCATTGTAGGTGCTTTTTCAACCGCCATAAACACAGCGCCCACACCCATGATAGGTGAATAGAAAATCATTCTGAGCCCCATTGTGAACAGCATCTGCACCTGCTGAACGTCGTTTGTTGTTCGTGTGATGAGGGAAGCTGTTGAAAAACCGCTGTATTCCTCGCTTGAAAAGCTTTCAATTTTTGAGAAAACCGCTTTGCGCAGTTCCTTGGACATGCCTGTACCACTGATTGCATTTACTGCGTGGATTGCAAGGTCCACAAGTACTGTTGCAAGAGCAACAAGCAGCATTTTTCCGCCCATTTTAAGGATATACTGTATCTGTTCGTTTTTCAGCAGTTCTGCCTTTGCAGTGTCAGTTTCCGCCAGAATCTGATGTGAATAATCCTGAACACCGATATTAACAATGTCCGACATCAAATCCGGCATTTTAAGGTTGCACAGTGCCTGCAATGCAAGAAAAACAATGGACAGTGCAACAAGAGGCAGGTATTTTTTT
Organism: Oscillospiraceae bacterium; assembly: GCA_045657565.1. Lineage (GTDB taxonomy): Bacteria > Bacillota > Clostridia > Oscillospirales > Ruminococcaceae > RGIG3102. Next base: position 724 of record JAZOTI010000117.1, on the reverse strand, counting down.
ATGTGTTTAAAAATATGTTTCAACTCCTGCTTTCTCCTTTTCTATATATTAAATCTCATTCTAGTTATTATACAGTCTGCAATTTTATACTGTCAATCTTTCAGATTAAACTTTCACATCACAATCCTGCATTTCGGGCAGCAAATCCCATGTGCGTTTTGGCATAAAATTCATACGGCATCTTGGATTGTAACGTTCTTCTATGGCAATGGTGTCATAAAACAGTTTCCATAGTTTCTGCATATTCATCTCTTCATCATCCACTTCAGGCAGTTCAATGTTTTCTGCCTTTATGATTTCTGCTCTGCCTTTGCGGTATATAAGCGCATATCCGTTTGTTGCATCGTATATCATAAAATCCTGATTGGCAAAGCGTTGTGTAAAATGATATGCGATTATGGGCAGTATCATATTTTTGGGTTTTATCACCGAAATATATACCTCTCCTGCTTTGTAAAAACGGATGATTCCAAGATAGAGATGCTGTTCCCTTTTCAGGTGCCGGTGTGCATTTCGCAGATAATCCACATCTTCGTCGCTGACAATATTATAAATTTTTGCACCATACTTAAACCCTTTGACCACATATCCAAGCATATGCATTTCCTTGCTTTTTCCGTATGTCAACATACATTCCTGCAGGAAACGCACTGTGTAGGGAGATATTTTGTTTTCTATTGCAGCTTTCACTTTACCTGCCTTGTATGGGTCGGAAACTATTGTG
>JAZOTI010000116.1:0-2034 GCA_045657565.1 Oscillospiraceae bacterium | reverse complement strand
GACGACGGTAACGTTTACCGATAGAACCTGCTTCGTCATAGTCAACCATAAAGTCTTTCTGGAGCTGGTGGTAAACTTCTGTTGCCTGTTCGCTGAGCTTTTTGGAAAGTGGAAGCACGCAAGCTTTGTATGGAGCAAGTGCTGGGTGCAAACGGAGAACAACACGTGTATCGTTCTTTTCTGCATCTACAACTTCTTCGTCATAAGCTTCGCAAAGGAAAGCAAGAGCAACACGGTCAGCACCAAGGGATGGTTCGATAACGTGTGGGATGTAGTGTTCGTTTGTTTCAGGGTCAAAGTATTCGATTGGTTTGCCACAGTGGTTGGAATGCTGTGTAAGGTCAAAGTTACCGCGGTCAGCAATGCCCCAGAGTTCACCCCAGCCGAATGGGAACATAAATTCGATGTCTGTTGTTGCTGTGGAGTAGTGGGAAAGTTCTTCCTGTGAATGGTCACGGAGTTTGAGGTTTTCTTCTTTCATACCAAGGGAAAGGAGCCAGTTGTAGCAGTAGTTTCTCCAGTACTGGAACCATTCCATATTTGTGCCTGGTTTGATGAAGAATTCAAGTTCCATCTGTTCAAATTCTCTTGTACGGAATGTGAAGTTACCTGGTGTAATTTCGTTACGGAAAGATTTACCTACCTGTGCAACACCGAATGGAAGTTTTCTTCTTGTTGTTCTCTGAATGTTGGAGAAGTTTACAAAGATACCCTGTGCTGTTTCAGGACGGAGATAGATTTCGTTTTTAGCATCTTCTGTAACGCCCTGGAATGTTTTGAACATAAGGTTGAATTTGCGGATATCTGTAAAGTTTGTGCTGCCGCAGTCTGGGCAAACGATGCCTTTTTCTGTGATGAAATCTCTCATCTGCTGATCAGACCAGCCAGCACATTCATAACCTGCATCTTCGATAAGTTTGTCTGCACGGTGACGTGTTTTGCAGTCTTTGCAGTCCATAAGTGGGTCAGAGAAACCGCCAACGTGACCGGAAGCAACCCAAACCTGTGGGTTCATAAGAAGTGCTGCGTCAAGACCTACATTGTAAGGGCTTTCCTGAACGAATTTTTTTCTCCAAGCTGCTTTTACGTTGTTTTTGAATTCAACGCCCAATGGGCCGTAGTCCCAAGTGTTTGCGAGACCGCCGTAGATTTCACTGCCTGCGTAAACATAGCCTCTGCCTTTGCACAAAGCAATGATTTTTTCCATTGTTTTATCCTGATTTAACATAATGTCCTCCATAAGTTATATGTTAATTTTTATTTATACTTATTCATATATAATAAACTTTTATTGCATTTTAGTCAATAGACAGGTAGTTGCAAAAGCCATATTTCTTTGTATTTTTGATGTTTTTCGGGCTTTATTGCTATGTACAATAAATATAAAATATGGTATTATTTTATAGTTGATATGTGTATATCTGCAACTCAGTTGGCGCAACCGGAGGGCTGCTGTATCAATAAAACGCTCTGTTCAACTGAGCGATAGTTAAAATTTAATAATTTATATGTGCGTCTGTAGCTCAGTTGGATAGAGCGTCAGACTCCGACTCTGAAGGCCGCTGGTTCGATTCCAGTCAGGCGCACCAAAAAACAGCCATCAAACTGATGGCTGTTTTTTATTTGCTGACAGATTTATTTTTTGCTGTTTTTAGTTACTTTTTTGCTGATTTTGTTTTTGCCTTTTGATTTTCGATCAATTGCAAAATCATCTTTGGTAACTTTTCTGCTTTTTTTGTTTTTAAAAAATTCCTTTTCGGTTTTTGCAGGTTTTTCCTTGTGTGGTTTTACTGCCTTTTCCTTATCGGATTTCACATCCTTTTCTTTGCCGAATTTATCGTTTTTCTTTTTATCGGATTTTTCAGCTCTGAAAGCTTTTTCTTTATCGTTTTTTGACGCTTTATTTTTGTTTGATTTAACTGATTTATCGTCTTTTGCTACAGTTTTTTCCTTATTCTGTTTTACAGGTTTTGTGTTTTCAAGTCCTTCAATTTCATAAGGACTGATTTCCGCTTTAACAGAACGCACAATATT
>JAZOTI010000115.1:0-2495 GCA_045657565.1 Oscillospiraceae bacterium | reverse complement strand
ATGTGCAGAATCTGGGATGCGGTAACAGATTTTGCCGAAATAATACTGCCAAGCCCCATTGTCCTTGCAATACCTATATAGTTCTGTCTGTTGCATTTTGTAATAGTTTTCGGAACACCCTGCTGCATAGCATAGAGAGATATAATGAGATTATCTTCGTCTCTGCCTGTAAGGGCAACAAAAGCATCGTATGATGACAGATTTTCTTCTTCAAGCAGTTCGTGGTCACTGCCGTCGCCGTAAATTGCCATAACATCAGGGAAGAGTTCGTTTATCTGACGGCATTTAGCTTCGTCATTGTCCACAACCTTAAGTCTGATATTCATATTTCTCAGAAGTTCAATAAGATAGGTGGAAATTTTGCCACCGCCCACAAGGAACACCTTTTTGATTTTTGGGGTGTATCTGCCGAGAAGTCGGAAAAACTTGTCAAGACTGGAAGGGTGGCCGATAAGATAAAGCTTGTCACCGGCTTTTGGCACAAATGAACCTTTAGGGATGCACACATCACCGTTTCTGTCTGCAACACAGAACAAAAGCGGAAGCTTTTTAACATTTGCAGGCAGGTCCATAAGAGGTTTGTCAATCAGAAAGTCACCTTCCTGAAGCACAAAACCCATAAGTTCAACCTTGCCACGACAGAAAGTGTCAATATTTGCGGCAGAAGGAAAACGCAACAAACGTGCAACTTCAACAGCTGCAGCGTTTTCAGGGTTGATAACAACGTCAATTTTAAGGTTTTGTTTAATTTCAAGCAAACTCTCGTTGTATTCAGGGTTTCTGATACGTGCGATTGTATATTTGGCACCAAGTTTCTTTGAGGTAAGGCAGCAAACCATGTTTACTTCGTCTTCACTGGTTGCAGCAATAACAATATCAGCAGTTGTAGCACCGGCTTCCTTAAGCACAGCAGGGGAAACGGCATTGCCTTTGAAAGTCATAATATCAAGAGTATCATAAGCTTTCTGCAAAGCAATATCATCGTGGTCAATTATAGTGATATCGTGATTTTCTTTAACAAGCTGTTCAGCAAGAAAAAAACCTACTTTACCGCAGCCAACAATAATAATATTCATATCGAGTAATGTCCTTTTCAAATTATAGAATGGGTCATTTATCTGAATAACGATTTTAAATTTAGATTTTATTATACTACTGCACAATAAAAAGGTCAACAACAGTGAAGTCTCTATGTCTTTGGTGACCTGGTTAACACAATTTCTGATAAGTTACAGTGTGAGAGCTGTTGACAAAAACAATAATTTGATGCACTCTTAATATACAAAATAAACATATCTTTATTCACAAAAAATTTGTATTATAATATATTTTAAATTTTCTATGTACCAAACCAAGGAGAATTTATGAAAAAAAGAAAACTGTTCTGCGAAATTTCACCGCTTACATATAAAATTTCCACGCAGAAATGCATTGCTGTGCGCACAGCAAAAGATATTCTGAGCAGGGAAAAATTTGCAGAAGAAAAAACAGATGAACTTCTGTCTTTTGTGGCATACCGACATACATCCCTTATACGCCGCAAACTTGGAAATGTTGATTTGCAGCTTCAGGAAAATAAGGCGGCAAATCTTTCAATTGCGGCACCAAAAGTGAATGGGATAGTAATAAAACCCGGCGAAGTTTTTTCTTTCTGGCAGCTTGTAGGTCCTCCAAAGGAAAAATACGGTTATAAAACAGGTCTTACAATTGCAAAAGGTCAGCCAAGCAAAGATATCGGCGGCGGTATGTGTCAGTTTACCAACCTTATCCATTGGATGATACTTCATTCACCACTTGATATAGTGGAACATCACCATCACGACGGCGTGGATTTGTTTCCGGATTTCAACCGCCAGGTACCTTTTGGCACAGGGACAAGCATACTTTACAACTACAAGGATTATCGTTTTAAAAATAATACAAATCAGTCTTTCCAGCTTGTTACATACACAGATGATGAATACCTCCACGGGGAACTCAGATGTGAAAAACCATTGAATCTGGCTTATCATATAAAAGCGGAAAATGAATATTTTTCAAGGGAAGATGGTGTTGTTTACCGCAATGGTGAAATATACAGAACTGTTATCGATAAAAAAACAGGGAACACAGTTGAAAAGAAACTTATCAAAACCAATCACGCAAGGGTAATGTATGATACAACTAACCTTACAATAATGGAGAAATAGAATAAAATAAGAATCCACCAGCTTAGCTGGTGGATTCTTATTTGCACATATTTTATTGAAAGACAAGGCTGTAAAGTTTGATTGGTTTACACATACAGACTAAATAACTTTATCACAGATGTACTTTGGAATTGCCATTCTCACAGTAAGGGCAGGGTCTACCACCTGACAGAACTGCAGATTGCCCGCAAGGCTTATCAGCATACCGGCTTTGTTGAGGTTATATCCAAGTTTATCCTGCAGAATTTCTGCCATAGTTTTTGTCGCGGAATAAATTGCTTTTTCAATATCCACATCAGAAGAAAT
>JAZOTI010000114.1:0-9144 GCA_045657565.1 Oscillospiraceae bacterium | reverse complement strand
TAACGATTGGCTTTTTAAGCTGTGCAACCTTTTCCAGATATGGCAGGTTTGTAATTTCGCCTGATGGAATTTTCCACACAGGCATGTCCATTTCGGCAAGGAAGTCGGAGGCCAAGCGGTCTTAGGAAGACAATAAACTTTTACAACTCCTTGGCTCACAGAACGACATGGCTACGATCCGACTTTAACGATTGGCTTTTTAAGCTGTGCAACCTTTTCCAGATATGGCAGGTTTGTAATTTCGCCTGATGGAATTTTCCACACAGGCATGTCCATTTCGGCAAGGAAATCGATACTGTCCATATCAAACGGTGTGGACAGATACATAATACCGATGGAATCGCAGTATTCTTTAAGTTCGCGGTGAGCTTCGAAACCAAAATGGATTTTTTTGATCATCTCCAGCTGGCTTTCGTCCGCACCTGTTTTTTCTTTCTGATATTCAGCTTTCTGTGCAAAACGGCTTACAACAAGTTCCGGTTTTGCGGTCTGATATTTGACGATATCGGCACCTGCGGCCTTTGCCACATCTGCCATTTTTTTTGCAAGTTCAAGGGAGCCGTTGTGGTTTACGCCTGCTTCGGCAATGATAAGTACTGACATATATTTTCTCCTTTTTGGGGTTTATTCTCATAGTTGGTTTTATTTTAACATATTTTAAATGTAATATAAAGGTTTATTGCCAATTTTTTAACAGGAAATTCAGATTGAGTGGATGATAATACCACCCTTTCCAAAACATTTTTCTCCCTCCGTCTTTGCCTGCGGCAAATCCACCTCCCTCGTCAGAGGGAGGCATGAGAGATTCTTCACTTCGTTCAGAATGACAAATCAATCAGATAATGCAAAAAGGACTCCCTTGTATAAGAGAGTCCTGTGTTTGTTTAGTTGCTTTTCTGTTCCAGTCTTCTGCGCATATCTTCCAGTTCTTCCAGCTGGCCCATATCCATCCAGCTGTTTTCGCTTACAGGATAAACGCCAACCTTTTCGCCCTGATTGCGGTATTTTTCGATGATGTCAGGGAAACCGCATTTTTTGTTTTCTTCCAGTTCATCGATAACACGCTTGTCCACAAGGTACATGCCTGTGTTGGTCAGAAAGTTCATTGTTGGTTTTTCGGTGATATCCTTAATTTCCCCGTCTTCATTGAGGGTGAACACACCATAAGGGATTGTAACATGTTTGAAAGCGCACACAACAGTAATCAGGTTGCCCTGCTGTTTGTGGAACTTGTAAATATCGTTGTAGTCTGCCTCGATAAGTACATCGCAGTTGGTGAGGAAGAATTCGGAATCGATTTTGCCTTTAAGCAGGCTTAAACCGCCGCCTGTGCCGAGGAAAATTTCCTCATCGGTGAAATCCACATTGTAATCCTTTTTAAGCTCGTTGAAATAAGCTTTAATCATATGTTTTTTGTGGTTTACAATCATATTGAAATCCTTGCAGCCAAAAGCGGCAAAGTGGTCAATGATATGTTCCACAATTGGTTTTTCACCCACAGGGATAAGTGGTTTTGGCAGAATTTTTGTGTAAGGATAAAGTCTTGTGCCAAGACCGCCTGCCATAATTACAACCGGCAGTTTGAGCGGATTGTGAACCTTTACTGTGTTTTCGTCATAGAAAGCAATTTCCACAATTGTGCCTTCGTTGTCCAGCAGAGGCAGTGCAGAGATTGATTTTTTAATCATATATTCTGTGGCTTCGCTTTTCTGTGCAATGCCAAGATATTTTGGATTATAGTTTGCCACCTTGCTGATTTTGTCGTCAAGACTGCCGCCGTGAATGATGTGACGGCGGATATCCGCATCGGTAACAACGCCCTTGAGCTTGAGCTCAGGTGCGATGATAAGAATCTGTCTGCCTGTTTTTTCCAGCTGGTTCATTGCCTGGAGGACGGTGATTTCTTCACTTATTAAAAGTTGGTCGATAAGCATAATGGTTTATCCTTTTATGTAATTACCTTTTTTGTTGCAGTTTCCTGTAACAATTATTCTTAAATTCTATGCGGGACAATGCGGGCATCGTCCCCTGCGGACATTTTATGCTGCAGGCGGATAATATCCGCCCCTGCATATATTATCACATTGGTATAATGCTGTATTATTTTGTAATTTCCAGCAGTCTTTGTGCAACAACGCCCACTTCTTCTTCTGTAAGGTTGGTTGTGCAAGGAATATTCACAACCCTTTCAAAGTAGTACGCTGCTTTGGAAAGGTCGGTTCTCTGTGTGCCTGCGTATGGTTCAAGGTCGCTGATAAGTTTCCAGATTGGTCTTGTCTGGATTTTTGCTTCGCTCATACCTGCAAGGATGTCGTCTGTTGTTTTGCCGCAGTCCTTGAGCAATACAGAGTAGAACCATTTGTTGGAGCGCACGTCACTGCGGAAAGGCAGAACTTCGAGGCCGTTTTTGCCGTGGAGGAGTTCTTTGTAAAGGTCGTAGTTGCGTTCCTTTACGCTGATGAACTTTTCAAGACACTCCATCTGTGCAACACCCAGAGCTGCCTGAAGGTTGGTCATGCGGTAGTTGTAGCCGATTTCGTCGTGGAAGAATCTCACTTCGTCGGATTTTGCCTGAGTTGAAAGGTGTTTTGCCTTTTTTGCCCATTCAGGATTGTTGGAAACCAGCATACCGCCGCCGCCTGTTGTGATGATTTTGTTGCCGTTGAAGCTGTAGCAGCCAAAATCGCCGATTGTGCCTGCATATTTGCCTGCATAGCGGCCTTCTTTATAGTAGGAGCCAAGTGCTTCTGTTGCGTCTTCGATAACAAGGAGATTATATTCCTTTGCAATATCCATAATCGCTTCCATATCGCACATATTGCCGAAAACGTGAACAGGCATGATTGCTTTAACATGAGCACCTGTGTTTTTGTTGATTGTTTTGCCGTCAACGATTTCGCAGTTTTCGCTGAGGAACTGTCTCACTTTTACAGGGTCCATACAGAGGTAATCATCGCAGTCCACAAAAATTGGTTCGGCACCTACATATTTGATAGGGTTAACCGCTGCAATAAATGTGAGGCTGGCTGCAATAACTTCGTCCCCTCTGCCAACGCCTGCAACAATAAGTGAAAGGTGCAGTGCTGCTGTGCCGCTTGCTGTTGCAACAGCCTGTGGCATTTTTACATATTCTGCAAGGGTTTCTTCAAATTTTGTAACATAACCGCCGCCTGTGGAAACCCATGTGGATTTTACCGCGTCGTTAACATACTTTTCTTCGTTGCCTTCAAAGTTAGGCACAGACAATGGAATAAATTTTGTGTTCATTTATTTACCTCCATTTATATAAACTTGCGTTATTTCATTGATATAGTTTGAGTATACACCCGGACAAGGGGTGATTTAAAGGCCTTTTTGTTAATTTTCCTTTGAGAAAAGCTCTTTCAGCAGGGTTATAACCGCTGCAGCAAGGCAGGAATATACCATAAGGCTGAAAACATTGCCTGCATCAAGCCTGAAAAACTGTAAAAATGCCTTTGGATTGTTGAATGTGATGGAGTTTATCTCCATTGTGTTGCCTGCAAAGGTTGTAGGGTCAATGCGGACAGATTTAAGGTTCATGAGAGGCATTTCCGCTGTGTAGGTGCTTGTGCTGTTTTCGTCAGCGTAGAACCAGTATCTTTTTTCTGCGGCAAAGCCCTGACCGTCTTTCTGTGTGTAGTACACAAGAATTTCACCCGGTGCGGTTTTGTATGTGCCGTCAATAGTGATGCGGCAGACTTTCATATCCTTCACAAGAATCATCTGTGGGTCCCAGTCGGTGGCTTTATAGCTGCCGTCCTCGGTTCTGATGATGCCCACAAGTTCAAAGTCATCTGCAGAAAGGGAGAAAGTTTCCATGCTGCCGTTTGCACGGGACACTGCTTCGTATCCATAGCTGAACAGGTTTTTGCCAAGCCATACAGCACAGATAATCAGTGCACAGATAAGGATAAGTTTTGCGCCTTTTAAATTTTTAAGTTTTTTAATCATTGCATTTCCACCTCACCTTTCTTTACAAGTGAAAACTCAATGTAATCATCTGCGCTGTCAGCGTCGGTGATTTCGTAGTAACCTACGGTGTAAAGGCCGTAGTCCAGCACGTCAACACCAAGTTCTTTACCGAAAATTTTATTCAGCTTTTCATCGCCGTAGTCCACCATAAAGTGGGTGATGCCTGCGTCTTCCACATATTTTATAAAATACTGACGCCAGGTTGCGTTGTATGTATCCTCGTCCATACCGTCAGGGTTGAACCAAGGGATATCCTGCACGATAACCGACGGTGACATTACATAGGTATATTTAAACCATCTTTCGCCGGAGTCCTCTGCTTCGGAATAGCAGAAAATCACGTCGTCGTCCTCCACAACATCGGCAATGCTTTCGTAGCTTTCTGTGATATTGCCCATAATTGTGTCGCGGTCGTGGGTGTAAAGCAGGAATGTGTTTTCGTAGGAAACAAGGTATGTAAACAACAGGAACACACCGCCTGCAAAACCAAAGAGTGCAAGGTTTGAAAGTTTTGCAAATCTTGGATTTTTTATTGCAATGCAGAGGGCAAACACGCCCATTGCAAGGAATGCAAGGTAGTAAGGGTACATATATCTTTCATAGCTTGGCAGACCGTAAGCGTTTGCCTTGAAGATATACACATAGATAAAGAGATGGAACACATAGTATGCCACAAAGCCGATGATATTTGTAACATAAAGGCTTGCGATTTTAACCATGTTTTTTACCCCTTTTGCAAACACAAAAGAGATTGCAAACAGTGCGGTGATTACCGCCATTGTGCGCAGACCGCTGCCGAACATTGAAACATCCCTTGATAAAAATGCAGAGATCATTTCCCCTTGCATATCAAGGAATTTCTGGCTTTTTTCAGGGCTTAAAAGTTCTTTTACACCAACGATAAGCATTTCGGCCATGCCAAGGTTTTCCGCACCGCCAAGTTCAAAGCGGTTTGCCTTGAGAACCTTTGACATGTGGATTGTCCACGCCATAAATGTGCCGATAACAGTGATGCCCATAACAGCACAGGCACAGATTTTGCCCCAGAAACCTCTGATGCGGCAGAACACAAAGTTGTTCTGCACAAGGAAAAGGTCGGCAAAAATTATAAACACAACAATAAGGGAGAATGCAAAGCCCATATCCTTCATCATTGTAAAGGACACAAGAACAGGCAGCAGTGCAAGAATGTAGTTGCCGCTGTTTTTGTTCTGTGCCTGGTCCAGTGCACAGGAAAGGTTTTCATTGTCCCTGCCGTAAAGGTAAAGGGCAATTGCACCTGCAAAGGTAACGCCAAGAGGAATGTCGGACATAAGGGAGATGTAAACCCTTACCATAAACACAACCTTGTAGTAAACCTCAAACACATAAGGTGTGAGGAAACCGAAAAGGAACACCATAAATGATTTGTGCCATTCTTTGCGTTTAAATGCACCTGTCCACGCTGCAAAGGATGCAAGGAACATCACATTGTAGGAGAAAAAGGCTTTCCATTCCACAAATTCAGTGCCGAAAGGCTGGAAAAACACACTGAGCACTGCCAATGCAGGCGGTGTTGTTTTGCCGATAAGGCTGGAATCGTAGTATGTGTATATTGCACCGTAGTGCTTTGTGAGTTTCTGGCTTGTGCCCCAGAAACTGAATTCGTCCCATACATAAAGGGTTGGCTGACGCATTGCCAGCACGCAGAAGATAAACACGCTGCCCACAAGGAACATTATAACCCCAGGGGTGAAAAAGCGGGCAATATCCTCTTTTTTATCGCTGCTTTTTGCCATTGCAAGGCAGAACAGCACCACAGCTGCCGCCCAGCAAAGCCATACGGCAGGCATGAGCAGATTTACAAGGCTTAAAAGCCCTGTTGTTGCCATAACCGTCATCACTGCCACAAACGGTGTAACAGACGGATTAAGCCCGAACAGCTTGTAAAAGCTGAAGGCTAAAAGCAGTATTGCAATAAGTGAAAAAATACTATCAGGAAACATAAACAATCACCTTTGTAGGTAAATAATAAGCAAGGAACAGCAGGGCTGCTGCCACAAGGGAGAAGACATAGCTTGTCCACACTGCGGAAATTTCGCCCTTTGTTTCCTTTTCAGGTTTTGCCATATACCCTTTTGCCCAGTATGCAAGGACAAGCAGTATGCCGATAAAGCCCGGCAGAACATAGCGCATCTGCAGGCCGATAACCTGCGGAAGTGTAACAGGTGTCCAGCTTAAGTACATGCCTGTAAGCACCACACCGTAGGTAAGGAGTGTTGTGAAAAAGAACATCCACACTTTGCCCAGGTCTCTTTTTTCAAGGCGGTGGGCATTTTTGAAAGCACCCAGCATAAGCACAGCCGGTGTGAAGAAGCTGATAATTTTGATGTCAACATCAATCCAGCCCAGCAGGCCGCCGCTTGAAAGGAAGAATGAGTTGTTGCGCAGTGTGTCGATAAACACCACAAAATATCTCAGCGGATTGGAAAGGATAAATTTAAGCTGCTCTGCAGGGTTTGTGTCCGCCATTGTGCGGGGGATTTCCCCATAGTTGGAAAGCAGCGCAACGCTGAAGGATGTGCCGAAATAAACAAGGGCAAAAATACCCATGGCGATAATGCCGTAGTGCCATTTTTTAAGTTTAAGCTTCCAGTCGTCACGGCTTACCACAAAAATGAGCGGTGCAAAAACAATGTAGCTCATTTTGCTGGTGCACAGCACCGCAAAGGTTACTGCCCACACAACCGCTTTTGTTCTGTCGAAACTGTCGCTTAACACTGTGCCGAACAGCAGGAACATAAGGCCGAACAGTACGCTGTCACTGTTGCAGCTTGCGGCAATGAAAAGTGTGAGAGGCAGTGCCATAAGGCTGAAAAGAATAATGCGGAAACGTTTTGCCCAGCTGAGTGCAAAGTAGCAGCACACAGTGTAGAAAGCAAGGTTTGCAAGGCGTGCCAGCCAGTAGCAGATAAGTGCATCAGCACCGAACAATCTGCCGATAAACACACCCAGTGCCTGTGGGAGATACGGAATAATCTGGAATATGATAATGCCTACCCCTGTGCCCTGTTCTCCGTTTTTCACATCTTCAAAGTAGTTGCCAAACTGTGTGAAGATGGTGTTTCCCTTTTCTGCAGGATAACCGTTGCGGTAAGCAATGGGGAAGTTGTCGATAAGCAGGTTAACATCGTTTGGCCACTGCTGTTCTTCGTCAAATGCAAAGTCCCCCATGCCCATTGCGTATCCGCGCAGAAAATGGCTTGGTTCGTCAGGCACCTGGTTTGGCGGTGTGATAAACACAAAAAGCGCACCGCTGATAAATATCAGCAGAGACATAAAAAGTGCTGTGTTCTGCTTTGCAAATTTCTTTGCCATAAAGGACAGAAATGCAATTGCGGCCATTATGCCAAACAGCACCAGTGTGCCGCCAACCTGCCCCAGCCATGCAGGAGAATAAACCACCCTGACAAAATAAACTGCAAAAAATGCTATGCAGAATAAAAGCAAACAGCCTATACCGCATTGCAGCATAGGCTTTTGTGTGATTTTTTTGAATAAATTATTAAGTTTGTCTGCCATAAACTTCACAACCTTGTCCCAAAATCAGATTTATACGTTGTAGATTTCAGGTTTGTAGCGGTCGAGGTTCTGACGCATCCATTCGATTGTTTCGGCAATGCCCTGTTCGAATGTGTAGTTTGGTTTCCAGCCTGTCAGGCTATTAAGCTGTTTTGCTGTGCCGAGAAGACGGTTAACTTCGCTTTTTTCAGGACGCAGACGCTGTTCTTCACAGATGATGCGTGCGTTAGGGTTAATCTGACGGATCATTTCGTTTGCAAGATCGCCAATGGAGATTTCCTGTTCTGTTGCGATGTTGAGTTCGCGGCCGATTGTATTGTCGTGTTTTGCAATTGTAACAAAACCGTTTGCTGTGTCTTTTACATAGTTGAAGTCACGTGTTGGTGTAAGGCTGCCAAGCTTGATTTCTTCCTGACCGGAGAGAAGCTGTGTGATAATTGTAGGAATAACAGCACGTGCAGACTGACGTGGGCCGTATGTGTTGAACGGACGCACAATTGTAACAGGAGTTTCAAAACTTCTGTAGAAGCTTTCAGCAATTCTGTCAGCACCGATTTTTGTTGCGGAATATGGGCTCTGACCCTGGTATGGGTGTTTTTCGTCGATTGGAACATACTGTGCTGTGCCGTAAACTTCACTTGTGGAAGTTACAAGAACTCTGCGTGTATCAAGGTCTCTTGCAGCCTGAAGAATGTTGAGCGTGCCTTTTACGTTTGTATCAACATATGTATCAGGTGAATGATAGCTGAAAGGAATTGCGATAAGTGCTGCAAGGTGGAACACTGTGTCCTGACCTTTCATTGCAACGCGCACGCCGTTAGGGTCTCTTACGTCACCGAGAACAACATTCATGGAAGCTTTTTCTTCCTTGCTGAGTGTGTCCAGCCAGCCCCACTGACCGAAAGAGTTGTAAAGGCAGAAAGCTGTTACGTCATAGCCTTCTCTGATGAGCTGCTGTGTAAGGTGGGAACCGATAAAACCGTCTGCACCTGTAACCATAACTTTTTTAGACATATATTTTCCTCACTTTTTGTTTAGTGTAAAATGCTTATTATCCTTAATATTGTAACACAATTATATCATTTAGCCAAGTACCTATATAATATTTATAAGAATATTTACAAATAAGCAGAACTGTAGTAAACTATAAGATGGTTTAATATGTTTTTTGAAAGGAACAGTTATGTTAAAATTGGCAAAAAAACTGGCAATCGTTATGGTTCCGGTACTTATATATTTCGGCATTTTTGTATACTTTGAGCCATACAACTATTTTGGCATCAAGGAAAGCGAATACACAGGGGACAGCGCAATTGTAAGGGTGCGAAACTACAACGCAGACCCTGCGGATGTGATTATCCTCGGGGACAGTAAAGTTGCTCACTTTGATATGGATTTGGTGGAAAACCTTGTGGGCGAAAAGGTAAGCCAGCTTTCCTTTGGCGGTGCCGCAATGAACGAAAGCATTGACCTTTTCTATTATGCTGTGGAACAGAACCCTGATATACATACAGTATACTTTGCAGCAAGTTTTTATACCCTGAACAAAAGTTACTACAAGGACAGAATGAGTTCCATTGAAACCATTGC
>JAZOTI010000113.1:0-2357 GCA_045657565.1 Oscillospiraceae bacterium | reverse complement strand
TCGCAGCATTCGTACTTCCACTTGGTGCAACAATCCACATGGACGGTACAGCTATCTACCAGTGTGTAGCAACAATCTTCCTTGCTTCCTGTGCAGGTATTGAACTTGGCCTTGGCCAGATGGTGACAATCATTGTAACAGCAACACTTGCTTCCATCGGTACAGCAGGCGTTTCCGGCGCAGGTATGATTATGCTTGCTATGGTTCTCACAGCAATGGGCATCGACGTAAACATGATTATGATTATCTACGGCGTAGACCGTCTCTTTGATATGGGCCGTACATGCCTCAACGTTACAGGGGACATCGCAGGCGCTGTATGTGTTACAAAATGGGAAGAAAAAAAGGCTAAAACAAAATAAGCTTTATCCGATTAAAAACTGAACAGGTCTCTGACTTATAAATAAAAAACCACCTTGCTGATGCAGGGTGGTTTTTGTTTTGCTGTAAATACAGCCGGCAACTGTGTTTTTAGAAATATGGGTTTTGTGCGGTTTCTGTTTTGGAATAATAGCACGCAGAATAACTGAGCATAATATAGAATATACAGTTTAAAAGGCGGAAAGAAAGATGAAAGAGAAAATCAGATGTGCGGTGCAGTTTGCGGTTAAAATAAAAAAACAGTATGACAATGCCCACATTTCCGCCTATGCGGCACAGGCGGCTTTTTTTATGCTGCTGTCAGGCGTGCCGATGATTATGCTTTGTGTGATTTTGCTTGGAATTTTTTCTCCCTTTGATTTTGCGGAAATACAGATTATGCTGCAGCAGACAGTAGGGGAAAAACTTGGCGGCTATGTAATGGGGGTTCTGACAGAAATTACCAACAAGGCAACGGCACCGCTGGCAGGGGTGACATTGGTGTTTATTGTGTGGTATGCAACAAAGGGCATACGGGGCATTGCCGACGGACTCGGGGCAATATACGGGCAATCAGGGCAGTATAATATTGTCCGTCTTACCTTGCGGTCGGCACTTTATGCTGTGGTGCTCACCGCAATGGCGGTGCTTTCTCTGGCGGTGCTGGTTTTTGCAGAGCCGGTGGAAAATCTGCTGCAGAAAATATTTGCAGGCAGGGCGGATTTTATCCTCCGGCTGCTCAATATGCGCAATGTGATATTCTTTTTCGCCCTCACACTGCTGTTTGTCGCAGCTTACAGATATCTTGCCAAAAGTGACCTTTCTTTTTTAAAACAGCTTTACGGGGCGGCATTTGCTGCAACAGGCTGGATTGTTTTTTCCTTTGGGTTTTCGGTCTATATAAAACATTCCTCACGGTTTTCTGCAATTTACGGCAGCCTGGGGGGTGTGATGCTGTTTATGCTGTGGCTGTATATGTGCATGAACATTCTGCTTTGCGGGGCATTGGTTGCAAAACTGCGGTCAAAAAGATGGCAAATGTGACTTTGTCATAGATATGGGCAAAAAAATATAGTATACTGTAAACATAGAAAAAGAAAAGGAAATGATGTTATGAAATTTATATCCTGGAACGTAAACGGCTTCCGTGCCTGCCTTGGCAAAGGTTTTGAAGATTTTTTTGGCAGTATTGATGCAGACTTTTTCTGCCTGCAGGAAACAAAGATGCAGCCGGGTCAGGCGGATTTTAACCCTGAAGGTTATTATCAGTACTGGTATTCTGCCGAGAAAAAGGGCTACAGTGGCACAGCAATCTTTGCAAAAAAGGAGCCAATCAGCGTTAAATATGGTCTTGGCATAGAACAGCACGACACAGAGGGCAGGGCAATCACCCTTGAATACGATGATTTTTATCTGCTGAATGTGTACACCCCAAACGCACAGAGAGAACTTGCACGTCTTGACTACCGCATGGAGTGGGAAGATGCACTGCGAAACTACATAAAACAGCTTGATGCCGTAAAACCTGTGGTATATTGCGGAGACCTGAATGTGGCACACGAGGAAATAGATATCAAAAACCCAAAAACCAACCGCCGCAGCGCAGGGTTCACCGATGAGGAACGCGGCATGTTCACCCAACTGCTGGCAGAAGGTTTCACCGACAGTTTCCGCTTTCAGCATCCTGACACAGTGGCATACTCCTGGTGGAGCTATATGCGACAGGCGAGGGAAAAGAACATCGGCTGGAGAATTGACTACTTTGTGGTGTCTGACCGTCTCAGAGACAAAATTTCCGACAGCTATATTCTGCCGGAAATCATGGGCAGCGACCATTGCCCTGTAGGCGTTGAAATTGATTTTTGATAAACAATGAAAAATAAAAACACCGGTTTCGTTTAGGGTGTTCCGCACAAGAAAACATCGCCTGCAAAGGGGCATTGTTTTGGCAACTGACGGCTTCAAATTGCCTTGTCAGACACAAAGTATGCCTGTGG
>JAZOTI010000112.1:0-10210 GCA_045657565.1 Oscillospiraceae bacterium | reverse complement strand
TATATTATAAATATTTCAATATTTTTATTTACTGTTTTTACATATAACCAGTACAAATATGACAAAACCTTCAAAACACAATCAATTTGAAACATTATTTATGCAAAAGTTCAAATTTTTAGTAAATTTGCATCTTTTATTTATATGAATTTTAGTATATAATATTAAAAATATTAAAATTGTTGCAGAAATATGTAATTTTGATTTCTTGATAACCGATATGCTAAAGGATTGACAGATATGCAATACACTATAAAAAACACTCATCTCAGTCTTACTGTAGACAGTCTTGGCGCACAGATGATAAGCCTTAAAAATGAAACAGGCGAAGAACTGCTCTGGCAGGCCGATAAAAATGTGTGGGGCTACTCAGCGCCTATGCTTTTCCCTTGGGTAGGCAGAATCAAAGATAACAAATTTATCGCAAACGGCGAAGAATATCCAGCTTTCAATCATGGTTTTATCCGCAATGTTGAACATTCACTTGTAATCAAAGAAGATAACCTGATTATCTTTGAATACAAAGCATGTGCTGAAAGCAGAAAAAAATTCCCTTACAATTTTGTATTCCGCACAAGTTATATTCTCAGCGGACATTCTGTACACCATAAAGTTGATATTACCAACACAGACAACTGTGATTTGGGTTTTGGCCTTGGTTTCCATCCGGGATATAATCTGCCTTTTGATGACAAGCATACAACAGAGGATTATTATATTGAATTTGATACTCCACAGTCACCGAATGTAATGTCTTTCAGTGACAGATTCCTGCTTGACGGCAGCAGCTATGTCTACGGCGAAAATATTTCAAAAATTCCACTCAAGGACAATTTCTTTGAAAAGGATTCTCTTATTTTCTCCGGCCTTACAGCAAAAACCGTTTCAATTGTAGAAAAGGATTCCGGCAAAAGAATAGACCTGGATATTCAGGACTTCCCTTATGTTGTGCTTTGGACTGCAGCAACACCAAAAACACAGTTTTTCTGTGTTGAACCATGTCTCAGTCTTCCTGACAGAGAAGATGCACCTTTGCAGTGGGACAAAAAGAAACACAGCATAACACTTAAACCGGGCGAGGCTTATCATATTCTTTCCCGCGTGAGATTCACAAGATAAACAACCACAGTGATAAAAACAGCCGCCTGCAAATACAGGCGGCTGTTTTGTTTATACCCCGTCAAATCATCCATATTATTTTATAAAGACTTTTCGCAAGTTTTATATTTTTATTATCTGCAAAAACCAAAAAGTTTATTTATTTCCAAAATAAACAATTACGGTTTACATTATAAAATATTTTTGTTACAATGGTGGCAAAATTAATAATATTTATTTTTATACAGCAGAGAGGTAATTACTATGAATTATCGTTTAGAAAGTGACTCCGTCGGCGAAAAACAGGTTCCTTCCCAGGCTTACTATGGTGTGCAGACCCTCAGAGCAAAAGAAAACTTCAACATTACAGGCAAAATGATCCCACAGGTGCAGATTTTATCCCTTGCTGAAATCAAAAAAGCCTGCGCTATCACAAACAAGGCAGCAGGTGTGCTCACAGCTGAAATAGCTGACAAAATTGTGGAAGCATGTGATGATATTCTGGCAGGCAACTTCCACGGCGAATTTATCACAGACCAGATTCAGGGCGGTGCAGGCACCTCCACAAATATGAACGCAAACGAAGTTATTGCAAACATTGCCCTTGAAAAAATGGGTAAAGAACTTGGTGATTACAAATTCTGCCATCCAAACGATCACGTTAATATGGCACAGTCCACCAATGACGTTTATCCAACAAGCCTTAAGCTTTCCATTTACAAAACAGGTATGCTGCTCATTGCAAAACTTGATGAGTTGCACAATGCACTTATGGCAAAAAGTGAAGAGTTCCGCAATGTGCTTAAACTTGGCAGAACACAGCTTATGGATGCTGTGCCTGTAACTCTCGGTCAGGAATTCCACGCCTATGCTTCCGCTGTTGCAAGAGACAAAAAACGCATTGAACATGCACTTAAAGAAATGCTCGTTGTAAACATGTCCGCTACTGCTATCGGCACAGGCATCAACTCCAGCGAATATTTCTTCAACAATATTGTTCCTACACTCAGCGAAGTTTGCGGTCTGCCACTTACACAGTGCGATGATATGGTTGACGGCACACAGAACATTGATGGCTTCTCCGTTGTTTCTTCCTCCCTTAAAACCTGTGCAATCAGCCTTTCCAAAATGTCCAACGATATCCGTCTTATGAACGGCGGCCCAAAAGCAGGTCTTGCAGAAATTACAATTCCTGCAAAGCAGAACGGTTCCTCCATTATGCCGGGCAAAATCAACCCTGTTATCCCTGAAGTTATGAACCAGTGCTGCTTTGCGGTTATGGGCAACGACTTCACAGTAACTATGGCTTGTGAAGCAGGTCAGCTTGAACTCAATGCATTTGAACCTGTTGTATTCAACAGAATTTATGATTCCATGACAATGCTCATAAACGGCATTGATACATTTATTGTAAACTGCATCAACGGAATTGTTGCAAATGAAGAAAGATGCAAGGATTTGCTTTACCATTCCACAGGTTTTGTAACAGCACTCTGCCCTGTTATCGGCTACAAGGCGTCCGCTGATATCGCTAAAAAATTCCTCAAAGACGGCACACCAATCGTGGAAGGTGCACTTGCAATGGGCGTTACACAGGAACAGCTGGACGAAGCCCTCAACGCAGAAAAACTCTGTCGTCAGTTTGACAAACACTGATTCAGATATACAAGGAGAATTATTATGGATAAAAGAGAAATTGCCCTTAAAGCTCACAAAGACTGGAACGGCAAAATTGAAGTTGTTTCCAGAGCAAAAGTTACAAACAGAGAAGAACTTGCTGTAGCATACACACCAGGGGTTGCAGAACCTTGTATCGAAATCCAGAAAGATGAAAGCAAAGCTTATGACTACAGAAGAAAAGGGAATCTTGTTGCTGTTATCACAAACGGTACAGCTGTGCTTGGTCTTGGTGATATAGGCCCTGCTGCAGGTATGCCTGTTATGGAAGGCAAATGTGTTCTTTTCAAAGAATTTGCAGGCGTTGATGCTTTCCCTATCTGCGTAGACAGCAAAGACCCTGATGAAATTGTTAATGTTATTTACAAAATTTCCAAAAGTTTTGGCGGTATCAACCTTGAAGACATCGGCGCACCTGTTTGCTTTGAAGTTGAAAGAAGACTTAAAGAAATGTGCGATATTCCTGTTTTCCACGATGACCAGCATGGCACCGCAATTGTTGTAACCGCTGCAATGCTCAATGCTGCAAAACTCAAAGGCAAAAAACCTGAAGAACTTAAAGTTGTTCTCAATGGTGCAGGTGCAGCAGGCATTTCCATCGCAAAACTGCTTATGGCAGCAGGTTTTACAGATATGACACTTTGTGACATTTTCGGTATTCTTGTTGAAGGCGGACAGGCAAACACAGACGCTCAGAGAGAAATGGCAAAGGTTACAAACAGAGAAATGCGCACCGGTACACTCAGCGACGCTATGAAAGGCGCAGATGTATTTGTTGGTGTTTCACGCGGCAACCTTGTAAACGAAGAAATGGTTGCTTCCATGAACGAAAACCCAATCATTCTTGCTATGGCTAACCCTGTTCCTGAAATTATGCCTGACAAAGCATTGGCTGCTGGTGCATATATTGTTGGCACAGGCAGAAGTGACTTCCCTAACCAGATCAATAATGTACTTGTATTCCCTGGCATCTTCAAAGGTGCACTTAAAGTAAGAGCAACAGATATTACAGAAAGCATGAAACTTACTGCTGCAAAAGCAATTGCTTCTGTAATTACAGATGAAGAACTTAACCCTGAATACATTATTCCTGACCCATTTGATCCTCGCGTTGCAGACGTTGTTGCAAATGCTGTTGCAGATGAAGCTGTGAGACTTGGCATCAACCGTATTTAATTGAACATTTTACACAGAACTTGCCCATATTTTTTGGGCAAGTTTTTTTGTTGTTTGGCTTGTTTATTATTTTTTCAGAGAATATAATGAAATCAATTGAAAACAACCTTTGAGAGGTATAGCTGATATGATAAATATTGAAATGATTAAAGAAATCACCAACGCATTTGGCCCTTCAGGATTCGAACACGATGTTACAAAAGCGTGTATGAACTACACAGAAGGCTATCCTGTAAAAAAAGACTATATGCAGAACCTTTACGTAAACTTTGGTGCCTGCCCGGACAAACCTGTTGTTATGCTGGACAGCCACACCGACGAAGTTGGCTTTATGGTTCAGGCTGTTATGCCAAACGGTCTGCTTAAAATTCTGCCTGTTGGCGGATGGGTTCCAAACAATGTACCTGCACATACTTTTATAATCAAAAACTCAAAAGGCGAATATCATCGCGCTGTATCTACATCCAAACCACCTCATTTTTCCACAAGTGCGGAACTTTCCAAACCGCTTGATGTATACGCAGACATTCAGCTTGACCTGGGCGTGACAAGCAGAGAACAGGTTTTTGAAGTGTTTGGCATTTCTGTTGGCGACCCTGTTGCCCCTGAAGTTTATTTTGATTACAACGAAAAAACAGGTGTTATGTTTGGCAAGGCATTTGATAACCGCCTTGGCTGTTGCTGTATCCTTGAAGTTATGAAACGCCTTAAAGGCAAGGAACTGCCTGTTCACGTTACAGGTGCACTTGCCAGCCAGGAAGAAGTTGGCCTGCGTGGTGCTAAAGTTACCGCACAGACAGTAAAACCTGCATTCTCCATTACATTTGAAGGCACACCTGCCGATGATCTGTACTTTGACAGCTATACTGCACAGGGCGTACTTGGCAAAGGTGCACAGATAAGACATATGGACAGCGGCATGATTTCCAACCCACAGTTTATTGCTTTTGCCAAAGAACTGTGCGAAAAATACGGCATAAAAGCACAGTATGCTGTTCGCAAAGGCGGCAGCACCAATGCAGGCGCAATCCATCTTGCAAACGAAGGCTGTCCTTGCCTTGTTATCGGTGTTCCTTCCCGTTTTGCACACACACATTACGGCTATGCACATATTGATGATATGGAAGCAGCCGTTCAACTTGCTGTAAAAGTTATTGAAGAACTTACCCCTGAAAAAATCAAGGAAGTTTTTGACGTATAATAATAAAATTTATATATAAAGGAGACTCAATATGAAATTTAATGACCTTCCTTATTCCCGCCCTGATGTTGACGGCATGATAAGCCGCCTCAACGACTATGCTGTTCAGTTTGAAAACGCTGAAAGCGCAGCACAGCAGCTGGAAATTTTCAAAGCTGTTGAAAAAGAAAAAAGTGTATTCGGCACTGCAAGAGGTATTGTAAACATCCGCAACAGTGTTAATATGCACGATGAATTTTACGCTGCAGAACAGGCTTTCTTTGACGGCTGTGGCCCTAAAGCATTCCAGAGTTTCAGCAAATTTTCCAAAGCTGTTCTTGCTTCCCCATTCAGAAAAGAACTGACCGAAGTTCTTGGCGAAAACTATTTCCGCGGTATGGAAGTACAGCAGAAAACTTTCAGCCCTGATATCATGGACCTTATGGCAGAAGAAAACACACTGACAGGTCAGTACCAGTCTCTTACTGCAGGCGCACAGATTGAATTTGAAGGCAAAATCCTTAACCTTTCACAGCTTTCCCCTTACACTCAGGTGGCTGACCGCGCAACAAGAAAAGCTGCAACAGAAGCTTTGGGCAAATTCTTTGATGACCACAGAGAAGAATTTGACACAATCTATGACAAGCTTGTTAAAAACCGTCATCAGCAGGCGCTCAAACTTGGTTTTGAAAACTATGCTCAGGTAATGTATCTTAAAAAGAACCGTCCTTATACAATGGAAGATGTTGCTTCTTTCCGCAAACAGGTTCTTGAAGTTATGGTACCTAAAAACGTTGAATACAAAAAACAGCAGGCTGAAGCTATCGGCGTAGGCGATGATTTTAAATTCTACGATGATGGTTTTGATTTCCCTGACGGCAACCCTGTACCAAAACATCCTTTGGATGAACTTGTAAAACGCGCACAGCAGATGTATGCAGAACTTGCACCTGAAACAAAGGAAATGTTTGACCTTATGGTTGAAAACGAACTGTTTGACCTTGATGCAAAAGCAGGCAAACGCCCTGGCGGTTACTGCGCAACACTTTCTGAATACGGATATCCTTTCATCTTTGCAAACTCAAACGGCACAGCAAGTGACATTGATACCCTGACACACGAAGCAGGCCATGCACTTGCAAGTTACTATGGTTCCCGCAATATTGAATATCCTTGCCTCCGTCACGCTTCCGCTGAAGGTGCAGAAACACATTCCATCGGTATGGAATTCCTTACAAGCCCATGGCATCACCTGTTCTTTGAAGAAGATACAGCAAAATATCAGGAATCACACACAAAGAAAGCAAGTTACTTTATCCCTTACGGAGTAATCGTTGACTATTTCCAGGAACTTGTTTACACAAATCCTGACTGGACACCTGATGAAAGAAACAACGCATGGCTGGAACTTGAACACACATTCCGTCCATACCTTGATTTCGGCGATCTTCCTGCTTTCAGCCGTGGTGCAGGCTGGCAGAAACAGCTGCATATCTACACAATTCCGTTCTACTACATAGAATACTCCCTTGCTCACGTTCTTGCTTTGCAGATCTATGCAATGTTCCTCGATGATCCTAAAGCAACCTGGGAAAAATATATGAAATTCCTTAAAGTTGGCGGCAAGCTGAATATTCTTGACACAATCAAACACGCTGAAATGATGAGTCCGTTTGAAGACGGCTGTGTAAAAGCAACCTGCGAACCTATCTATAAAGTTGTGGATAATCTTGGCAAATAAAATATATAACACGCAGACACACGGGTATAAAAAACCCGTGTGTTTTTTTGACACTTATGTATATTGAATAAAAATTTTTCATTGTATATAATTAAACTATTGTATAAAAACCGAAAGGAGATTTCTTTATGAAATTTACAGAAATGCCTTACAGCCGTCCTGACGTGCAGGCGCTTATGGCAAAATACCGCGAACTTAAAGACAAATTTGTAAATGCTGCTTCCGCACAGGAACAGATTGACATTTACACAGAACTTGAAGCTGTTCAGTTTGATTTTTACACATCTGAATGTATGGTTTACATCAGAAACAGTGTAAATGTAAATGATGAATTTTACAAAGCTGAACGTGCATTTTTTGACGAATGGATGCCAAAGGTTTCCGAAGTAAGCCAGGAATTCTCCCTTGCTATGCTTGAAAGCCCTTTCCTTGCTGAACTTAAAGCAGAACTTGGCGAACATTTCTTCTCCGAACTTGAATCCGGTCTTAAAACATTCAACAGCAGCGTTATCGACCTTATGGCAGAAGAAAGTGCATTGTGCAACCAGTATCAGGCTTTGACAGGCAGTGCAAAACTTGAACTTGACGGCAAAGTGCTTAACCTTTCACAGCTTACTCCATATACTGTAAGCCCTGACCGTGAAATGAGAAAAGCTGCAACAGAAGCTTTGGGCAAATTCTTTGATGAACACAGAGATGAATTTGACGAAATCTACGACAAACTTGTTAAAAACCGCCACGAACAGGCAAAACGCCTTGGTTTTGCAAACTATGCAGAACTTTGCTATGTGAGAAAAAACCGCCCATATACAATGGAAGATGTTGCTAAATTCCGCAAACAGGTTCTTGAAGTTATGGTACCTAAAAACGTTGAATACAAAAAAGCTCAGGCAGAAGCTATCGGCGTTGACGATGATTTCAAATTCTATGACGACGGTTTTGTATTCCCGGACGGCAACCCAAAACCAAAATGCACAATTGATGAAAGCATCAAACTTGCACATCAGATGTATACAGAACTGAGCGCAGAAACAAAAGAACTGTTTGACATTATGGTAGAACAGGAAATGTTTGACATTGCTGCAAAACCTGGCAAACGCCCAGGCGGTTATTGTGCAACTCTGTTCAACACAGGTGTACCTTTCATCTTTGCAAACGGCAACGGCACTGCAGGTGATATCAAAACACTGACTCATGAAGCAGGCCATGCACTTGCAGCACTTACAGGCCACAAAAACATCAAATATAAAGCCCTCAGCCACGCTTGTGCTGTTGGCGCTGAAACACATTCCATGGGTATGGAATTCCTTACAAGCCCTTGGCATCATCTGTTCTTCGGCGAAGACACAGCAAAATATCAGGAATCCCACACAAAAGATGCTCTGCTGTTTATCCCTTACGGCGTAATTGTTGACTATTTCCAGGAACTTGTTTATACACATCCTGAATGGACACCTGATGAAAGAAACAACGCATGGCTGGAACTTGAACATCAGTTCAGACCATACCTTGACTTTGCAGATCTTCCTGCTTTCAGCCGCGGTGCTGGCTGGCAGAAACAGCTGCATATCTACACAATTCCGTTCTACTACATTGAATACTCCCTTGCACAGACACTTGCATTGCAGATTTATTCATTGTTCCTTAAAGACCGTGAAGCTGCATGGGAAAAATATATGAAATTCCTTAAAGTTGGCGGCACAAAGAATATTGTGGACACAATTGAATATGCAGGTCTTACAAGCCCATTCAGCGAAGGCAGCATTGAAAAAGTATGCACACCTATATGGGAAGTTGTTGACAATCTTTAATACTTAAACTTAAATACACAGGTCGGTAAATGACCTGTGTATTTTTTGTGTTATGATACAAATATACATTGCTTTTGATTTTTTGATTGTATATAATAAAACTACTATATAACGTATTATCCCGAAAGGAGAATTTTATGAAATTTTCAGAAATGCCTTATTCCCGTCCTGACGTTGACAGTCTGATTGCACACTGCAACGAACTCACAGCAAAATTTGCTGCTGCAGAAAGCGCACAGGAACAGATTGAAATTTTCAAATTACTTGAACAGGACAAAAAAGACCTTTTTGATATGGAAACAATCGTTTATATCAGAAACAGCGTTGATATGAATGATGAATTCTATGCAGGTGAAAGAGAATTTTTGGACAACAACCTGCCAAGAGTAAGCGAAGCTTACAACCTTTTTACAAAAGCTATGCTTGAAAGCCGTTTCATCGATGAACTCAAAGAAGAATTCGGCACACACCTTTTTGACTGTCTCGAAATGCAGCAGCGTTCTTTCTCTCCAGCAATTATTGACCTTATGGCAAAAGATGCTGAACTTTGCAACAGATACCAGAACATTCTTGCAGGCGCACAGATTGAATTTGACGGCAAGGTGCTCAACACAAGCCAGCTTGGTGCTTACAGATACAACTCTGACCGTGCTTTGAGAAAAGGCGCTATGGAAGCTGAAGGCAAGTACTTTGAACAGCACAAAGAAGAACTTGACGAAATCTACGACAAACTTGTTAAAATCAGAACAGAAATTGCTCACACTCTTGGTTTTGAAAACTTTGTTGAATACTCCTATGTAAGCAAACAGCGTTCCTACACAGCAAAAGATGTTGCAAACTTCCGCAAACAGGTTAAGGAAGTTATGGTTCCAAAGAACCTTGAATACAAAAAAATGCAGGCTGAAAGAATCGGCGTTGAAAACTTTATGTTCTACGACGATGCTTTTGCATATGTTGACGGCAGCCCATTGCCAAAACACGACAGAGCAGAACTTGTAAAACGCGCACATCAGATGTACACAGAACTTGCTCCTGAAACAAAAGAACTCTTTGACACAATGACTGAAAAAGAACTCTTTGACCTTGATGCAAAACCTGGCAAACGTCCAGGCGGTTACTGTGCAACAATGTATGGCAAAGGTCTGCCATTTATCTTTGCAAACTTCAACGGCACACAGGGCGACGTTGACGTACTTACACACGAAGCAGGCCACGCACTTGCTTCCTTTACAGCTTGCAAAGAAGTTAAATACTTTGCTTTGCAGGACTGCTGTGCTGAAAGTGCTGAAACTCATTCCATGAGTATGGAATTCCTGACAACACCTTGGCACCACCTGTTCTTCGGTGAAGACACAGCAAAATATCAGGAAAGCCATACAAAAGGTGCTTCCTTCTTTATCCCTTACGGCGTAATCGGCGACTACTTCCAGGAACTCGTTTATACACATCCTGAATGGACACCAGCTGAAAGAGACCAGTGCTGGCTTGACCTTGAAGCACAGTTCCGTCCATACCTTGACTACAGCG
>JAZOTI010000111.1:0-3894 GCA_045657565.1 Oscillospiraceae bacterium | reverse complement strand
CTTCGGAGTTAAAACTCCTCAGAATGACTTTGTTTTTAAATATAAAGTTTTAAAATTCCAGCTCTGTACCGATGCTTTTTTCCACAGCTTTTTTGTAAATTTCGTTGCCGCACACAACATCAAACAAGGCCATACCTACAGTTTTGATAAATATGGTTTTCCCCGGTTTGTGTTCTTTGAGTTTTTCATCATACAGCACATCGGAAATCTGCAGAATTTTATCGTCGGAAATAAGTCCTTTTTCCAAAGGTATGGAAAGTTCACCGCTTTCTTCCTTTGCAAAATCAAGGTCAACATAAACATTGTCAACTGCGCGGAACAATGCATCAGGGCATTCGCGGCAGTCAGGTTTGTAGCTGCCGATAGCCACAATTGTTTTGCCTGTAAAGAGTGTTTCATCATCGGGATACACAGGTGTGTTGCTTGTGGTTGCGGTGATGATTATATCACTGTTTTTCATAAGCTGTGTCACATCGTCGCACAGCACAAAAGCGGGTTCTGTGTCGGTGAGGGAAAGCACATCTGCTTTGAATTTTTCAAAATCCTTGAGATAAGGGTCATACACATAAACGGTTTTTATGTCCCTTACCTTGCAGGCAAATGCAGTCTGGAACACACCCTGTGCGCCTGCACCTACAATGCCGCAGGTTGAGGCGGTTTTTGGTGAAAGGTGCTTAAGCATAACGCCTGTGTTTGCCCCTGTGCGCAAAGCGGTGAGAAAACCTGCAGGCATAATTGCATTTATGGCACCTGTGTACCTGTCGTTTATCACAACACTGCCGTCAATCATAGGGTGACCTTTTGCGGGGTTGTCAGGGAATAATGTCAGGCTTTTTGTGGCAAAACAGTCGTCGATAAAACAAGGCATGTAAAGCAGGGTGTTTTTGCCGTTTTCAATGCATGGGCGATGAGGCATAAAAAAGCTGCCCTCGAAAAAAATGCGGTAAGCCTTTTCCATTGCGGCGATGCATTCATCAAGGCCCATACAGTTTTTGATATCGGATTTGGATAAAAAACGCATATTATCAGTCCTTTTTCAATTTATATTTTTATATTAGCACTAAAGCGGGGACAGTACAATAAAAAGTGGAAAAGTTGTGGTATGTATAACGCAATAAACCAAAAAAGCAAAGAGAAATTGCGGAATGAAGAAAAGTGTACTGTGAAATGCAATAAAAAAGCGGAGAAATCATATTCTCCGCTTTTGGTGTTTTATTTAAGATAATCAGCCGCTTTGTATGCTGCAAGCTGGGTTTTGCCGTCAGGGATTTTGCATTCCCTGCACAACTGCAAAAGTTCGCTGAAAGGAATTTTCTCACAGCTTATAAACTCATCGCTGTCAAGATGGGTTTCCCCGGCGGTAAGACCTGTTGCAAGGTAGAGATAAATCTTCTCACTGCAGTATCCCACAGTAGGCCAGTATTCTCCGAGATAAACAAAGTTTTCTGCAGAAAAACCTGTTTCTTCCTTCAGTTCACGCTTTGCGGCCTCAAGGGTGTTTTCGCCTTTTTCCAGCTTGCCTGCAGGAATTTCCAGCACCTCGCAGTCAAATGCACAGCGGTACTGACGTACAACGTATGTATTGCCGTCATTGTCAACAGGGATAATCGCAACACCGCCGTTGTGATAAACAACTTCGCGGACAGATTTTTCGCCGTCTTCCAGAACTACATTTCGCACGCCAACACGGAACACACGTCCTTTAAATATTTCCTTTTCGTCAATAATGGTTTCAAAATGTTTAGGTTCCGGATTTTTCATTGCTATTCCTCGGTTTCTTCGCTTTCAAGCTTTTCAGCTTTAACCTTTATAATTCTTCTGTCGGCAACTTCAAGCACGGTAAAACGCACGCCCATATATTCCACAACTGCGTTTTCGTCTTCTTCAGGAATACGGGCAAGCTTGTTCATGATAAGTCCGCCAACAGTGTCATAGTCTGCATCGGCAATTTCGGAAATTTCTTCGTCATATCCGAAAAGCTCAAGAGCATCTTCAATATCAAATGCCGCATTGCAGATTATGGTGTTTTCATCAATTTTCTGGAATTCTTCCTCTTCGTTGTCATATTCGTCCTGAATATTGCCAACAATCTCTTCGAGGATATCTTCCATTGTTACAATGCCGCTTGTGCCGCCGTATTCGTCAACAACAACAGCCATCTGCATACGTTTTGCTTTAAACTGCATCAGAAGTTCGTCTGCAGGACAACTTTTTGGTACAAACATAGGCTTTCTGGCAATACTACCTGCAGGGGCGTTGAGTTTTTCCTCATTGCCGATAACGTCAAGCAGGTCTTTTACAAACAGAATGCCTGTGATGGTGTCGATGGTTTCGGTGTAAACAGGAATACGGGAAAAACCTTCTTCCTTGATTTTTTCAAGAACATCTCCGCAGCTTTCTTCAGTGTTTACAGCAAAAACTTCGGTGCGGTGTGTCATAATTTCGCCAACGGTCATATCGCTGAACTCAAAGATGTTTTCAATCATTTCTTTCTGTTCGTCGTCGATAATATCATCGGAAGCGTCTTCCACAAGTTCCATAACATCTTCCTGAGTAACTTCTGTTTCCGCATTGAGGCGGAAAATTTTAAAGATTGCGATGATAGGAAGTGTGATAACCGCTGCTACTGTGCAGTTGAGCAAAGTGATAACAGGTTTTAATGCCGACACAAGTCCGCCAAGGTTTTCCTGTTTTGCACGGCCCACACAGTAAGGAGTGAAAACCCCAAGAAAAACAAACAGTGCCCCAAGCACACACTGCCACAGCAAACTGAACTCTGGCATTGCAAAACAAGCGGCAAAACCAAGGTTTAAAATTAAAAGGAAGAGGGCACTGACATTGCTGCGGGATATGCCGATTGTTTCTTTGCAGCGGTCTTCCTCATCCTGTACGGCAGCCAGGTAAAGGCACAAAACTATACTGATTATAAAGTTGATTAAAAGATAAACAGTCCCATCCGGGTCCATTTTTACATTCTCCTTTTTGATAAAAAATTAAATGACTATATATGTATAATCTGCTGTATATATTACCACTCTGATACTCTTTTGTCAAATTTGTGCAGTGTGTACGGAGGAAAGACAGGTGTGTTTGTGCATTTTTTAACATATTTAAATTTTTCTTATACAAGCTATTAAAAAAATGTATTGTTTTTGGACATTATAACCTTTACTTATAGCCTGTTTAATGATAAAATGATAACTGTAATAATAGGCGTAAAATGCGCCTTTAAATATAAAGGAGGTCATTTCCAATGGCAAGAAAAAGAATTTCCATGGATGGTAACACAGCTGCCGCTCACGTTAGCTATGCTTTTACTGAAGTAGCTGGTATTTTCCCAATTACACCATCCTCTGTTATGGCTGAAGTTACAGACTCTTGGTCAGCAACAGGCAGAAAAAACATCTTCGGCACAGAAGTTAAGGTTGTAGAAATGCAGTCTGAAGCTGGTGCTGCAGGTACAGTACACGGCTCATTGCAGGCTGGTGCTCTTACAACAACATACACAGCATCTCAGGGTCTTCTTTTGATGATTCCTAACATGTACAAAATCGCTGGCGAACTTTTGCCAAACGTTATTCATGTTTCCGCTCGTTGTGTTGCTTCCCACGCTCTTAACATCTTCGGTGACCACTCCGACGTTTACGCATGTCGTCAGACAGGTTACGCAATGATGGCTGAAACAAACCAGCAGGAAGTTATGGACCTTGGTGCTGTTGCTCACATGGCAACACTCGAAGGCCGTGTTCCAGTTCTCAACTTCTTCGACGGTTTCCGTACTTCCCACGAAATCCAGAAAATCGAAGCTTGGGACAATGAAGACCTTGCTGAAATGGTAAACTGGGATGCTATCGAAGCATTCAGAAGAAAAGCTCTCAACCCAGAACACCCAGT
>JAZOTI010000110.1:0-15429 GCA_045657565.1 Oscillospiraceae bacterium | reverse complement strand
TCTTAATTTTTTAAGATTTTATTAAGTTGTAAAGTTGCCTTTTGAAAGATGTATTTATGTTAATATGTTAATCGATATATTAAGTTTCTTTTAATATATTTATTATTTGCTTATATCAATTTCTCGTCTTGATATTGATTTGATATTAACTGTTGCTTGGTATATAAAGATTTTCTTTCTTTATTTTGGTTTGATATTAACTTTTGGTTTGCTTAATTTTTTTGTTTATTCAGTTTTAATTTTGTTTTGACTCTTTAGTAGGGGAAGAACTTTTGTTTTCAGGTTACTCTTCTTTTATTACTTTATTGTGCTTCTGGTGATATCCAATCTACCGTTTAAGCCTGATATGTTGTTAACCATTTTAACTGTTTGTTCTTCAGTTAAAGAGTGTTCTTCGGTTTTCATTGGGTTCACCTTCTTTCTTTTTCTTGTCTACAATATAGCATGTAAAAACGCATAATGCAAGTAAATGTTTGGGCTGAAATTTTGGGTGAAATACCAATTGACTTATAGAAAATCTTATAGTAAAATGGTACTTGTGAGAGTGTAAAAAAGAATAATGAAATGGCGATAAAAGGGAATACCAATAACAGTATTTTACAGAGATAAGTCGGTTGGTGCAAGACTTAATTTGCTTTATTGAATGCCACCCTTTTGCTTCCGGTGAAATAAGTCGGACGTTGTGCAGCGTTAATGCAGTTAAAGTGATGTACACCTTTTTATATGGTGTGCATAATTTGGGTGGTACCACGGTATAATTATCGTCCCTTGGATTTTTCCAGGGGATTTTTTTATTGCCTGGATTTTTACATTCGTCAGTTGTTAATAAATATATTATTATTTATAAATCATTATGAGGTGAAAAACAATGGAATGGACATCATTGAATGACCTGAGAGAAAAATATCTCTCATTCTATCAGAAAAAGGGACACAACCGTCTTGGTTCTTTCCCACTTATCCCACAGGATGATAACAGCTTGCTGCTTATCAACTCTGGTATGGCTCCTTTGAAGAAATACTTCACAGGTGAAAAAACAATGGCTGGCAACCGTGCAACAACATGTCAGAAATGTATCAGAACTCCTGACATTGAACGCGTTGGTATCACAGCTCGTCACGGTACATTCTTCGAAATGCTCGGTAACTTCTCTTTCGGTGACTACTTCAAAGAAGAAGCTACAACATGGGCATGGGAATTCCTTACAGAAGAACTCCAGATTCCAAAAGAACTTCTCTACATCACAGTTTACGAAGATGACGACGAAGCTTGGGATATCTGGGTAAACCGTCGCGGTATCGACCCAAGCCATATGAAACGTATGGGCAAAGAAGACAACTTCTGGGAAATCGGTTCCGGTCCTTGCGGTCCTTGTTCTGAACTTTACTTTGACCGTGGTGAAAAATACGGTTGCGGCAGCCCTGACTGTGGCGTAGGCTGTGAATGTGACAGATTTATCGAAATCTGGAACCTTGTATTTACACAGTTTGTTTCCGACGGTAAAGGCAACTATGAAAGAATGCCAAAAGGCAACATCGACACAGGTATGGGTCTTGAAAGACTTGCATGCGTAATGCAGGGCGTTGACAATATGTTCGAAGTTGACTCTATTGCTAACGTTATCAAAGAAGTTGAAAAAATCAGCGGTGTAAAATATAAAGAAGATGCAAAAACAGATATCTCTGTTCGTGTTATCACAGACCATATCAGAAGTACAGTATTCATGATTTCTGACGGTGTTATCCCATCCAACGAAGGTCGTGGCTATGTTCTTCGCCGTTTGCTCCGTCGTGCTGCACGTCATGGCAGAATGATTGGCATCAAAGGCTTGTTCCTCAATGAACTCTGCGAAACAGTTATCAATGAAAGTAAAGCTGCTTACCCAGAACTTGAAGAAAACAAAGAATACATCAAAAAGATTATTCTTACAGAAGAAGAACGCTTCAACAAAACAATTGACCAGGGCATGAACATCCTTACAGGTCTTATCGAAAATATCGAAAAAACAGCAACTTCAGAAGAAGAAAAAATCCTTTCCGGTATCGAAGCATTTAAACTCAACGATACATTCGGTTTCCCATTTGACCTTACAAAAGAAATTCTTGCAGAACGTGGTATCGGCATCGATGAAGAAGGTTTCAGAAAACACCTTAAAGAACAGGCAGACCGTGCACGTGAAGCACGCAAAAAGAACAACAACGTTAGCTGGGCAGACGACCTCTTCAAAGCTCTTGATGTTAATGAAACAGAATTTGTTGGCTACACAGATATGAAAGCTGACGCAAAAGTGCTTGCTCTCGCATATGACGGTGAATTCTGTGATGTTGTTTCCGTTGACGAAGATGCAAAAGAAGATGTTCTTGTTGTTCTCGACAGAACACCATTCTATGCAGAAAGCGGCGGACAGGTTGCAGATACAGGTGTTATCAAAACAGAAACAGCTACACTTAAAGTTGTTGACTGCCGCAAAACAGGCAAAGGTTTCTATGTACACACATGTACACTTGAAAGCGGTTTTGTAAAAGCAGGCGATATGGCTGTTGCAGAAGTTGATGAAGAAACAAGAAAAGCAACAATGCGTAACCATACATCTGCTCACCTCCTTCAGGCAGCACTCAGAGAAGTTCTCGGTAACCACGTTCATCAGTCCGGTTCCTATGTTGACAGCGAAAGAATGCGTTTTGACTTTACACACTTCAATGCTGTTACAAAAGAAGAACTTGAAAAAGTTGAAGCTCTTGTAAACAAAGCAGTACTCGATGCACTTTGCGTAACAGTAAGCGAAATGTCTATTGAAGACGCTAAAAAATCCGGCGCTATGGCACTCTTTGGCGAAAAATACGGCGATAAAGTTCGTGTTGTAAAAATGGGTGAATTCTCCACAGAACTCTGCGGCGGTACACACGTTTCCAACACAGCACATCTTGGTCTCTTCAAAATTGTTTCCGAATCCAGCGTTGCAGCAGGTATCAGAAGAATTGAAGCAGTAACAGGTGCAGGCGTTCTTAAATATATGGACGAAAAACAGAAACTCATTGATGATTCTGCAAAAGCACTCAAACTTACAAATCCTTCCGAACTTGCAGTGAAAGTTGCAGCAATGGTTGCAGAAACAAAAGCTATGCAGGGTGAAATTGACCACCTCAAAGCAGAAATTGCAAAATCTCAGCTTGATGGTCTCTTTGCAAATCCTGTTGAAGTAGAAGGTATCAAAGTTTACACAGCTCTTCTCGGTGGTACAACAGGTGATGCACTCAAACAGATGTGCATGATGTCCAACGATAAAGGCGACAATGGTGTAATGGTTCTCTGCGGCGAAAACGAAGGCAAATACACACTTGCAGTAGGCTGCGGTAAAGCAGTTGTTGCAAAAGGCGTTAAAGCAGGTGCACTTGTTAAAGCAGTTGCAATGCTCACAGGCGGTAACGGCGGTGGTAAACCAGACGTTGCTATGGCTGGCGTAAAAGATGCAACAAAAGTTGACGAAGCTCTTGCACAGGTTCCACAGCTTATCAAAGAAATGCTGTAATAACTTACAAATAATTAAAAGCATTGGTATATATGTACCAATGCTTTTTCTTTTGACAACAGAGTTATAATATACTATACTTTAATCAGAAAATAACTTTTGAAAGGGGATAAATTATGGATTGTTTATTCTGCAAAATAGTTAACAGAGAAATTCCGTCAAATGTTGTTTATGAAACAGAAGATGTGCTTGCTTTTTATGATATTGCACCACAGGCACCTGTGCATGTGGTTATTATTCCAAAACAGCACATTGCTTCTCCTGCACATATTACAGCTGAAAACAGTGATATTGCAGGCAAAATGTTCCTTGCAGCAGCAGA
Organism: Oscillospiraceae bacterium; assembly: GCA_045657565.1. Classification (GTDB taxonomy): domain Bacteria; phylum Bacillota; class Clostridia; order Oscillospirales; family Ruminococcaceae; genus RGIG3102. The sequence goes on along the minus strand of JAZOTI010000110.1, from coordinate 11,578 downwards.
AATTGCAAAAAAACTTGAACTTGAAAATGGTTACCGTGTAGTTTCCAACTGCGGTGCTGACGGCGGTCAGACAGTGGGCCATCTTCATTTCCATGTTCTTGCAAAAAGAAGCCTTGCATGGCCTCCAGGCTGATGAGTAAAATCAAAAGGCCATTGGCTTTAATCGGATATACTTTTTTCATAACAGGCAGTATGACACTTTCAATGCCAGGAGAATATACAATTATTCTTTTGGCATTGTTTGCTTTGTTTACAATTCTGCATTATTTAACTGAAAAGAAATATACAAAACATCTGATTGTTGTGCTTGTCACAGCACTCACGGCATTTTGCTATCTTCATACATACAACGCAATATTTCAGAAAAACATTGATAATCTGCCCAAAGAAAAAACAACTTATAACGGCTATATAAGTGCAATAACAAATTCTGAAAGTTCGGGATATACAGTTACACTTGTAGATGAAAAGGGAAAAGAAATTCATAATGTTAGTGTATACTATCAGAAAGAATTTCAACTGGGAGATACTGTTGAAATTACAGGCAAATTCAGTTCTCTTCCGCAAAACAAATATATTTTCTCCAATTATTCTGATAATATAATGGGGAAAATAACTGTTGATACCATAGAAGGTAAATATGTTGATATCAATGGTGTAAAGTATAAAGCCTTAACATTGAAACGGGCGATATTGGATAAAATAAACGGTATTTACAAAGGTGAAACCCGTGCGGTTGCTGCATCAATGGGATATAGTGACAAACATCTTATATCTGATAAGGTTTACGAAAGTTTTGTGGCAGCAGGAATAATTCATGCTTTGACAGTTTCGGGTTTTCATGTAGGGGTAATAGTTATTGCGTTGCAGATGTTTATGCATTATCTGCCTTTTGACAAAAGAATTAAAAATATTGTTGTTGCAGCAGTTATTCTTTTATTTATGAATATTATTGGTTTTACACCATCAATTGTCCGTGCAGGTACAGTTGCGGCGGTAATACTTATATGTGCCAATTTCAGAAAAGAACAGGACTCCCTCACAACCCTTGCAATGATTGGGTTAATCAGTATATTACAAAATCCGTATATTACAAAAGACATTGGTGCAATGCTTTCATATGCAGCAAGTACAGGAATTGTTATAACAAATGGATATTGTATAAAACATAATATCAGAAATGAACTGAAAACACTTATGATTGCATCAGCTGCGGTGGTTTTTACAATGCCAATACTTGCACTTGCAGGAATGTATGCAACGTGGCTGTCACCGCTTTTTAATCTGATTCTTACAATACCGGTTTCGGTTATATGTATTCTGTCGGTTGTAACTCCGTTATTGGAGTTTGTGCCGATACTTAACCTTGCAAACCCATTGTTTGTGGAGGTTAATAATACACTTATAAACTCTCTGCTTAATATTGCTGAACTCATAAAATATAAATGCAGTTTTGCTCTTGTAAACTTGTCACATCCTGCAATTTTTGTGGTGTCAGCAACAGCGTTTGCAATGTTTGCAGTGGCTTGTGTTCATTTTAAGAATAAAAGGATTGGAAAGTTTTTAGTGATAACTGTATCAATTGCCGCGTTGTTGTGTTATAATTTATTGAATTACAATACTGCAGTTGTTACTGTGTTCGATTCCGGCAGGGAAGCATCTTTGCACATTTCTGCAAAAGGAAAAGAATACCTTGTTCTTTCAGAAAGAATAACGGAAAAAGAAGCAAAGGAAATGAATGTATCTGTTACAGGTAAAAATTTTGAACAGATATATTATTGTCCTAAAGATTTTGAATACTATGCGGATTACAGTACAATTACCAACCAGGAAATAAATGTAGAACAAAGTAATCTTTATGTAAATGACTTTTTCTCTGTAAAAAGCGAAATTGATAAAAACAAAAAGATGTTTACTGTAGATATTTCAGGGTGCCGATTGGTTTTCGGCCACGGAAAAACAGTTTCTGACGGCGCGGATTATTATATCCTGGGAAATGATAAACCGGAATCTGTAGAGGCAGATGAAATATATATTTGGGGTAATATTCCATCTTGGATGGAAGTTGACGGGATAACCTCGGTTTCTTCTGATTTGAAAATAAAAATAAACCTTAAAACAGGTAAACATAAAACGGTAAAGGATGTGTATAACTTTGGCTATTGGCTATAAAATTGATGATACAACACTTAAAAAAATATGGCTTGTTTTGTCAAAGGATAACTTTGCATGTCAGGATAATCTTAAAATTATTCTCAAAATTGCCGAGCAAAACGGAATTGACAGTGAAAGTATATCATATTTCACTACACCGAAATTTGATATTGAGGAAATGACGGACCTTGCACAGACAGTAAGTTTTTTTGGTGACAGACTTATTGTTATCAAGGATTTTGATATTGCCGACCTTTCCGATACATATACAGAACAGCTTTGCAATGTTATAAATGACAGCGAAGGTACACATTTTGCAATAGTTCTTACCTATGAAGACGAAAAAACTGTAAGTTCCAAAAAATATTCACAGCTTACAGATCTTGCCAAAAAACAGGGGTTATATCATTTTGTAAAAGAAATTGACGAAAAGTTCCTTGTGGATATGGCGGTTGAAAAGGCAAAAAGTCTGGATACATCTCTGGATAAACAGACAGCGTCATATATTGTGCAGAATGTTGGCAGAAATATTGGTCTTATCACAAATGAGGTGGAAAAATACTGTGCTGCTTGCAACTACACAAAAATAACAAAAGAAGATGTGGATGCTATCGGTGTGAAAACCCTTGAAGCAAGAATTTTTGATGTTATTGATTTAATCTGTGCAAAGAAACCGGTAAAAGCACTGGAAACCTTGAATATTCTGTATTCACAGGGAACAGACGAAATTGCTGCTTTAGGTGCACTTTCCACAGCTTTTATCGATATTCACCGCTGCAAACTTGCAAAGAAAAAGGGGATTTCCTATCAAACGGTACATTCTGATTTTGAAAAACGATCAAATGCCTACAGATATCAGAAAGCTATGAACAACGCAAACAGGTTCTCTGAAAAGGCACTTGAAGATATAATCAGTCTTATGCTGAAAACTGATATTTCCCTGAAAAGTTCATCAGTGGAAAAACGACATCTTATAGATATACTTGTTACTCAGATTATTGTAAAAGGAATGGCTGAATAATGGAAAAAATAAGACTCAGTCAGATTGTTGTTGTTGAAGGAAAATATGATGCCATAAAACTGGACAGCATTATTGATGCACTGATTATACCGGTGAATGGGTTTTCAATTTTCAAGGATGACGAAAAAAAACTGTTGCTGAAACAGCTTGGCCGTAAAAACGGAATTGTATTGATAACAGATTCCGATGCAGCAGGGTTTAAAATAAGAAATTATATACAGAACATCTGCCGGAACGCAGATATAATTGATGTTTATATTCCTCAGATAAAGGGCAAAGAATCCCGTAAAGCTGTGCCTTCAAAAGAAGGAACGCTTGGTGTTGAGGGAATAGACAGGGATATCCTTATAAAATGTCTAAACGACGCAGGTATAAATGAAACAGGTGTTGCATCGGTAAATAAATCGGATATGACATATCTTGATTTATTTGAACTTGGACTTTCCGGTACCGATAATGCTCAGGAGAATCGTATCAGATTATGCAAAGCACTCAATATACCTGCAAGACTTTCTAAAAAATCTTTTCTGGAGGTACTTAACAGAATGACAGATAAACAGCATATCAACGAAATTTTAAATGATAAACCAACATTGTTCTGGGATTTTCACGGAACACTTACATTGCATCTGCACCAGTGGACAGACTGCGCGTATCAGCTTATAAATGACAATTTTCCACAGTACGGCGTAACAATGGAAAAAGTGTGTGACGAACTTGACGGCCAGTGCCTGCCTTGGTACACATATCCTGACAGAGATACAAGGAACTTGCTCGAAATTGAAGATGGCTGGTGGAAAAGCTGTAACGAAGAACTGCTTAAAATGTTTATGCGCTGCGGCCTCACTCAGCAGGAAGCTGAAAGTATCTATCTCAAAGTACGTGAATACCTTATCGCTCCGGAAAACAATCCGCTTTATGATGATACAAAAATTGTTCTTGAAACACTCAGCAAAAGGGGATACAAGCATTATCTTGTTTCCAACAACTATCCTGAACTTGATGTGCTTATGGAACAGCTTGGTCTTACAGAATATTTTGAAGCACAGGTTATCAGCGGTAAAATTGGTTTTGATAAACCAAGAAAAGAAATTTACGAATACGCACTTGAAATTGCTGGCAATCCTGAAAACAGATATATGATTGGCGATAACCTCAAGGATGATGTTCATGGTAGCAAGGCGTGTGGTTTCAAAACAATTTTCTTTGATCTCAGAGGTAACAGAAGTGATGACAAATGTGACCATACAGTCTATGAAATTAAAGAAATTCTTGATATTTTAAAATAATACCGTTTGGATATTGACTTTAAAACAGAATTAATTATAATTATTTCGGGCGGCCAAAAGGTCGCCCGAAAGTTTTGATTGTTAAAGGATATATTATGCAAAAAGTTCTTCGATTTGTAAAAAAGAATGTGGTTCTCTGTGTGGCAGCCTTAGCAGCTTTTATAACCTGCTTTTTTGTTCCGCCAACAGTTGAATATATTGAATATTTTGATTTCCGCACCCTTGCGTGTCTGTTTATAACTCTTGCGGTGGTGTGTGCATTGCGTCAGATTCGTTTTTTTGCGATTCTTGCGCGAAAAATTGTTCAGGCAACAGGCAGCCTGCGTATGCTTGTTCTTGCACTTATATACATAACATTTATCGGTTCGATGATTATTGCCAACGACATGGCACTTATCACATTTCTGCCACTTGGTTATTTTGCACTGTCAGTTACAGATAATGAAAAATATGCGGCATTTCTGTTTATTCTTCAGAATATTTCTGCAAACCTTGGTGGCATGCTTACACCTTTCGGCAACCCACAGAACCTTTACCTCTACAGTTATTTCAGCATACCTACAGGTGAATTTACAAAAATTATGCTTCCGCCGTTTATTCTTGCGGTTGCAATGCTGACAGTATGCTGTCTGTTTTTTCCTAAAAAACCGCTGTCAGTAAATGCAGAACTGGGAGTAAAGCTGGATGTCAAGAAGACAGTGCTTTATATTGTATTGTTTGCAGTTTCAATTCTTATTGTTTTCCGTCTTGTACCATGGCAGCTTGGCCTTGTTGCAATTCCACTTGTGCTTTTTTTCGTGGAAAGAGATGCCTTGTATATGGTTGACTATCCGCTTCTCGGCACATTTGTTATGTTTTTCATTTTCTCGGGCAACCTTTCAAGAATTCCTGCTGTAAATGATTTTGCAGCCGCACTTCTGGAAAAAAGCACTCTGCTTGTAACAGCTGCAAGCTGTCAGTTTATCAGCAATGTTCCATCAGCAATTCTTCTGTCACATTTTACAGACAATTATCGTGAACTTCTCCTTGGTGTAAACATCGGCGGCACAGGCACACCGATTGCATCTCTTGCAAGTCTCATTACCCTCAGTGAATTCCGCCTTCTGTATCCGGAAAAAACAGGAAATTATATAAAACTGTTTCTCGCACTTAATGCAGCTTTCCTTATAGTTATGACATCAGTTGCATACTTTTTCTTTATATAAAAAAACAGGCATCTGCTTATGCAGATGCCTGTAATTTTTATTGCATATCATCAAAACCAACTTCGCAGCCGTATCTGTAAAATTCTTTAATCATATCAAGAAGAATCTGACAGGCTTTGCTCATATAAGTGTCTTTTTTATAAACTGCAGCAAGTGTGATTCTGGTTGGTATATCACCGATAGAATAAACTTTTGCCTTTACATTGGAAGATGAGTTGTGAACATAAGTTTCTGGCAGGAAAGTAACACCGTATCCGTTTGCGGCAAGACGGTAAGCTGTGTTGATATTGCCTGTCTCTATAACACTTTTAGGAGAAAAATTGATTGTGTTGAGAATGGCATTGGTAATCTGTCTTGTTTTGAACTGAGGTTTCAGCAAAACATAAGAATCGTTTTCGAAAAGTTTGATATCAATCCATGGGTAACGGAATCCTTCTTTGATAACAGAATACTTATTATTGGGATGTTCAGGGGGAACAGCAAGGATTATTTCTTCTTCAAGGATATGAACATGTTCCAGGTTTGGCTGGGACAAAGGTGTGTTAAGTATAGCTATATCAAGTTCACCACGGCTGAGCATCTGTTCAAGATTTTCTGCGCTTTCTTCAGTAACATTAAGATCAATTTCAGGATATTGTTTGTGGAAATTTGCTATTACTTTAGGAAGAAGATAAGGTCCGCGGAAAGTGGAAATGCCAAGGCGGATACGTCCCTTTTCTGCGTTCTGAACATCGCTGAGCTCATTTTCAAGATGTTCAAAAATTTCAAGCATTTTTGTTGCAGCAGAAACATACTGTTCACCAGCAAAGGTAAGTGTAAGTCTGCCGTTGTTACGGTGGAACAGTTCTACATTAAGTGTATCTTCAAGGTTCTGTATATACTTACTCAGTGCAGGTTGTGAAATATAAAGATGCTGACTGGCTTTTGCCATTGTACCATAGGTGTGTATTGCCAGCACATATCGTAATTCTTTAAGTAGCATTTGCAAATAATCTCCGTTTGGTATATATATTATATAGATACGTAATTTAATATGATAACTTTATTTCATAGTTATAATGAAGTATATGTATTAGACATATATAAGTTTTTGTTATATTATAGAATTAAATATTATGGATTTATAATACAACTTAACAAAGAATAAGTCAATTTAAAAATTTTATGGAGGTAACTTATGAAAATCGTAAAAAATGCTGTTGCCGGTACATTGGAATCCAGCGATGCTTATGTACAGGTTGAACCAAACGAAGGTATCGAAATCGTACTTGAATCAGTTGTTCTGACACAGTTTGGTGACGATATCAAAGCTTCTATCATGGAAGTACTTAAAGAAAACGAAGTTGAAAATGCAAAAGTTTCCGTTAATGACAGAGGTGCTATCGACTGCACAATCAGAGCAAGAGTGGAAACAGCATTAAAAAGAGCACAGGGGGATTTATAATTTATGAGACGTTCAATGCTTTTTATTCCTGGCAACACACCAAGCCTTATCGTAAATGGTGACGTTCTCGGCGCTGACAGCATTATCCTTGACTTGGAAGACGCTGTTTCTCCAGCTGAAAAAGATTCTGCAAGAATTCTTGTTAGAAACACACTTAAACATCTTGGTCTCAAAGGCTGCGAAATCGTTATCAGAATTAACCCTGTAGATACAGATTTCTGGTATAAAGACCTTGATGAAATCGTACCACATAAACCAGATGCAATTATGCTTCCAAAAGTTAACGGTCCGGAAGATGTTAAAAAGGTAAGCGAATACATTGCAGGTATCGAAGAAAAATGCGGTATGGAAAACAATACTGTTAAAATTATCACACTTATTGAAACAACAATGGGTGTTGAAAATGCATTCCACATTGCAGGCTGCGACAAACGTGTTATTGCAATGTTCCTTGGTGCTGAAGACCTTACAGCTGACCTCCGTTGTGTAAGAACAAAAGAAGGTGCTGAAATTCTTTATTGCCGTCAGAGACTTGTTACAGCAGCAAGAGCTTGCGGTGTTGACGTATATGACACACCATTCACAGACGTTGAAGATATCGAAGGTCTTTACAAAGATGCACGCTTTGCAAAAGCTCTCGGCTTTACAGGTAAAGTTTCCATCTCTCCACGTCACGTTGAAGGCATCAACGAAGTATTCAGCCCAACAAAAGCTGAAATTGAATACGCACACGAAGTTCTCGATATTATCGAAGAAGCAAAACGTATGGGTCGTGGCGTAGTATCCCTCAGAGGTAAAATGATTGACGCACCAATCGTTAACAGAGCAAAACAGGTTATTGAAATGGAAAAAGCAATTTACGGAGGTACAGACCATGAGTAAGTTAATCGGCTCTATCAGAGAAGCTATTGAAGCATGCGGTCTTAAAGACGGTATGACAATTTCTTTCCACCATCATATGAGAAACGGTGACTATGTTCTCAACATGGTTCTTGACGAAATTGCAAAAATGGGCATCAAAAACCTTACAGTTAACGCATCAAGTGTTTTTGATACACATGCACCAATCATCGAACACATCAAAAACGGCGTAGTTACAGGTCTTGAATGTAACTATATGGGCGCAAAAGTTGGTAAAGCAATTTCCGAAGGCGTTATGGAAAACCCAGTTATCTTCCGCAGCCACGGTGGCCGTCCTTCCGATATGGAAAAAGGTACAAGCCATATTGATGTTGCTTTCGTTGCAGCACCAACAGCTGACAACCGCGGTAACATGACAGGTAAATACGGCAAATCTGCTTGTGGTTCTATGGGTTATGCTTTCGCAGATGCTTACAACGCAGACAAAGTTGTATGTATCACAGACAACCTTGTTGAATATCCTGTAGTTGGTTTCTCCATTCCAGAAGTTTATGTTGACCACGTTGTTGTAGTTGACAAAATCGGTGAACCAAGCGGTATCGTTTCCGGTACAACAAAAATCACAAAAGACCCTGTAGGTCTTAAAATGGCTCAGTATGCAGCTAAAGTTGTAAAAGCTTCCGGTCTCCTTAAAGACGGTTTCTCCTTCCAGACAGGTGCTGGCGGCGCAACACTTGCAGCAGCAAAATACATCAAAGAAATGATGCTCGAAGACAATATCAAAGGCAGCTTTGGTATGGGTGGTATCACAAAATATATGGTAGAAATGCTTAACGAAGGCTGCTTCAAAGCTCTTATCGACGTTCAGTGCTTCGACCTTGATGCAGTTGAATCCATCAAAAACAACCCTAACCATATGGAAGTTTCCGCAAGCCAGTACGCAGGTGTAAACGGTTCTGCTGTTAACAGCCTCGACGTTGTTCTTCTTGGTGCAACACAGGTTGACCTTGACTTCAACGTAAACGTACACACAGACTCCAACGGTTACATTATGGGTGGTTCAGGCGGCCATGCTGACACAGCAGCAGGTTCCAAACTTGCAATCATCATTGCTCCACTCATCCGTGCACGTCTTCCACTTATTGTTGACAGAGTAACATGCATCACAACACCAGGTCACACAGTTGACGTTGTTGTTACACAGAGAGGTATCGCTGTTAACCCTAACAGACCTGAACTCAAAGAAAAACTTGTTAAAGCAGGTCTTCCTGTTGTTGAAATTGATGAACTCAAAGCAATTGCTGAAAAAATTACAGGTACACCAAATCCAATCAAACTTGATGAAGACAGAGTTGTTGCTAAAGTTCTTTACAGAGACGGCACAGTTATTGATACAATCAAAAAAGTTGTTACAGAATAACATTGTAACAGTTGTATAATTGAGTTATAATACAATCAGCGGAAACCCTATCACTTAGGTGGTAGGGTTTCTGTTAAAATAAAAGCTTTCGGAGGAATAAAATGGAATATACCGCTTTTTACGAAGAGTTCGGTTCACCTTTAAATCCAAGAAAACGCAAAAAACTTGAAGAGTTCCTTGCTAGACAGGATTTGCGTTATGATGAACAGATAGAAGAAACAGTTAATCTTGTTGACGGTGACGGCGATATCGCTGCAACCTGTTCACTGCATGCAAATGTGCTCAAATGTATTGCGGTTTCAGATAAATATCAGGGCTTTGGTCTTTCACCAAGAGTTGTTACTCTTATGATTAACCGTGCAAATGAAAAAGGTATAAAACACCTGTTCCTCTTTACCAAGCCTAAAAATTTCCAGATGTTTTCCGATATGGGCTTCTATCCAATCACACAGACAGAAGATATACTTCTGATGGAAAACGAACGTGACGGCATTAAAAAATATATTGACAGTCTTACAAAAGGGGAAAGCAGTGATAATATCGGTGCAATTGTTATGAACTGCAATCCGTTCACAAACGGTCACCGTTATCTTGTTGAAACTGCAGCAAACCAGTGTGACACTTTGCATCTGTTTGTTCTCAGTGAAGACAAAAGCGAATTTCCTGCAGAAGTACGATATGACCTTGTAAAAAAAGGTGTTGCGGATATTCCAAATGTAATAGTGCACAGAACAAGTGACTATCTTATTTCTTCTGCTGTATTTCCAACATATTTTATAAAGGATATTTCCAAGGCAGAAGATGCAAACTGCATTCTTGACCTTAAAATCTTCTGTGAACATTTTGCAGAACAGATGAATATCTCCAAACGTTTTGTTGGTACAGAACCAACTTGTCAGGTTACAAATGCATACAATGCACAGATGAAACAGGTTTTGTCATCCTATGGAATTGAAGTTATTGAAATTCAGCGCAAGGAATTTGACGGTCAGGCAATAAGTGCATCTGTTGTGCGTGACCACCTGCACAAAGGCGACATTGAAGGAACAAAAAATCTTGTTCCGCCAACAACATATGAATATCTGGAAAAAGAGGGTTATCGCTATAAAAAGTAGTGTAGAATTAAATAAATTAAAAAATCAGGAAAATTATGTGGACCTTCCAATGATGCTGGAAGCACGTGAAAAAAGGGTGGAAAGGCAGGAAAAACTGCTTAAGGAATGCAGCTGTCTTATAGCATTTACAATGAATATTGCGGGTCCTTATAAATTTTCCGATTGCATAATGGGAGCTTTTGCTGAAGGAACTGCCAAAATTTACAGACTTCTTGAACAAAATGGTATCGAAATCATAAAGGCTGAACAATATATTGAAAAAACAGGGGTGGAAAGCTATATTGCTTTACAGGAAAATCCTCTGATTATCAAACGTCTTATGGTGCAGATTGAGGATAATTTTGCTCTGGGCAGACTGTTTGACATTGATGTTATCAAACAAAATGGTGAAAAGGTCAGCCGTACAGATATAGGTATGGACGGCAGAAACTGCATGATTTGTGGAAACACCGGCAGCGGATGTGCACGTTCAAGAAAACACAGCGTTGAAGAACTGCAGAATCATTTTATAAAAACCATATGTGAATATTTCAATAATTTATATGCTGACCACCTTGCGCAGCAGGCGGTAAAAGCACTTATGTACGAAGTTGCAATTACTCCAAAACCGGGACTTGTTGACAGAGCAAACAACGGTTCTCACAAGGATATGGATTTTTTTACATTTATTAACAGTTCAACTTCATTGTATGATTATTTCAAAAAATGTGCTTTGAAAGCGATTGAACTTTGTGATAAATCCCCACAGGTTATTTTTGAAAATCTGAGATATTTGGGCCTTGAAGCGGAAAACAAAATGTATCAGCATACTTTTGGAATAAATACCCACAAAGGCGCAATTTTTTCTTTCGGCATTATAATTGCTGCAACAGCATATCTTTCAGAAAACAACAGGGAAGCTACTGCAGAAAATATATGTGTTATCTGCTCACAGATGGCACAGCTTTCCCTTGCGGATTTTGAAAATCAGAAAACACATGTTTCTTTTGGCAAACAGGTTTTTGAACAGTACAAAATCAAAGGTATACGCGGTCAGGCTGCAGCAGGGTATCCTGATGTAAAACCTGCA
>JAZOTI010000109.1:0-11874 GCA_045657565.1 Oscillospiraceae bacterium | reverse complement strand
AGTTGACGGTGTAAAAATCCACCATATTCCAAAGGTGCTTTACTACTGGCGTGTTCACGCACAAAGCACATCTGGCGGTGTTGATGCAAAACCTTATGTTACAGCCAATGCAATCCGTGCTCTGGATGACCACCTTGCACGCATCGGTGTAAAAGGCAAGGCAACAACAGGCAAGTTCGGTTCCACATACAAAATCGATTACGAGCTCACAAGCCAGCCACTTGTTTCCATTATTATTCCAAACAAGGACCACATTGATGACCTGTCAAAATGTATCGACAGCGTTGTGGAAAAAACAACCTACAAAAACTACGAGATTATTATCTGCGAAAACAATTCAACCGAAGATTCCACCTTTGAATATTACAACAAACTGGAAAAAGAACACGAAAATATACATATTGTATATTACAAAGGCGGTTTCAATTTCTCGGCAATCAACAATTTTGCAATAAAATCCGCAAAAGGCGATATGTACCTTATGCTGAACAACGACATTGAGATTATCAATGGCGAATGGCTCAGCGAAATGGTTTCCCTTGCAATTCAGCCGAATGTGGGCATTGTTGGTGCAATGCTTTATTACCCTGACGATACCGTGCAGCACGCAGGGGTTATCACAGGTCTTGGCGGCTTTGCAGGCCACAGCCACAAATATCACCGCCGCGGCAAAAGCGGATATATGTTCCGCCTTAGCTGTGTGCAGAACTTAAGCTGTGTCACAGCGGCAAACCTTCTTGTTACAAAGGAAGCTTATGACAGGGCGGAAGGCCTTGATGAAGAGTTCACCGTTGCATTCAACGATGTTGACTTCTGCCTGCGTGTGCGTGATATGGGTTATCACGTTCTCTTTACACCTTATGCGGAATGCTATCACTACGAAAGCAAATCCCGCGGCAGCGACAAAAAAGGCGAAAAGAAGGAACGTTTTGAAGGCGAACGCCAGAGACTGCAGAACCGTCACGGCAAGGGACTTCTCCGTGACCCGTTCTACAACCCTAACCTTACACTTGATATGGAGGATTTCTCCGAATCAAGGGTACTGCCAAAATATGATGCATAACAAAAAAGACCATCACAGCTGTGATGGTCTTTTGTTTTGTATCGGAAATTTTCCCCACAAATTTTGCATAGGAAAATCTGAACAGACAAGGATTCTCTTTGAACAAATGTCACCCAGGGCATCAGTAAACGTGCCTTACTGTCTGCACAAACCAAACGGACGGTATTATCTGTTCAGACTGCATAAACAGTTCACACAAACCACAACTTCGGTCCTTTTCCCGTGCATAACCCCAAAACTTTTGCTAACAATATAAGCAAAAACCATTTTGGAAAGGGATACATTATGAAAAAAACACTTTTCGGCTCTTTCGGGGAGCTTATAAAGGGCAATATCATCACCATAATCCTTGCGCTGTGTGTGGTGGGGGCGGGGGCGTTGTCCTTTTATACAATAAACGACATAAACAAAAAACTTGAAAATCAGACTCTGCCGCCTGACCCTGTTTCCCACACAGAACAGCAGGAAGAAGAACCCGAAGCACAGGATGTGCAGAAAAACCAGCAGAATGTGCCGCTTAAAGAAAGCGCAAAACCAAAAGCCACACCAAAACCCGAACAGGAAACTGTGACACAGCCGCAGGAAGAAACAACAGAGGAAGCTTCACCAGCATTCATTCTCCCTGTACAGGGCACAATTTTTGCCGCTTTTTCAGGGGACGAGCTTGTGTACAACAAAACAATGGACGACTGGCGCACCCACAACGGAATTGATATCCGTGCCAACAGGGATGTGGGTGTCAAGGCAGGTGCTGACGGCAAAATAAAGGATATCTACGAGGACGGCATTCTGGGCTGGACTGTGGAACTTGACTGCGGCAGCTTTGTTGCAAGATATTCCGGTCTCGGCGACAATGTTATGGTCAAAAAGGGCGACAGCGTAAAACAGGGCGACACCATCGGTGTGGTGGGGGAAATCCCTCTTGAAATAACGGAAGAAAGCCATGTTCACCTTGAAATCATCAAAGACGGCAAAGCGGTAAATCCAGATACAGTTCTGAAATAGAAACAATATAAAAACAGGCAAAAAAACAGCCGCAAACATTGCATAAAGGGTGTTCCACATAAGAAAACATCGTTTCTATATTACAATTTTTGCGACTGAATTGCTCAAAAAGGCACTGACATACACAAAGTATGGCAGTGCCTTTTTTCACTTATCATTCATCAAAAATTGAGGTATAGAAATGCACGCACCTGCAAAATGGCAGTTTTTGTGCAAATGCAATGAAAATTGCCGCAGGCATACTTTGTGTCTGGCAAGGCAATTTGAAGCCGTCAATTGCCAAAACAATGCCCATTTGCAGGCGATGTTTTCTTGTGCGGAACACCCTAATGTTTGTGGCTGTATTTGTGTTTTTTATTGGGATATAGCTTGTGTCCTGACAGGACCAGTATTAATATCTGCTGCTGTATGCGTCACATACAGTTTCTGCATCGCCTGTCATAATAACTTTGCCTTTTTCAATCCAGGTTGCCTTGTTGCACATACGTTTAACCTGTTCGATGGAATGGCTTACAAAGATAACTGTTGTGCCTGCGTCCAGAAGTTCCTGCATTCGTTTTTCGCATTTTTCCTGGAAAGCGTAGTCGCCAACTGCAAGAATTTCGTCAGCAATAAGGATATCAGGTCTTGTTGCTGTTGCAATTGCAAATGCAATGCGGGCAACCATACCTGAGGAATAGTTTTTAAGCGGAACATCAAGAAAGTCGTGAAGTTCGCTGAACTCTACGATATCGTCAAATTTTTCCAGCATATGTTCTTTGGAAAAACCAAGTACCGCACCGTTGAGAAAGATGTTTTCCCTTGCGGTAAGGTCCATATCAAAACCTGCACCAAGTTCAATCAGCGGTGCAATTGTGCCGTTTACTGTGATTTTGCCCCTTGTTGGTTTAAAAACACCAGCAACAGCTTTAAGAAGTGTGGATTTGCCACTGCCGTTGATGCCCACAAGGCCGTAGAAATCACCTTTTTCAATTTCAAGGCTCACGCCGTCAAGTGCCCAGAATTCTTCAAAATGCAGAGTACCTTTTGTGAATTTGAGAAAATATTCCTTAAGGCTGTCCACTCTTTCTTTGGCAAGGTTAAAACGGATGCCCACATTGTCAACTTTGACCATAACTTTGTTGTCCATAATAACCTCCTAAATATAAAGAATAAAGCTGTCCTGACCTTTTTTGAACACTTTTGTGCCCACAATCAGTGCAATAACTGCGCACAAAGCACAGATTACAATGTGGTTAGGTGAGAACATTTCGCCGCGGAGAACAACCTGTCTGAATGCATCAATGTACCAGTAGATAGGGTTCAGGTTGATGATAAACTGCATTGGTGTGTTGTCCAGAATGCTTACAGGATAGAACACTGCGGAAGCATACATAAGAGCTGTTGTGAAAACACTCCACAGGTGGATAATATCGCGGAAGAAGATGGATGAGGAAGAAAGGAACAAACCAACCCCAAGGCTGAACAGGAACAGTGTCAGCATAGGATAAAGGGCAAGAATCATTGTCAGGTGGAATTTTGCCCCTGTGATAATCATAACAAGCACAAGTGCTATAAAGGAAAAACACAGGTTAACAAAGGAAAAACAAACCTTTTCCAATGGGAATATGTATTTAGGCACATACACTTTTTTGATAAGTGGTGCATAACCGATAACCGATTCCATTGCCATGGATGTGCTTTCGGTGAAATAGTTGAAGATAAGCTGACCGCTGAGAATGTAAACAGGGTAGTTTTCGATATCAAAGCGGAAGAAATAGCTGAACACGAGGGTGAGCACTATCATCATCATCAATGGGTTAAGCACGCTCCACAGAATGCCAAGGGTTGAGCGGCGGTATTTTACCTTGATGTCGCGCTGAATAAGGTTCTGCAGCAGAAAACGGTAACGGTAAAAGTTGTTCCAGCTGCCTTTAAGTCTGTTAATCATATATTTTCCTCGGGATTAGTATTTGTCAAAATAATCGAATGTCTGCTGTGCAAAAGGTGTGTGAACCTGATCTTTTGCACTGAGTTTGATTTCGCAGTCAACAGCAGGCCACTGCACATTTACTGTTTCGTCATTGTATGGGATGCCGCCTTCAGCTGAAGGGTTGTAAACATCTGTGCATTTGTACACAAATTCAGCTTCGTCGCTGAGAACAAGGAAACCGTGTGCAAAGCCTTCAGGAACATAAAACTGCATTTTGTTTTCGTCGCTGAGGGTCACGCCGTACCATTTGCCGAATGTTTTGCTGTTTGGACGGCAGTCAACTGCAACGTCAAAAACTTCACCTTTGATTACACGCACAAGTTTGCCCTGTGTGTTTTCTTTCTGGAAATGGAGGCCTCTCAGCACGCCTTTGCTGCTTTTGGAATGGTTGTCCTGCACAAATTCTCTTTCAATGCCTGCAGCATAGAATTCATCCTTGTGGTATGTTTCCATAAAAAAGCCGCGGTCATCGCCGAAAACTGTAGGCTTGATAACAACAAGACCTTCAATTTCGTTTTTTATAAATTCAAATTTAGCCATAATAATCTCCCGGTTAAATGTTTTGTATTTAAATAAAGATTTACATATTTATACAGATTAAATGATAACATAAAAGCTGTTTTATTTCAACACAAAGCTTGGATAAAAATGATTCCGTCTGCATAAACAATGTCATTAAGTTAACAAAACATAATGTCATTCTGAGGCATTTATGCCGAAGAATCTCCCGGTTTAATCAGAAAAAGAGATTCTTCGCTTCGCTCAGAATGACATTTTATTAAGTTAACAGTCGTGCAAATCACTTAACTTAATGATATTGGTCTGCGTAACCTGTGCATTTTTTGCGGTGCCAATGTTGTGTGCGGGTCTGTTCTTTCCCGCATTGTCTAAAAAAGGAAACTGTGCTACAATAATATAATTACAGCAAAGGGCAAAAGCCTTTGCGATGAACAATTATATGAGGTAACAATGCTTCACAATATTCTTATTTCCGTTATCTTCTGTGCGGTGTGCACGTTTTTTTATCATCATATAAACCGAAATCCAAAAGGGGAAAAAGCTATCCCCCAATGGGTGTTTGTTCTGCTTTGTGCGGCGGCTTTTGGCGTAAGACTTTACTATGCTTTGCAGGACTACTGCTTCACCTATGACGTGGGCACGTTCAAGGCCTGGGGCAGCTATGCCTACGGGTACGGCTTCAGGGAACTTTACAGTCAGGATATTTTCCTTGACTATCCGCCGGGGTATATCTATGTTTTATACCTTTTAAACCGCATTTGTGCGGTGCTTGGCTTTGCAATGGATACGGTGGAATCCACCTTTGTGTTCAAACTGCCTGCAATGCTGGCGGACTTTGCCTGCGGCTGGCTGGTGTATAAGGTCTGCAGGGAAAAATATTCACAGGCCTTTGCAAAATTTGCCTGCCTTGTTTTTCTGTTTATGCCTGCGGTTATCTTCAACAGCAGTGTGTGGGGACAGGTGGAAAGCTTTTACATCTTCTTTGTGGCACTTTCCATATATCTTGCGTCAAAAGGCAGACCAATCCCGGCGGCAGTCAGCTTTGCCTATGCACTTATCTGCAAACCGCAGTCACTTATGTTCGGTGCGGTGCTGCTGTTCATTATGCTTGCCCGCAAAAGTGTGGCGGAACTTTTAAAAGCCGTGGGCACAGGGGCGGCAGCCTTTTACCTTATGGCGCTGCCCTGCTGTAAAGGTTTTACACAGATCGGCTGGATTTTCGACCTTTACAAAAACACAATGCAGGGGTATGAGCATTTCAGCGTAAATGCCTACAATGTTTATTATCTTCTCGGACTTAACTGGCAAAGCATACACAATGCCCGTTTTGGCAACCTCAATGTATGGATTATCGCCTTTGTGGTTCTGTTTACCGCATTTATTGTGCTTAAAGGCAGAACCGACGATAAATATTTTGCCGCGGCGGCAATGGCGGCAGTGGTTATTTTTGCTTTCTGCACAATGATGCACGAAAGATATATCTATCCCGCAATCTTCTTTGCAGTTCTCGCTTTTGCGGCAAAAGGGGAGCGGAAGTTTCTCACCTTTGCCTGTCTTGCGGGCAGTATCAACTTTTTCAATGCCGCCTGTGTCATGGCAAGCTACTACGGCACATTCACCGTCAGCACACGATGGGAAAAAGCCGCATCAGCCATTATCTGCATTATGGCGATATGCTTTGTGGTTTGGCTTTTCCGACGCACATTCCGTCAGGCGGGGTATGACCTTTCAAAAATTTTAAAAGCGGAATACGCCGTTTTTGCAATCACAGCGGTTTATGCCTGTTTTGCATTTATGGGTCTTGGCAGCACAAAAGCACCCCAGAGTTTTTATCAGTCAACAGAAAACGACAACAGTTTTACAATAGAATTTTCACACCCTGTGGATCTGGGCAAACTGCAGGTTTATCAGGGCCTTGGGGATGAAAGCCGTGAACCATATGGCCGCAAGGTCTGCGGTGAGTTTGCAGTTGAATATTCACAAAACGGCACAGATTTTGCCCATCTTTGTGATATATCGGGACAGTCGGTATACACCTGGAAAGAGTATTCCGTCTCTGCACAGCAGGTGACTGCGGTTACAGTCACAGCAAAAAATGCAGGGGCAGTTCTCCACGAAATTGTGTTCCTTCAGCCTGACGGAACGGTTGCAGAAGGAAAAATAACCTCTGTTATCACCGACAAAACAGGCAGTTACACGGCAGTCAGTGCCTTTGATGAACAGCACACTGCACCAAAGGACACAAGCTATTACTACTCAATGTATTTTGACGAAATCTATCACGGCCGCACAGCCTGGGAACAGCTTAACGGCCAGCAGATTTACGAAACCACCCATCCGCCTCTTGGCAAAATCATCATCGGCATCGGCATAAAGCTGTTTGGAATGACACCTTTTGGCTGGCGTTTCATGGGTGCTTTGTGCGGCGTGGTCATGGTGCCTGTCATCTGGCTGCTTGTGGCAGCGGCAGGGGGCAAAAAAGCAGGTGTGGCTGCAGCACTGCTTATGGCGGCGGACTTTATGCACCTGACACAGACACGCATTGCAACGGTGGACACCTTTGTGGTGCTGTTCTGTCTGCTGACTTTCCTGTTTATGCTTTACTGGCACAAAACAGAGTTCGGCAATGCAAAAAAAGAATGGCTGTATCTGCTTTTAAGCGGCATCTTTATGGGCTGTGCGGTTTCCAGCAAATGGAACGGCGCCTACCCTATGGTGGCACTTGCGGTGTTCTTTTTCATAAGCCTTGCACTGAAATATAAAAACAGCCAAAAAACAAAAGCGGACAGAATTTATGTTGTAAAAACAATCGGTCTTTGCGTTGTGTTTTTTGTGGCAGTGCCGGTTGTTATCTATGCTTTAAGCTATCTGCCTGTTATCCACGCATACACTGTGCAGGATTATCTCCGCCAGCTGTGGGGATATCAGACACATATGTACAAATATCACTCCACTCTGGAAGCGGAACATTTCTTCTCCTCAGTGTGGTACACCTGGCCTTTCAGCGTAAAACCTATATGGTACTCCATCAACACCCTTAAAAACGGGTGGTACAGCTCCATTTCTGCCTTTGGCAACCCACTTGTGTGGGTGATGACTCCTTTTGCATCGCTGTATTGCCTGTACAAAGGCATAAAAGGCAAAAAAATGCCGCATCTTATGGTGGCTCTGGCCTGGCTTGCAAGTTATCTGCCGTGGGTGGCAGTCAGCCGTCTGTGCTTTATCTACCACTATTTCCCTTGTGCGATCTTTGGCATTATGGCCATTGCCCTATGCATCAGGGATATTGAGGAAAACAGGCCAAAAGCTGCAAAAGCAGTGTGGGTTTATCTTGCTGTATGCTGTGTGCTGTTTGTTGTGTTCCTGCCTGTAACAACAGGTCTTGGTGCACCAAGGAAATATCTTGAGTTCCTTGAAATTCTGCCACAGTGGTACTTTATCAACTAAAAAATCCCCCGCAATATCCTGTTTCATTGTGTGCAGGACATATTTGCGGGGTATAACAGAAATATAAAAAGAGGAAAAAATATGAAAAAAATTGCAAAAATTCTTGTGTCGGTACTGCTTGTTATCTGCATTGTTTTTGGTTTTCTCATTGCACCAAGAATGACAAACAAACCTGATACCGATGTATTCAATGGTGTTATGTTTGCTCACAGAGGCTATTTTGACAACGAAACCGATGCACCGGAAAACAGCCTGCCTTCCTTTGAAAAAGCAATCGAAAAAGGCTTTGGCATTGAACTTGACGTTCAGCTTTCTTCCGACGGTGTGGCAATGGTTTTCCACGACGCTGACCTTATGCGTATGTGCGGTGTTGAGGGCAAAATCTGGGAATACACTGCCGAGGAACTGAGCAAAATGAAACTTTTGGGCACCGAATGCACTATTCCTACCCTGCAGGAAGCAATGGATCTTATTGACGGCCGCACACCTGTTCTTGTGGAATACAAAATGGACCGTGTGGACACAGCTGTATGTGTAAAGGGCAACGAAATTCTGCAGAACTATGAAGGGGACTATCTCATTCAGGCCTTTGACCCTCGTGCTGTTATGTGGTACAAAAAGAACGCACCACAGGTTGTGCGCGGTCAGCTTTGTCAGGAATACTGGAAAGACGCAAAATATGAAGGCAAAGCATTGTACCTTGCACTTACATACCTTGTTTCCAATGTGGCAACACGTCCTGACTTTATCTCCTACAAACACACCGACAAGGACAATATTGCACTGAATATCTGCCGTCTCATGGGTGCTGATACTGCATGCTGGACACTGCGCAACGCAGAAGAATATGCAACAGTAAAAGGCGAATTTGACATGTACATATTTGACAGTTTTGATATTTCAGAATGCGAATAAACAAAAAATCCCGCAATCAGCCGATTGCGGGATTTATGTTTTTATAAACCTGTGGTTTGGTTATTAAGCTCTTGGTGTTTCCTGTTCAAGCAGTGTGAGTGCTTTTGTCTGAACAATAAGGAACTTGATAAATGGCATGCCGTAAAGGTCTTCCAGAACGGAGTAATCTTCACCGCCGAAATATTCTGTAATATCAGCTTCTGTCACCTGAAGATTTTCAGCTTTTGCAACAGCCTGAAGGATAAGCAGTTCGTTTGCAGAACCTTCAATAAGGGATTTATAGTTTTCTGTATACTTGTCAAGGTCACCGTAGCCTGCTGCAAGCAGATAGTCTGCAAGGGAAAGGCCGTAGTACTGTGCTGTGCTTTCGTGGTTTGCAAGGATATAGTCTGCCTGAAGGTTGAAAACATTTTCAGGAAGCTGGTTTACTTTGCTGCCTGCCACGATTTCGTTGTAAACATAGCTGTTTACCATATCCTGTGACATCTGTTTTACAATTTCTGTTCTGAATTCTTCAACAGTTTCAGCTTCGATAAAAGAGGAAAGCTTTTCCTTTACAAAATCGTCTGTAAGTTCAGGCAGAACAGTTTCTTTCATAAAGTTGATTGTGATGTTGAAAATTGCATCTTTGCCTGCAAGGTCTGCTGCGCCGTAGTCATCAGGGAATGTAACTTCAATATCAAAGTTGGAACCGATTTCCTTGCCTACAAGCTGCTGGAGAAAGTCGTCAATGTACTGTGTAACACCGATTGTAACTTCTGTGCCTTTGCCGCCTGTGCTGCCGCCTTCAAATTCAACGCCGTCAATGGACCCAACGTAGTCGATGTTCAGTGTTGCGCCGTCAGGTACTGTGCCTTCTTTGATTTCCTTGCTTTCTGTCGCAAACTGGGAAAGAATATAGTTGATCTGATATTCAACGTCAGCATCGGTTGGTGTATGTTTTTCCTTTGGAATAACCATAGCTTTGTAGTCAACCAGTTTTACAGCCTTTTCAAAGTCAACTTCTTTTACATAGCCGTTTTCGTCAAGGTACTGGCTCATATCAAACTGGGTTGTAAATTCAATTTCTTCTGTGCTTTCTGTACTGTTTTCGCTTTCTGTCTGGTTTTCGCTTTCTGTGCCTGCTGCACAGCCTGCAAAAAGGCTTATACAGAGTGTGCCTGCCAGCATAAGCGCTGTGATTTTTTTCAAATTCATAATAATTTCTCCTGATTTATGGTTTTATATATTCATATACTTTAACCTTAAATATGGCTGACTTGTCATCAGCACCTGTTTATTATATAAATCCTGTGGTCAAAAAGCAACAGCTTTCACATAAATTACATAAGAAAAATCAGGCAATAACCCTCGTTTTTTGCTGAAAACCGGTGTTTTTATCCATCAGATAAACAAAACCCGCCTCACAATATGAGACGGGTTTTTTGTTTTTATGAATCAGAAGTTTCTGCCAAGGGATTATTCAGGCTTTTTAAAAGGGCCTTTTTCTTCTCTTGGGCGGATATCTGCACATTTAACAGCGCCTTTGATTGTTTTTTCCATAGCGTGTTCGCTGTAAACATCAATCTGAAGTTTGTTTTTAACGCTGTGTGTCAGGTTGCCTGCACCGTTGATACAACCGCCCTGACAAGCCATGCCTTCAATAAAGTTGCCGTTAAGCAGGTTTTTGGAAAGTCTTACCAAAGCTGCTTTGCATTCGTCAAGACCGCTGCAAACAACAGGTTTGAATTTGGTTTCGTCTTCGCCGAGTTCTTTTATTGCCTGTGTGATTGCTTCCACAAGGCCGCCGCTGCGTGCAAAAATTCTGCCGTATTCACTTGCATCATAAAGTGTTGCGGATTCAAGTGTTTTAAGGTCAATTTCTTTTGCGTCAAACAAAGCCTGAAGTTCTTCAAATGTGATTACGGAGTCAACTGCACCGCCAACGTGGTCCTGTTTGAATTCCATTTTCTTTGCAGTACATGGTCCGATAAATACAACTCTTGCCAATGGGTCAATTTCTTTTATGTATTTTGCAATTTCAACCATTGGTGAATTGTTGTGGGAGATGTAGTCTGTAAGTTCAGGATAGTTCTTTTTGATGTAGTCAACAAAAGCAGGGCAGCAGCTGCTTGTCATAAGGCCTTTTTCAAGGAATTCCTGTGTTTCGCTGAGAGCAACCATATCTGCACCGAGAGCTGCTTCCACAACACTGTAGAAACCAAGCTGTTTGATACCGCTTACAACCTGACCAAGTTTTGCCCAGTTGAACTGGCTTGCGATTGCAGGAGCAACAACAGCATAAACACGGCTGCCTGTGCGTTTGGATTCTTTGAGCAGTCCGATAACGTTGAGAATGTAGGATTTCTGTGTGATGGAGCCGAAAGGACACATGTTTACACATGCGCCGCATGCGATACATTTTTCGTTGTCAACCTTTGCAGCTTTGTGTTCGTCCATGCTGATAGCATTCACTTTACATGCACTTTCGCAAGGGCGTTTGAAGTTCTGGATTGCGCTGTAAGGGCAAACCTTTGCACAGAGACCGCATTCGATACATTTGCTTTTGTCAATGCGAGCTTTTTTGTTTTCGTCAAAAGTGAGGGCACCGCGTTTGCAGATATCTTCACAGTGATGTGCAATACAGCCACGGCAAGCGTTTGTAACTTCATAACCACCCTGTGGACATTCATCACATGCGATGGAGATAACTTCAATTACGTTAGGGTTGGTTTTGTCACCGCCCATTGCAATTTTGATTCGTTCGCTTACAATAGCTCTTTCTTTATAAACGCAGCAACGGAAAGTAGGTTCGCCGCGGGGAACAATCATTTTTGGAATATCAGTAATATTTTCAAGCAAAGTTCCTTCAAAAGCTTCTCTTGCAACAGCTTTCAGAACTCTGTATTTAAGGTACTGTACCTGAGTGTCAAATTTTCTCATTTTACTTTTCCTTTCATAATTTTATACTGTT
>JAZOTI010000108.1:0-4594 GCA_045657565.1 Oscillospiraceae bacterium | reverse complement strand
TCCAAAAATCAAAAAGGTATTTCTCGTTGGCGGTGGTAAGATTTCTTCTTACCTTATTGAGCTGTTGAGAAATATGAATGTTCGCCTTAAAGTTGTTGATACAAACCTGGAAAGATGTCGTGAAATAAACGCAAATTTCCCTGATGTTATGACAATTTACGGCGACGGCAGTGACCATGAACTGCTTGAAGAAGAAAATCTGTCATCATACGATGCTTTTGTGGCACTTACAGGCAGAGACGAAGATAATCTTATTATATCTCTCTATGCTATGCAGCAGGGCGTGCCGAAAACTATTACAAAATGCAACAGACAGAACTATATCGGTATTGCAAGAACAATGGGTCTTGGCAGCATTATTTCGGCAAAATCTGTTACTGCATCCCAGATTCTGCACATTGTAAGAGGTATGCAGAACAGTCAGGGCAGTGTTATGAACTCTCTGCACAGAATTGCCGACGGCGATGCTGAAGCTTTGGAATTTAAGGTTAGTGCCGGTACTCCAAATCTTGGTGTTCCTTTGAAAGAGCTTAAATTTAAAAAGAATGTTCTGCTGGCTGTTATAGTACGAGGACGCACAATTCTTATTCCTGAAGGTTCCACCACAATGGAAGCTGAAGACAATGTTATTATCATTTCCAAAAGCGGTATGATAACGGAGTTTCACGATATATTCGAGGATCCTTACATTGTCAATGGAGGCATAAACTGATGAATTTTAAAATTGTTTTTAAAATTGTCGGGCGTGTTTTGACTATGGAAGGCTTGGTTATGCTTATTCCGATGATGGTTGCTATGTGTTATGGCGAAAGTTTATGGCCGTATATAACAACCTGCACCATCGTTATAATCGCAGGGCTTAATCTTGCATGTATAAACGCATCCCGTGACTTTTATATACGTGAAGGGTTCTTTACGGTTGGGCTTATATGGATTGCCACCGGACTTATAGGTGCATTGCCATTTTACTATTCAGATTGCTTCCCGAGTTTTATCGACTGCCTGTTTGAATCTTTTTCTGGTTTTACAACAACAGGCGCCTCTGTTCTGGTTGATGTTGAAGCTATGCCAAAAGGTATTCTTTTTTGGCGTACAATGACTCACTGGCTGGGAGGTATGGGTGTTCTGGTTCTCGCCACAGCACTTATTCCAACCATAGGCATTCGCACCAAATATCTCACTCAGGCAGAATCCCCGGGCCCTGTTTTTTCCAAACTTGTTCCAAAACAGGCACAGAGTTCCAAAATTCTGTATTCTATATATTGCGGATTGACTCTGGCAGAAGCCGTGCTTCTCAGAATAGCAGGCATGCCATGGTATGACAGCTGGGTACACGCTTTCAGTACAGCCGGTACAGGCGGTTTTTCAAGTATGAACGCCAGCATAGGTGCATATAACAGCATGACAATCGACATGATTGTTGCGGTATTCCTTGTTCTGTTCTCACTCAACTTCACAGTGCATTTTCTGTTGCTTACAAGAAAGTTCAAAGAAGCTTTCCGCAGTGATGAATTAAGATTTTTCTTTTTCATTGTTGTGGCTGCAACACTGGGAATTATGTTAAATACACGTCATATGTATCCTGACTGGATTCAGACTTTCAGGTATGCTTTTTTCCAGGTTACATCTGTTATATCAACCGCCGGATTTTCAAACACCGACTGGTTGTTCTGGCCATTGTTCTCGCAGACAATTCTTGTTCTTATTATGTTTTGTGGCGGATGTGCCGGAAGTACCGGTGGTGGTATAAAATGCTCCCGTATTCTTATCACTATGCGCGTTATACGCAGAGAAATCCACAGCATTATCCACCCTCGTTCTGTTGAAGTGGTTAAACTTGACGGCAAAATTGTAGAAGAAAAAACCATACGTTCTGTTCTTACTTTTGTAGGGTGTTATCTGATGCTTCTTTTGGGCATAACTCTTGTCGTTTCACTTGACAATGTTACATTTTCCGAAGCTTTCACTTCTGCCCTTACATGTATGAGTAATGCCGGACCTGGTCTTGGCAGACTTGGACCTACGGGTAATTATTCCACCTTTATGGACTCAACCAAAGTTATTCTTTCTTTTGCAATGGTTGTTGGCAGACTTGAAATTTTCCCTATTCTTGTTCTGCTTACCCCTTCTGCATGGAAACGTTTGTAATATCACAACAAAACAGCCTTTGAACTTCAAAGGCTGTTTTTATTTTTTTATATTCAGTTTTACATCGAGTTTAATATCAGCACCACACACGTAAAGTCGTATTACTTTACCGCTTTGAAAGCATTTTATCGATAGCAGCTGCAGCCTGTTTGCCTGCACCCATTGCAAGGATAACAGTTGCTGCACCTGTTACAGCATCCCCGCCTGCATAAACAGCATTTCTTGTGGTAAGGCCATCTTCGCCGTTTGTAACAATACAACCCCATCTGTCTGTTTCAAGACCTTCTGTAGTTGAAGAAATAAGCGGATTTGGGCTTGTGCCAATTGACATAACCATTGTATCAATATCGATGATGAATTCGCTGTCAGGTTTTACAACAGGGCGTCTGCGACCTGAAGCATCAGGTTCACCAAGCATCATCTCAACACATTTAATGGCTTTTACTTCGCCGTTTTCGTCCCCTATTACTTCAACAGGGTTTGTGAGAAGTTTAAAGATAATGCCTTCTTCCTGTGCGTGTTCAATTTCTTCCACACGGGCAGGAAGTTCCTGCATACCGCGACGGTAAACTATGTAAACATTTTCCGCACCAAGGCGTTTTGCACTGCGTGCTGCATCCATTGCAACGTTGCCGCCGCCAACAACTGCAACATTGCGGCTTTTGCGGATTGGTGTTTTGCTGTCAGGACGGTAAGCTTTCATAAGATTTACACGTGTGAGATACTCATTTGCGCTGTATACACCTTTAAGGCTTTCACCAGGAATTCCCATAAATTTAGGCAAACCTGCACCACTGCCGATGTAGACAGCTTTATAACCCATTTCAAACAATTCGTCTATTGTAAGAATTTTGCCGATAACCATGTTTGTTTCGATTTTAACACCTAATGCTTTCAGGTTATCGATTTCGTATTTAACAATATCCTTTGGCAGACGGAATTCAGGAATACCGTAAACAAGTACGCCGCCTGCTGTGTGAAGTGCTTCATATATTGTAACTTCATAGCCTTTTTTTGCAAGTTCACCTGCACAGGTGAGGCCTGTAGGACCAGCACCGATAACCGCAACCTTGTTGCCGTTGGAAGCCACAGGCTGTGGTTTTTCGGCATTATGTTCTCTGTGCCAATCCGCAACAAAGCGTTCAAGACGACCAATAGCCACACTTTCACCCTTTATTGCACGGACACATTTGCCTTCACACTGAGTTTCCTGAGGGCACACACGGCCGCATACCGCAGGAAGGCTGGTCTGCTGTGAAAGAATTTCATAGGCTTTTTCCATATCGCCTTTTGCAATTTCACCTATAAAAGCAGGAATATCTATAAAAACAGGACAACCACTGATACAAGGTTTTGTTTTGCAGTTAAGACAACGCTGTGCTTCTTCCACTGCCATGTCAAATGTATAACCAAGTGCAACTTCTTCAAAGTTATGATTTCTCACCATAGGGT
The DNA here is from genome assembly GCA_045657565.1 of Oscillospiraceae bacterium. GTDB lineage: Bacteria > Bacillota > Clostridia > Oscillospirales > Ruminococcaceae > RGIG3102. The sequence goes on along the minus strand of JAZOTI010000108.1, from coordinate 994 downwards.
CCTGACTTGGCATAGGGCATTTTTTAGGATTCATATTAGGCATCACAGCACCTCCACAGAAAGCAGATTGCAGCTTTCTTCCCTTTTTTGTGTTTCAAAGTCCTTATACATTGTTGAACGACTGATAGCTTCGTCAAAATCCACCTGATGACCATCGAAATCAGGGCCGTCAACACAGGCAAACATTGTTTTGCCCCCAACTGTAAGTCGGCATCCGCCGCACATACCCGTGCCGTCAATCATCACAGGGTTCATTGAAACTGTTGTTTTTATGCCGTATTTTCCGGTTACTTTACAAACGAATTTCATCATCACAAGAGGGCCAATTGCAATAACCTCGTCATACTGTTCACCATTTGTAATAAGTGCTTCCAGTGCTGCGGTTACAAGACCCTTTTCGCCTGCTGTGCCGTCATCTGTCATAAGCATCAGCTTGTCACTCACAGCGTCAAATTCGTCCTTTAATATCACCAAATCTTTATTGCGGAATCCGATAATGCTGTGAACTTCAGCGCCGTTTTCCCTTAATTTTTTAGCTACAGGATAAGCAATTGCGCAGCCTACACCACCGCCGACAACAGCGACCTTTTTAAGTCCGTCAAGATAGCTTGGTTTGCCCAGAGGACCTGCAAAATCGCAGATTTTATCCCCTTTATTCAAAGTGGCAAGTTCCATTGTACCCTGACCTACAAGCTGAAAAACAATTGTTACTGTGCCGTTTTCGCGGTCATAATCGGAGATTGTGAGAGGAATTCTTTCGCTGTCTTCAAAACCGCGCACAATAACAAACTGTCCCGGCTGAGCTTTTTTTGCTATAAGCGGTGCCGAAACAACAAATTTGCATACAGTTGGATTTAAAAACTGTTTATCTATGATTGTATACATATTATCAGTTCCTTTATATATAAATTACTATCTATAAATTATACTATTTTATAATAAATACCGCAAGATACAAAACAGAATCGCACTCAATTGAGTGCGATTCTGTTTT
>JAZOTI010000107.1:0-15502 GCA_045657565.1 Oscillospiraceae bacterium | reverse complement strand
TACCTTTTACAGAACCTGGAGTGGTGCCTTCTGTTGCGTATTCAAATGTAAGTGGAAGGTTTGCAAGATGTGTTTTAAATCTCCAGTCAGAAGATCCGTCCATACCTGCAGATGAGAATGCTGCGAAGCCCAGTTCATCTTTTCTGTTCTGGATGTCTTCACAAACTTTTTTCAGGTCAGCAAAAGATTTGATATCTTCTACTTTGTAGCCTGCTTTGTCAAGCAGTTTTGTGTTAGCGATGATGCCGTATGTTTCGATAACATAAGCAAGACCGAGAACTTTGCCGTCTTCAACAAGTGCGAAGTCGTCGCCAAGAAGCTGGCCGTAAACTTCTGAACCGGAGAAGTCATAGCAGTAATCTTTCCAGTTAGCAAGACCAACTGGGCCGTTTACCTGGAACAGAGTTGGAGCTTCAGATTTGCCCATTTCTGCCATAAGTGTTGTTTCGTATTCGCCAGATGCTGCTGTAACAACAGTAACTGGAACACCTGTTTCATTTGTGTAAGCTTCTGCAAGAGCCTGCCACTGTGCATCCTGTTCTGGTTTGAAGTTGAGGTAGTAAACAGAACCTGTTTCTGTTTCGCCTTCACCTTCTGTGCCAGCTGGTGCGGAAGAGCAAGCTACAATGGAAAGAGCCATAGCGCCAGCGAGAAGCAAAGCCAATAATTTTTTCATAATTTTGCCTCCTATTTAGCAATTTTCATATTTTTTTGGGTTTTCCCCTTAGATTGAAAACGTGATTGGAAACGTTTCCAAAATCCTTGTAATTTTAATATTAAACCTTAATAATGGATTTTTCAAGATTATTTTGTGTTTTTGTAGCAAAATAGTTGTTTTGCCTTAACTTTTGGTGCGTTTTTGTGCAAAATTACTATGCAAAAGTTACAATTCGGTATCAAATACGGATTTTTATATAAGAACACACGGCAAGATGTAGATTTTTTGTCCAAAAAGCAGCATCTGTATGTTAATTTTCACTTGAAAAAACCCAGGATATTATTTATCATATTGAATTATGAAAGGCGGTATGCATCTTGAACAGCAATAAAGACAATATGCAGGATAAGAACAGTCCTGAAGAAATAGAAAAACGTGCAAAAAAATATGCGTTGTTTACCAGAATAAGAGAGGTTATAAGCGATTCCCTGTTTGTGCTTGTGAAATGGAATTTTTTATTTTTCATAACCTGTCTGCCGGTTATAACAATCGGCCCGGCAATGTCGGCCCTCAGCCGTTGCACCAATATGCTTGCAAAGGAAGACCTTGTACAGTATGAGGCAAGCAGAAACTATTTCAGATTTTTTAAACAGGGTTTCGGAAAAGCAATTGCACCGGGGCTTGTGTTTTTTGTGCTGAACAGTGTTTTGCTTTCGGGATTGCTTATATATGTAAAACTTATGGGAGAAAATGTTATGTATATCCCTATGGTTTCGGTGTCAATGTTCTCTCTTGCGGCAGTATGGGCTGTGGCTATACATCTTTTTCCTCGCCTGTGGGAACAGGACGGCACTGTGACACAGCAAAGCTGGCAGCAGCTTGTAAAGCCTGCGGCGGCTGACGTGCTTGTGAATATGAAAGGCACAGTGGCAGCGGTGGTGGTAAATGCCCTGACATTGCTGCTTACAGTTGCATATTTCCCTGCAACCCTGCCTGTTGTGCTTACTGTGACATTCTCACTGCCTGCAATGGTTGCGGCATTCAGCCACACAAAACCTGATGTGCTGTACTGACAATGGGTTTTGCTGTCTGAAAATACAATTTTTAAAAGTAAAATGTTAATGTAATAAAGTCTGAATGTTCAAAACGGAAACTGTATGCGGTTTCCGTTTTTTTGTTGAATGCGGATATTTATAAACAGAAAAACTCTTTGATTTCAAAACACATAACGGAACTTCTGACAGCGGCTTTGATACGCTTTCTCTTGATTTATACACATATAAATGCTAACATATAAAATGATAAACTGGGTAAATATGACCTTTGACAGCTTTTATGAAATGAGGCTTTTATATATGAAACTTAAACAGTTGTTCCAAAAATTGAAACATCCTTTTGCCATTGCGGTTATAATCGGCATCACAGCTTTCTGCTGTGCTTGGGTAGGATATGACACAGTGAGGGAATCGGTTGGTCTTGGTCACAGGGAAATTGTCAATGATGACTATTCCGTTATTACCGAAGCAATGGACGAAAACGGGATTTATCAGCCTGTAACTGTCCCAGCAGACACTGATTTTTACGGTGTGAATTTAAATATGCACATTTTCAACCGCGTGTGTCACGGCACAGTTTTTGCTCAGCTTCTGGACGAAAACGGTAATGTGCTTGCAACGGACAGCGTGGATATGACAGAGCTTTATGACAATACATTCCGTCGTTTTATCTTTGACGGTGTGAACTATAAAGCGGAAAGTGACAAAAACTATATCCTGCACATTTATGCACAGGGTGAAACAGCTCAGGACCGTGTTGCATTGTGGAAAAGTGAAACCACTGTTGAAGGTTTTGAAAACATAAAGGAAAACGGCACCGAAACACAGGGCACCCTTGCTTTGCAGTACATTACACGCTATGTTACAAAAGGAATGTACGGCTACTTTGCATTTTTAAGTGTTGTTTTTGTGGCTTTCCTTGTGGCGATGTACCTGCTGCTGTTTGTGTTTAAAGTTAAAATTTCCACAGCCTTTGCTTTCGGTGCACTGGTGCTCGGTTTTGTATTCTCGGTGTTCACACCAATCAAGGGTGCACCTGATGAATATGTTCACATTGCAAGCTGTTATCATAAAGTGAACCAGCTTATGGGTGTGGAAAACAGCTATGATGAAGGCGCACTGCTTATGCGTGAATGCGACGCATTTGAAATTGACGGCCCTGCAAACTATAACGCATTTGAACTTCAGCAGATTTACGAAGGACTTCTGGAAACAGCAGGGGATAAAACTGAAATGGTAAGGGTGAAATGCCGTATTACCGATGTTTTTCCGCCTTTGTACTGGGCACAGATGGCAGGCATTGCCGTTGCAAGACTTGTTGGCCTTGGCGGTGTGCAGATGATTGTTCTTGCAAGACTGTTCAATCTTTTTGTATATGTTGCAATCACATGGCTGGCAATCAGAACAATGCCGTTTTATAAAACCGCAATGGCGGTTATGGCACTTACACCTGTGCCGCTGCAGATTGCAGGTTCCTTCAACTATGATACACTGGTAATTGCTTTGTGCTTCCTTTTCACAGCACTTGTTTTCCGCTGTGCATACAGTGAAAAACAGACAGGGTGGAAAGATGCTGCAGCCCTTGCATTGCTTGCAGGACTTATTGCGCCAAGCAAAACCATTTACATTGTGGTTACAGGACTGTGTCTTATTATTCCGTTTAAAAAATTCAAAAACAAAAAACAAGCGTTTTTAAGCTATGGTGTCATTATCTGCTGTGCCCTGACAATGTGGCTCAGTTATAACCTTGCTTATATGATGGACCTGAGATACGAAATGAGTCAGGACCCTGACCAGCTTATCCACGAGCAGTACGGGGATGAAATTTACGATTATATGGAAACCTCACAGCAGGCGGAGGATGACGTATTCGGAATTGCAGACAAAACCAAAGCAACAAAACTTGACGGCGAAAATTTCAAGCAGCACATTGCTGCAGCAGAGCAGATTGCGGACGGCGGTTTGTCCTCAGCCGAGGAACCTTCTTCTGCATTGAGCACAGCTGAAAACAGCGGTGATGTTGCAGTTTCAAAACAGAAAACCGCAAATGATGTTACTGTAAAAGCGGAACAGAAAGCTGAAAATGAATATGACATCTACGCAGACATCAAGGAAAACGGCGACAACCGAAACCTGTGGGGCGTAAGCTACATCATTCGCAATATTCCAAGAACAATCAAGCTTGTTATCAATACCGTGCAGGAAAACCTTGTGCTGTATGTTTATCAGGTGTTCGGCGGTATCCTCGGGGAAGTTATTGTTTCTCCACTTAAAATAAACTGGCTGTATGTTATTGCGGTTATGGTTATTGTCCTGCTTTCAATCGTTCAGAAAGACAATGAACCTTTGCAGTACAAAGGCCTTGCAAAATGGTGGGGACTGCTGATTGGCGTTGCAGCCTGCGGACTTTCCGTGCTTGCGTGCATAACATGGACACCGATCAACTACACAACAATCTTTGGCATTCAGGGCAGATATTTCTATCCTGTTCTGCCGCTTATACTGCTGTTCTTTACAAACGAAAATATAACTGTCAAAAAGAATATTGACCGCTGGCTTGTTTTTGCAATGGCAGCTGTGAATGTGCTTATTATCCTTGACGGTTTCACCATTATGGCAATGAACACAAGCATGTATTATTAAAAAAATAAAAGCTATCCGGTTTTGCCGGATAGCTTTTTGTTTTTTATCGGTGTGTATGCGGGCAGAAAAGTTTGCATTGCGGTATACACCGCTGATATATCTGCAAAAATTTACAGCAGCTGTGACACCACGTACTGTGCAACAGCAAGCCCTGCAATGTTAGGTGCAAAAGGGCAGGACCCCGGTGCGTTGCGGCCGTTTGAGCTGTTTACCGCCTTGCTTTCAGGGGGACGGGTGAAAAACAGGGAAGTGTGACCAGTTATGCCGCGTTTTTTGAGTTCCTGACGCATAACCTTGGACAGACCACAGCCGTTGCCGGCGGTTTTTTCCACCTTGTCAATAACAAAGCCTGTGACATTGAGGCGGTTGCCTGTGCCCATGCTTGAAATAACAGGAATATTTTCCCTGTGACAGAATTCAATAAGGTCCAGTTTTGCACGTACAGAGTCGATGGCGTCAATTACATAGTCGGGCTTTAAATCTTTTATAAGGTCAAGGTTTTCTTTTTCGATAAAAACATCGTAGGTTTCAATGTTTATATCAGGGTTTATGCTTTTTGCGCGTGCGGCAGCAGCCTGTGTCTTTTTCTGACCGATGACATCTGATGTGGAGATTAACTGACGGTTGAGATTTGTTATGTCAACGGTGTCAAAATCAAAAATTGCAATGTTTTTTATGCCAAAGCGCACAAGGCCTTCCAGTGCAGCACCGCCTACACCGCCTACGCCCACAATGCATATTTTTTTCTCGCACACTTCGCGGAAGTTATCTTCCCCCACAACCATCTGTGTTCTTTGTGAAAATTCCATAAAAAATCTCCGTATTTCAAAAATATTCCACAAACAGGGAATATATAATAATTACTGAAAATAAAAAAGTCTCCCGCCAAGCCGTATGTGGTCATATTAAAACCCGGCTTGTAACAGCAAGGTTGGATATGCTCCGCTGACGCTTCACGCTCCCTTCTTCCCCAGTGGGGGAGGTCTGCAATTCCCGTCGAGACAAGAGCCTCCGATTAATATAAGTGTAGGATTAAAAACAACCACATTTTATCGCACAAGGCAGGAGATTTAAAAAATCTGATTTATTCAGCGTACAGATATTCTACGCTGTAAATTTAAAATTATTCCTGGTTTTCCCAAGCTTCTTCGTATCTTTTTGTGAAGATACCGCTTACTTCGTAATATTCTTCATCATCTTCAACGATGTCGAAAGTTTCAAGACCTTCTTCGTCTTCAGGACCTACACGGAAAAAGATAACTGTAGGGTCTTCTTCGAAAGCTTTGGAAGGGTCTTCAAAATAAGGTACAACTGCAACGTATGTTTCTTCGTTGAATTCAAATGTGTCCATGATGTCAAAGGAATGTTCTTTGCCGTCTTCGTCAACCAGAGTGATGATGGTAGGTGTATATTCTTCGTTCAAATTATTGTCCTGCATGAAAGCCTCCTGTGTTTTGCATCGGATTTGTTATAACTGATGCTGATAATATTCTACAACATCATAGCGTTGCAGTCAATAAAAGTGAATACGATTTTACAATTTGGATATATTTTGCCGTATTTATCTATAAAAAGTTACAAGTTTAAAAAAATTACATATATTTTTGGCATTTTTTGTGCTACAATTATATAAGTATTTTTTACAGAGGTTATTATGAAAAAGGGTATAGCTATTATTCTGACATTGGTTATGTGTATCGGTTTTGTTGCCTGCAGCAGCAAAACAGTGAATCTTAAAAAGGTGACTTCCGACGAGCTGCAGTTTGCAAAACCAGAAAGCGGTGACACAGTTGCCACAATAAAAACAGATATGGGGGATATAAAGGTTATTCTCTACCCTGAACTTGCCCCTCTTGCGGTGGAAAACTTTGTGACCCACGCACAGGAAGGTTATTACGACGGGGTTATATTCCACCGTGTAATTGAAGACTTTGTGATTCAGTCAGGTGACCCTGAAGGCACAGGTTACGGTGGTAACAGCATATGGGAACTTCCTTTCAGCGATGAATTCAGCGACAATCTCCACCATTACACAGGTGCTTTGTCCATGGCAAACACAGGGGAGCCAAACACCAACCGCAGTCAGTTTTTTATTGTTACCTGTCAGCCTGATACCACAATAAGTGATGAGATTGTTTCTCTTATGGAACAGGCGGGCTGGCGCAGCGGAGTTATCGATGCTTACAAACAGGCAGGTGGTACACCAAACCTTGACTATCGCCATACTGTGTTTGGTCAGGTTTATGAAGGACTTGAGGTTGCATTTGATATCAGTCTTGTAAAAACAGATGCAAGCGATAAACCAAAGGAAGCTGTTACCATACAGACAATCGAAATTTCGGTTATTGAATAGTCAGTTGTTATCGGGTGCGGCAGGTTTCTGCCGCATTCTGTGTTTTGATACAGCATAACGATTTTATAAAAATTTGCATTACTATTCACTGAACAGGTTAATTGTTATGGGAAAACTATTGAAATTTATCTTTTCCAAAAAGTTTTTTGCGGCGTTTCTGGGATTGTTCCAGATAGCGCTCTTTATTGTGCTGGTCACAAGGTTTTACTCCATCGGGCCCGCAATTTACATGGCTATGACGATTTTCAGTATTATGGTTATGATGTACCTTTTTGAAAGGGACAATCTGAATCCGTCATATAAAATACTGTGGATTCTGGTTATGGTTCTGCTGCCTGTCAGCGGTGCGTTGTTTTACTTTTTCTGGGGTGACACAAAGCTGACCAAAAAGCAGCAGGCAGAGATACGCAAAATCCGGGACAGGGCGTGGAGATATCACGATGAAAACCCTGACGCTATTGAAAAACTGCGTGAGCATGACCCGGGTCTTGCAAAACAGGCGGTTTTTCTGGAAGAACAGGCGAAAGCCACACCGTATTACAACACCTCCACAAAATATTACCCTATGGGTGAGGACTTTTTTGCCGATTATATTGAAGACCTGAAAAACGCAAAGAAATCCATCTTTCTTCATTATTTTATTGTAGATGAAGGATATATGTGGGACACCATACTGGAAATCCTTAAGCAGAAGGTTAAGGAAGGTGTGGAGGTAAGAGTGATGTACGACGGTTTCGGCACGCTTATTACCCTGCCGTCAGGATACGAAAACACACTGAGAAGTTTTGGTATAAAGGTGGCAGTTTTCAACCCTGTAAGGTTCAGCCTTCACATAGGTGATTACCTTATGCTCAACCATCGGGACCACCGCAAGATAACCGTTATAGACTCCAACATAGGTTATGGCGGCGGGCTTAACATCGCTGATGAATACATCAACAAAATTCAGCGTTTCGGCGTATGGAAGGACACAGCTTTCCGTATTGAAGGGGATGCAGTTTACGGACTTACCAGCACGTTTATCCGTGCCTGGCATCTTGCGGCAAGGGAAGCACTTAACTATGCAAACTATAAACCGACAGTAAAACAGGTAAGTGACGGAATTGTTCAGCCGTACTTTGACACTCCGCTGGATAATCTCAATGTCTGTGAAAGTGCATATATAGGTGTTATCAACAATGCAAAAAGATATGTGTACATCACAACACCGTATCTTGTTATCGACAACGAGATGATAACAAGCCTCTGCCTTGCATCGCAAAGCGGCATTGATGTGAGAATTATGGTGCCGGGTATACCTGACAAATGGTATGTGTACTATATTACACAGAGCTACTACAAGGTGTTGCTGGAATCCGGGGTTAAAATTTATGAATATGAACCAGGCTTCCTCCATGCGAAAATGTATGTAAGTGATGATATTCACGCAATTGTGGGCAGTGCAAATATGGATTTCCGCAGTATGTATCTTCATTATGAAAACTGCTGCAGCTTTTACGGCGGCAGTCTTGTGGGAGAAGTTAAAAAGGACTTTGAAAACACCCTTAAACAATGCCGTGAGGTGACAATGGAACAGGTGAAAAAAACACCGTTCTGGAAAAGACTGTTTCAGGTTGTTTTCCGTGTCTGGAGCCCTATGATGTAAAAAGATTTTGTAAAACCATATACAGCGAACTGACACAATATTTACTGAAAATGTGTGCTAATTGTAAAAGTCCGTTTTTAATATTGAATTATCAATAAAAAAATGTTATCATATATATAACGTTAAAGTTATCGTTGATAACTGTGCGACAAAAATTACGAAAAGAGGTAAATACCCATGAACAAAGTTATTCACACAGACAAAGCTCCAGCAGCAGTAGGTCCATACAGCCAGGCAATTCTCGCAGGCAACACACTCTACGTTTCCGGCCAGATTCCACTTAACCCAGAAACAGGTGCTATCGAAGCTACAGACATCACAGGTCAGGCACACCAGTCCCTTACAAACATCAAAAACATCCATGAAGCAGCAGGCTCCTCCCTCAACGATGTTGTAAAAACAACATGTCTCCTTGCTGACGTTAACGACTTCGCAGCATTCAACGCTGTATACGCAGAATACTTCTCCGAAAACAAACCAGCTCGTGCTTGCTTCGGCGGCAACGACATCCCAAAAGGTGCTCTCGTAGAAGTTGAAGTTATTGCTGTTAAATAATTATAGCTTTAATTGAAAACAAAAGGCTGTCCAACAGGACAGCCTTTTTATTTTGGTTGCGTTTATTACAAATTGTATATTTTGTGAGATTTATTACAAAACTCGGTTTTGATGGTGCGGTATATACAGCAATATCTGCAGAGAGAACAGTGCGGAGAATATTTAAAGCTGTTCAAAAACTTCACAGCCTAAACAGTTTTCGCCGTCAAAAGATAATTTCACAACAAAAGGCATAACCTTTTTGATGCGCTGAAAATCGTCGAAGCCCCATTTTCCGCCTGTATAGTAGTGAATAATAGTGGAAAGTGCAGTGCCGTGGCTGCCGATGGCAATATTTCTGCCGTTATATTTTTTTACAATTTCATTGATTGCTGCCACATTTCTTGCCTGAACTTCCCCAAGACATTCGCCGCCTTCAAGTTTATATGTAAAATCGGTCCACTGGTTTCTGGCGTAGTCGTCAAAGCAGTAAAGCCATTCATCGCATACAGTGCGTTCCCTTAAATCGTAGTATGTTTCTATTTCTGTCTGGCCGATAGCGTCTGCAACGGGCTGGACAGTATCAACACTGCGTTTATAAGGGCTGGACAGAACGAGATTTATATCCTTGTCAGATAAAAAATTCTTTGCTTTGTAACGGTCAATAAGTCCCTGTGGAGTAAGTTCACGGGACATATCATCGTGGTTGTCATAGTTTGGTTCGGCGTGGCGGACAAAATAGAGATTGGTAATAATAAAACCAATATAAAAATTTAGGGGACGATGCCCACATCGTCCCGTTTTGTTTTCGTATAAATTGAGGGCGGATGTGGGCATCCGCCCCTGCAAAATATTGTGAAAAGTTATTGAATTTAATCCAGTATAAGAACGGCTGTAAATGCTTCGCTTGGAACTTCAACTGTACCCAGCTGACGCATTTTCTTTTTGCCCTCTTTCTGTTTTTCAAGCAGTTTCTTTTTACGGGTGATGTCACCGCCGTAACATTTTGCAAGAACGTCTTTTCTCATTGCTCTTACAGTTTCACGTGCGATAACCTTGCCGCCGATAGCAGCCTGAATAGGCACTTCAAACAGCTGTCTTGGAATGTTGTCCTTAAGTTTTTCGGCAATTTTTCTGCCGCGTTCATAAGCTTTGTCTGCGTGAACAATAAGGCTCAGTGCGTCAACAATTTCGCCGTTGAGCATAATATCAAGACGAACAAGTTTACTTGGCATAAAGCTCTTGAATTCATATTCATAGCTTGCATAGCCTTTGCTTCGGCTTTTGATGGAGTCGAAGAAGTCGTAAACAATTTCACCCAGAGGAAGTTCATAGTGCAGGTCAACACGGTTTTCGTCCATATATTTCATATCGATGAAAACACCGCGGCGTACCTGACAAAGTTCCATAAGACCACCCACAAAATCCTTTGGTGTGTAGATGTGTGCATTTACAACAGGTTCTTCACTTGTTGCGTTCTTTACAGGGTCAGGATAGTTTGTAGGGTTGTCAATCATCATTTCGGTGCCGTCGGTAAGACCAAGTTTGTACTCAACGCTTGGTGCGGTTGTTACAAGGTCAAGGTCGAATTCTCTTTCAAGACGTTCGATGATGATTTCAAGATGCAGCAGACCAAGGAAACCGCAGCGGAAACCAAAGCCAAGAGCAACGGATGTTTCAGGTTCAAAAACAAGGGAAGCGTCGTTGAGCTGAAGTTTGTCCAGAGCGTCTCTCAGGTCGCCGTATTTTGCACCGTCTGCAGGGTAGATACCGCAGTAAACCATTGGTGTAACTTTTTTATAGCCAGGCAGGGCTTCTGCTGCAGGCTGTTCAACCTTTGTTACTGTATCGCCAACGCGGGTGTCGCGTACCGATTTGATGGAAGCTGTGATGTAGCCAACTTCACCTGCACGGAGGTTTTCAGTTGGCACAAGGCTTGTTGCACCCATTTTGCCAACTTCAACAACGTCAAACTCTGCACCTGTCTGCATCATTCTGATTTTTTCGCCGGCTTTGAGTGTGCCTTCCATAAGACGAACATAAACGATAACGCCTTTGTAGCTGTCATAGTAGCTGTCAAAGATAAGTGCTTTAAGCGGTGCGTTGTAGTCGCCTGTTGGTGCAGGAATATCTGTAACAACTCTTTCCAGTACTTCTTCAATGTTAAGGCCCATCTTTGCACTTATCTGTGGTGCGTCAAGGCAAGGAATGCCGATAACATCTTCAACTTCATGTGCAACACGCACAGGGTCTGCACTTGGAAGGTCGATTTTGTTGAGAACAGGCAGAAGTTCAAGGCCGTGTTCAACTGCCATATATGTGTTTGCAAGTGTCTGTGCCTCGATACCCTGGGAAGCGTCAACAACAAGAATTGCACCTTCGCAGGCTGCAAGGCTTCGGCTTACTTCATAGCCAAAGTCAACGTGACCCGGTGTGTCGATAAGGTTATATTCGTATGTTTCACCGTCGCTTGCTTTGTAGTTGAGAGTAACAGCACGTGCTTTGATGGTGATACCGCGTTCGCGTTCGATATCCATATTGTCCAGCAGCTGTTCTTCCATCAGACGTTTTTCAACAGTGCCTGTTTTTTCAAGAAGGCGGTCTGCCAGTGTGGATTTGCCGTGGTCAATATGAGCAATAATTGAAAAATTGCGGATATTTTCCTGTTTCAAAGAGGTTTCCTCCATGTATATGAATTAAAAAGTTTTTAAATATTTTACTAACTATATATATTATCATATTTATGGGGAAAAATAAAGAGGTTTTATACAGAGGATTTCTGTTATACAGCGAAATGCGGCACAAAATGATTTGAAAATGCTGAAGGCGGAAAAAATGTGGCAGTGAATGTCTGGAAAAAGGAAGATGTTGTGTGTGGCAGTGCAAGCTTTTGTTGAAAAGGAAGCAGTTTGATGAGTGACGAAATTAGCACTCTGTGAATAAAATTGACGGAAGAGTGCTAATAATACAGTGATAAACAGGTGACTGACAGAGGCTGACAAAGGTGCTGAAGATGAATTAAAATAAACAGCACAGCCTTAAAATGTGAAAAAACACCCCTGAAAAACCTTTAAAATAGCGAATTTTGTGAAAAAATATTAATAAATTGTGAAAGTTGGACCAGGGTATTGACTTTTTTGGAAAATGGTGTAAACTATAGTTAGCACTCAGGAGTTGAGACTGCTAATCAAGAAGAAAGAGGTGACAGAATGGCTATCTCCAAGAGACACGAAGAGATAATCAAGGCGATTGTTTCAATGTATATAAACGACCGCGAGCCTGTTGCGTCATCTGCTTTGCAAAGCTATCTTGATATGGCGCTCAGTTCCGCAACACTGAGAAACGAAATGGCGTACCTCACAAAACAGGGGTTTCTGAATCAGCCTCACGTTTCTGCAGGCAGGGTGCCGACCAACAAAGCTTACAGATACTACATCGAAAATATGGGCAGTGAGGCTGACCTGACCGAAAAAGAAAAGGAATACATCAAAACCCACTTCGATATGCTGGACCACGACTCACAGAGATTCCTGCCCGGTGCGGCAGAACTTTTCAGTGACCTGATGGGTGTGACAACTGTTATATCACCGCCCCTTGACAGGGATTCAAAGTTTGCAAACTTCAATATCCTCAAAACAGGCAAGTACGACGTGGTGCTTATCGGTGTTACAAGCCGAGGTGAGGTTCACACAAGGGTTGTGCGACTGGCAAAGGAAATAAGCGGTGATGATATAAACCAGCTTATCCGCCTGCTCAACACAAAACTGTGTTTTGTTTCCTGGCAGGATATCGACAAAAGATACTTTGATTACCTTATCAAGGAACTTTCCGGGGAAAGCAAGGCTTACAGTCAGGTGGTAAAAGGTGCTCTGGCACTTATCCGCATTGCAAGCACACAGAACATTCACCTGCGCGGCGAACAGTATCTGCTTAAAACCAAAGACTTTGACGGCAACATTGCAGAGGTGCTCAAGGTCCTCAGCGACAAGGAAGCGCTCAAAAGCATTATCACACCGAAATATGACGGTGTAAGTGTGGTGTTCGGCGATGAACTGCCGATTAAAAATATAGATAATGTATGCTTTATCTCCAAAAAATTCTATGTGGGCAGCGCGGTAAGCGGCACCTTCTGTGTGGTGTGTCCACAGACAGTTGACTATAAAAAACTGTTTGCAAGCATACAGTACTTTACACAGCTTTTATCCCAGACAATCACAGGCACTGAAAGGAACATATAACAAATGAACGACATGGAAAATATGCCACAGCAGGAAGATATCGAGACTGAAACACCGGTTGAAGAAACACCTGAACAGGAAAAGGCAGACAAAAAGAAAAAGAAGGAAGCAAAGGTTGATATAAAGAAAACCCTTGAGAACCTTCTTGAAACAGAAAAGAAACTGACAGAAACCCAGAAAGAACTGGATGCAACAAAAGATACATTCCAGAGAACTCTGGCGGAATATGACAACTACCGCAAAAGAACAGCCAAAGAAAAAACAGAAAATTTCAACCTTGGCAAAATTCAGGCGGTTACAACATTGCTTCCTGTGCTTGACACTCTGGAATTTGCACTTAACGCACCTTGCCAGGATGAAAGCTACAAAAAAGGCATTGAAATGGTTATGAATCAGGCAATGACAGCTTTCGGCAATATGGGCGTTGAAAAAATCGAAGCAGTTGGCAAGGAATTTGACCCTAACTTCCACGCAGCAGTAATGCAGGAAGAAAGCACAGAATTCGAAAGTGGTTTTGTTACAAAAGAACTGCAGAAGGGTTACAAAATGGGTGACAAGGTAATCCGCCCTTCAACTGTAGTGGTTGCAGAATGATAACAGCACAAACCGTCATTCTGAACGAAGTGAAGAATCTCGCGAATTGATGATACAATATGATTACAATTAAATTGATGAAGCAGAGAGACTCTTCGCTGTAGCTCAGAGTGACACACTAACCCAAAATAAACACTGCAAAGTGTTTATCATATAAATCAGTTAAAAATTACAACTTATATACATTTTTAAAGGAGATTACTATTATGAGTAAAATTATCGGTATTGACCTTGGTACAACAAACTCTTGCGTTGCTGTTATGGAAGGCGGCGAAGCAGTTGTTATCGCTAACGCAGAAGGCATGAGAACAACACCTTCCGTTGTTGGTTTTTCCAAAACAGGCGAAAGACTTGTAGGTCAGGTTGCTTAACGTCAGGCTATCACAAACCCAGAAGGTACAATTTCTTCCATCAAAAGAGAAATGGGTACAAACTACAAAGCAAATGTTAACGGCAAAGCATACACACCACAGGAAATCTCTGCAATGATTCTTGCTAAACTCAAAGCAGACGCAGAAGCTTACCTTGGCGAAAAAGTTACAGAAGCTGTTATCACAGTTCCTGCTTACTTCAACGACTCACAGCGTCAGGCAACAAAAGACGCAGGTGCTATTGCAGGCCTCAATGTTAAACGTATCATCAACGAACCAACAGCTGCTGCTCTTGCTTACCGCGTAGACAAAGAACAGGATCAGAAAATCATGGTTTATGACCTTGGCGGCGGTACATTCGACGTTTCCATCATCGAAATGGGCGACGGTGTTCAGGAAGTTCTTGCAACAGCAGGTAACAACCGTCTTGGCGGCGATGACTTTGACGACAGAATCATCAAATACCTTGCAGCAGAATTCAAAAAAGACAACGGCATTGACCTTCTCAACAACAAAATGGCTGCACAGCGTCTTAAAGAAGCTGCAGAAAAAGCAAAAATTGAACTTTCCGGTGTTATGCAGACAGCTATCAACCTTCCATTTATCACAGTTGATGCAACAGGTCCAAAACACCTTGACATGACACTTACACGTGCTAAATTTGACGAACTCACAGCTGACCTTGTTGAAGCAACAATGGGTCCTGTACGTCAGGCTCTGGCAGACAGCGGCCTGTCCGTAAACGAACTGGACAAAGTTCTGCTGGTTGGCGGTTCCACAAGAATCCCAGCTGTTCAGGAAGCTGTTAAAAAACTTATCGGCAAAGATCCATTCAAAGGTATCAACCCAGACGAATGTGTTGCTCTCGGTGCTGCAATTCAGGGCGGCGTTCTCGGCGGCGATGTAAAAGGCATCCTCCTTCTCGACGTAACACCACTCTCTCTCGGTATCGAAACATTCGGTGGCGTTTCCACAAGAATCATCGAAAGAAACACAACAATCCCAACAAAGAAAAGCCAGATCTTCTCCACAGCTGCTGACAACCAGCCATCTGTAGAAGTTAACGTTCTCCAGGGCGAAAGAGAAATGGCACGCGACAATAAATCCCTTGGTATCTTCCACCTTGACGGTATTGCTCCAGCTCCAAGAGGTATCCCACAGATCGAAGTAACATTCGACATCGACGCAAACGGTATCGTTTCCGTTTCTGCAAAAGACCTTGGCACAGGCAAACAGCAGTCCATCACAATCACTTCTTCCACAAACATGTCCAAAGAAGACATCGAAAAAGCTGTTAAAGAAGCAGAACAGTTTGCAGAAGAAGACAAAAAACGCCGCGAAGAAATCGAAACAAGAAACCATGCAGACAGCATGGTTTACCAGACAGAAAAAATGATCAAAGATCTCGAAG
>JAZOTI010000106.1:0-7519 GCA_045657565.1 Oscillospiraceae bacterium | reverse complement strand
ATATCTGTCCGCACCTACATTTGCTGCATTGTAAAAGGTTTTGTCCGGACACAGCATATCTGCGGTGATTGTCATACTGCGGCTGGAGCCGTTGATGATAACCTGAGGTGCATAAGGCACATTTTTTGCATAAACTTCGTTGAGTTTTCTGCCGTCAAGGCGTTCGTAGCCTTTGATTGCGTTGCCTTCCAGCATATATTCGCTGGCAATTCTTTCAAAACCAGCACCAAAAAACAGACCTGACGGGTCAATTTTGTAGTTGCAATACACCATAAAGGCGAAAATTGGCACAAAAAGCAACAGTTTTACGGCGGTTTTTATAAAATCTTTAAAACTTTTCATAAATTACCTCCGCTAAAAATCAAAGTAAACAAACGGGCTTTTGCCGAAATTGCCAAAGAACAGTATAAGCAGAATAATACCGTAATACAGCACCCATCTCACAGGGAAAGGCAGCTTGCAGATTTTTACACTCAGTTCGCCTTTGCCTTCCCACAGTTCCATAACAAGCATAAAAGCAATGCTGCAAACCATTGCAATGCCGTTTTTGGTAAAGAAGTTGATACCTTCGAGCTGACTTACAAAATATCCCTTGCCAAACCACTGTCCGATACCGCTGAACAGATGTGTGGAAATATACATTGCGTCGCTGAATGTATTTGCACGGAAGAATATATATCCGTAGCAGATAAAACAGAACACAATAAATGCGGAAAATGTGTTGTAAAGCGGGTTGCGGCCAAGGTTGTGTTTTTCAATAAATCGTGTTCTTGCAGGGCGCATTGCACGTGAGACACAAACGTAAACACCGTTTATAAAGCCCCACAGCACATATGTCCAGTTTGCACCATGCCAAAGACCGCTGACAATAAAAGTTATCATCAGGTTGATGTAGGTGCGCACTTTGCCTTTGCGGCTGCCACCCAGAGGGATGTAAACATAATCACTGAACCATGATGACAGGGATACGTGCCATCTGCGCCAGTATTCCTGCAGGTTTGTGGAGAAATAAGGTTTGTCAAAGTTGCGCATAAGCTTAAAGCCAAGCACTTTTGCACAGCCAATTGCAATGTCGGAATAACCGCCGAAATCGCAGTAAACCTGAAATGCAAAGAACACGGTTGTAAGTACAAGCTGCAGGCCTGAATATTTCATTGGTGTGTTGTAAACAAGTGTTACAAAGGTTGCAACACCGTCGGCAATAACCATTTTTTTGAAAAAGCCCCAGGCCATAAGCACAAGGCCTTCTCTTACGCGTGTATATTCAAACTTATGAGCCTGTCTGAACTGCGGCAGCAGATTGCTGCTTCGTTCAATAGGGCCGGCAACAAGCTGAGGGAAAAAGGAAACAAACAAAGCGTAGGTGATAAAGCTTCGTTCTCTTTTAATTGTTCCGCGGTAAACATCAATGGCATAGCCAAGTGCCTGGAATGTGTAGAAGCTGATACCAACAGGGAGCAACAGGTCAAATGCAGGCATATTTACTTCTACGCCTATTTTGCCAAAAACCGATGCAATATTGTCGCAGAAAAAATCGTAATACTTAAACAGGAACAGTATTGCAAGGTTGATGGTGATACTCAGAGTAAGGCTGAACTTTTTTGCCGATTGTATCTTTGCCTTTGAAATAAGTATGGAACAAAGATAGGTAGAAACTGTGCTGAAAAGGATAAGCAGTGCATATGCAGGCTGCCAGCACATATAAAAGTAGTAGCTGGTCACAAGCAGCCACAGGTTTTTAAGTTTTTTAGGTACAATAAAGTACACAAGTGTGACTACAGGAAAGAAAATCAGAAACTGTAATGAGTTGAATAACATATATACCTCTTGTGCAGAGTATCTGTTGCTGCACAGTTACATTTTATTTTTTCATGGCTTCTTCCAGTTCACGCACTCTGCGTTCAAGGAATGCATTCTGCTGTGCAAGCTTTTTGATTTTCTGGCTGAAACCGGAAATAACCGCGGACACAGAAAGCAGAATAAGCAGTACAAAAACAATTGTAGCAAAGAATATAAAGTTTACAGGGTCGGCAACACCTGCAAGATCACCCATCACAAGAACAATGAAAGGGCAGATTGCAAACAGAAGCATTGCGGCACTGAAAGCCATCCAGATAATGGAATATTTGATTTCAAGCTTACCTTTTTTGATAAGATAGAGGATAAACGCAAAAAGACCTGTGGAACCGAACAACAATACAAGTCGGAGAGTAAGTACAATAGGTTTCATTATTAGTTTACACCTCTCTTTTTCTTAACAAGAATTCTTACAATAATAAGCGCAAGACATACTTTGATCATATAATGCATACTGCGGATTGTGTTTATGGAGGATACACCGCCCTGGCGTTCTTCCATTACAACAGGAACCTCTTTAACGGTATATCCGTTTACAAAGCATGCAAGGATTGCTTCAGGTTCAGGATAGTCATCGGCATAGCTGCGGGAGAAAAACTCAATCAGTTTTCTGTCACAGGCACGGAAACCGCTTGTGGTATCCTTAACACGCTTGCCGGAAAGGAAAAAAATCATCCAGGAAATGATATTGATGCCAAGTCTTCTCATAAAAGAGGTCTGAAAACCTTCTTTTTCAATAAAACGGCTGCCGATTGCCATGTTGCATTCGCCGTTTGCAACAGCATCAACAACTCTGTGGAGATAACGAGGGTCGTGCTGACCGTCCCCGTCCATCTGTACGGCAATATCATATCCGTGGTCCCTTGCGTACATATAACCCACCTGAACACCGCCGCCGATGCCAAGGTTGATAGGGTTGTTCACATAATTGAATCCGTTGGCTTTGAGGATTTTTTCAGTGTTGTCGGTGGAACAGTCGTTTACAATAAGATAGTCCACCTCAGGTGCATGTTCTTTCAGATTTGCTATAACGTCTACTATGTTTTCTGATTCGTTGTAACATGGAATTATAACTAAGGTTTTCAAAGTGTTGACCTCCGTTAATTTAAAATAAAATCTATAAGTTGTTTTAAAACCTTGTTGCGTTCGTGATGCTGAAGGTGATATCGGAAAGCGTTGTCGCCAAGGCGTTTTCTTTCGCTTTCAGGCATACCATACAAAGTTTTTATGTTTTCATAAAGCTGGGCACTGTTGCCGCTTTCACCCACAAGGCCGCCGTCAGCTTTTTTTATAACAAGGCTGCCTTCGCCGTCAATACAGGTGATAACAGGTTTTCTGCCTGCCATATAGCTTGTCACCTTTGCAGGAATTGTAAGTCCTATAAGATCACTTTTTGCAAGGGGTGCAAGCAGACAGTCTGCAAGGGTGTGATAAACCGGCATATCAGTCACAGGTTTGCTGCCAAGGAAATCAAAATATTCTGCCACGCCTTTTTCTGCGGCGTATTTTTCAATATCCTTTCGGGACATACCGTCGCCTACAATGATAAATTTGATATCTGTTATACCATCGTTTTTCAGCAGCACGGCACTGTCAACTGCAACTTCAAGGTTTTGCGCAGGGCTTATATTGCCTGCATAAACAATTTTGAAATAATCTTTGTATTTTTCGCTTAAAGCCGCATCCTCGATTTCCTGTTCATAGAACTTTTCACAGTACTGTGGAATAACGGCAATTTTTTCGTCAGCTTTGCCGGTGATATCAGCAAGCTTTTCTTTAAGTGACGGGCTCATTGCAATAAGCTTGTCACTTTTTTTGTAGTGCCAGTGGCTTGTAACCTGACAGATTTTTCTCAGGAAAGGATTCTGTATATTCACAACGGAATAAAAATTTTCAGGCCACAGGTCAAGCACATATGTAGTAAGTGGAACCTTTTTGATTCTGGAATAGAAGATGGCAGGGAAAATCATATATACAGGGCTGGTTTCGTAGCAGAAAACAGCGTCGTATTTTTTGCCCATAAGGCCGATGCTTTTGAAGGTTGCAAAAAACGGGAAGGACATGTAGTTGAGGAAAATTCGGATTGATGAATTTCCTTTTCTTGTAATTTCCCAGCTGCGGTAAACCTTTGCGCCAAAATAATCCTGTTTTGTGTTTTTAAAATATCCGTAACCTTCAGGGATGATGCCGTTTGGATAGTTTGGAATGCCGCAAAGCACATCAACTTCAATGTCGTTTTCCACAAAACCCTGGGCAATATCACTTATTCTGAAGTTTTCAGGCCAGAAATGCTGGCTTATAATCAAAATTCTCTTTTTCAAAATCTGTTCCTGTTTAGCTGAATTTTATGCGGGGACGAATAAAATTAACTGCACGGGTCGGCGTCCCCGGCGACCCGCAGTAAAATTTACAGTATATGCAGACGGAATGTCTGCTGGTCCGCTTCAATGCGGATATGATGGTGAAAATCAGTATTTTCTCCAAACCATTTTGTTTACCACACCTGTATAGCTCTGGATAAGTTTTACAACCTTTGTGGAAACGTTTTCGTCTGTGTAGTTTGGCACAGGAATACCAAAGTCGCCGTTAGAGTTCATTTCAACTGCTGTGTCAACTGCCTGCAGAACCTGTTCTGTAGTGATGCCTGCAAGGATAAAGTTGCCTTTGTCCAAAGCTTCAGGACGTTCTGTGGAAGTGCGGATGCACACAGCAGGGAATGGGTTGCCAACAGAAAGGAAGAAACTGCTTTCTTCAGGCAGTGTGCCACTGTCGGAAACAACTGCAAATGCGTTCATCTGCAGGTTGTTGTAATCGTGGAAACCAAGTGGTTTGTTCTGGATAACGCGTTTGTCAAACACAAAACCACGCTGTGCAATAAATTTTGCACTTCTTGGATGGCAGGAATAAAGAATAGGCATATCGTATTTTTCTGCCATAGCGTTAACAGCGTTCATAAGGTTGAAGAAGTTCTGTTCAGTGTCAATGTTTTCTTCTCTGTGAGCTGAAAGCAGAATGTATTTGCCTTTTTCAAGGCCGAGACGGCTGAGAATGTCAGAAGATTTAATCTGTTCAAGGTTTTCGTGGAGAACTTCTGCCATTGGGCTGCCTGTAACATATGTTCTTTCCTTTGCTGTGCCTTCGCTGTTGAGGTAACGGCGTGCGTGTTCGGAATAACAAAGGTTTACGTCAGCAATATGGTCAACAATTCTGCGGTTTGTTTCTTCAGGCAGACATTCGTCAAAGCAGCGGTTGCCTGCTTCCATGTGGAAGATTGGAATATGAAGTCTTTTTGCAGCAATTGCAGAAAGACAGCTGTTTGTATCACCAAGGATAAGCAGTGCATCAGGTTTCTGTTCCACCATAAGTGCATAGCTTTTTGCAATGATATTGCCGATTGTTTCACCAAGGTCCTTGCCCACAGCGTCAAGATAGAAGTCAGGTGCTCTGAGACCAAGGTCATCAAAGAAAACCTGATTCAGTTCGTAGTCATAGTTCTGACCTGTGTGCACAAGAATCTGGTCAAAGTATTTGTCGCATTTTTTGATAACAGCAGCAAGACGGATGATTTCAGGTCTTGTGCCGATAATTGTCATAAGTTTAAGCTTGCTCATCTGCTTAATTCTCCTGTCTGAATGTATTGTTGAGTATGATTTTTCCCGCTTCGATTTTGCTGTACGGCGGAATATGGTTGTATGCCTTTACTGCACAGTTGAGGCAGAGGTGAACACCTTTGCCGATAACAACATCGTGGTCAACCACTGCGCCGAAATTCACAATGCAGCCCTCGCCGATAACAGCTGTGGTGTTTACAGTTGCGTTTGGCAGCACTGCCGTGCCACGTCCGATAACCGCATTTCTGCTCACATAAGCCTGCGGATGAATAATTGTAGGCACAAATGCACCTGCAGCGTCAAAGGTTTCAATCCATTTCATGCGCAGGGTGTTGTTGCCGAAAGCAGGGTAAAAATGTGTGTCTGCGCTGATGTATTTTTCAAAATCCATACATCTGCCTTCAACACGGGCATATTTGCTGCCGTCATCAAGGAATACAATTTCGTCATACATATCGGCGGACAAAACCACATCTTCAATGGTTTTGCCGTAACCGCCGAAACCGAGAATAACCAATCTTTTCATAAAAATTACCTTTACAAGTCAACCTTTACATAATATGTGTCAGGGTTTGCAGGGTCAAAAATCTGGTTGGACCAGAACAGGCAGATAACTTCTGTATCGCCGATGTTTTTGATGTTGTGTGTGTAACCAACAGGGATATCCACAACTGTAGGTGTGTTGCCTTCCACAACATAGCGGATAATTTCGTTTGTAATCATATGGCGGAAGCTGATCTCAGCCTTGCCAGCAATAACAAAGAATTTTTCCACCTTTGTGTGGTGCCAGTGGTCACCGCGTGTGGTCCCCGGTTTTGTTGTGGAAACAAAAATCTGGCCGAAACTTTCGCTTTTGATAAATTCTGCAAGCCAGCCACGGTTGTCTTCGTTTTTCTTAAGCTGATAAGCAAACTTGTCTTCATCAAGGTAGGAAAGGTATGTGCCGTAAAGTCGCTGGTCAAGCAGAGTGTTCAGGCTTGGCATCACAAGAGTTTCCCTGTTTTTGCCGAAGTTTGTGATTTTTTCTGCCAGTTTGCCAAGTGTGATTTTGTGGAGAGTGTCAATTTCAAAGAAACCAGGGGTATAATCGCCTGTGTTTTCAAGAATATCCACAAATTTGCTGATTACATCGTCAATGTAACAGAGTGTAAGTTCTCTGTCAGGATCATTGATCTGCAAAGGCAGGCCATGTGCAACATTGTGCATAAATGTTGCCACAACTGTGTTGTAGTTTGGTCTTGACCATTTGCCGAAAACGCCGTAAAGACGCACGATATATGCAGGGTTGAAACCGTTTGCAAGGAAAAGGTCTTCACCCATTTTTTTGCTCTTGCCGTAGTCATTGTCCAGAAGTGCCTGAATGGAGGAGGACACAACAACAGGGCAGGAGTTGTTATGCTTTTTAAGTGTATCAAGAAGGGTTTTGGAAAAATCTGTATTGCCTTCGTAGAATTCTTTTGGGTCAACAGGTCGGTTTACGCCTGCGAGGTGGAAAACAAAGTCGCAGTCAGAACAGAATTTTTCCAGGTCTTCCTGTGTGCTTTCCTTGTCGTAGAGATAAAGGTCTGTGTAACCTTTCTGGATAAGTGTGGCGGTCAGGTTTTTGCCAACAAAACCGCCTGCACCGGTAATCAGAATTTTTTTGTTATTTTCCAAGTTTAGCCAGCTCCTCTTTGATATAGTCTGTTGTTTTCATCTTTGCAATTGTGCCTGCAACGTCAAGACGTTCTGTGTTATGGCTGTTGTACTGGTGGAGCAATCTTTCTTCTGTATTGCCTTCAACAAAGTATTTGTCATAGTTAAGGTCACGGTTGTCAGCAGGTACTCTGTAGTAGCCGCCCATATCGATAGCTTTTGCTGCTTCTTCTTCTGTGAGAAGTGTTTCAAACAGTTTTTCACCGTGTCTTTCACCGATGATTTTGATGCCTGTGTCGCCAAAGAGTTCCTGTGTTGCTTTTGCAAGGTCACCGATTGTGCAGGCAGGTGATTTCTGAACAAAAAGGTCGCCAGCCTGACCGTGTGTGAATGCAAACACAACAAGGTCAACAGCT
>JAZOTI010000105.1:0-8229 GCA_045657565.1 Oscillospiraceae bacterium | reverse complement strand
TGGTCAACGAATGTATTTTTATTCTGCTGATACTGCTTGTTATAAACACGGCAAGATATATATTTAATATAAAGAAAAATGAACAGTAAAACAAAAAGTCTGTACTGAATGTACAGACTTTTTTATTGGCACCCCCAGTAGGAATCGAACCTACAACTAGCCCTTAGGAGGGGCTTGTTATATCCATTTAACTATAGGGGCATATATTAATTTTTGATAATATCTTGTTATTGCGAGCAGAGCGAGCAACAAGGTTCTGCCTGAAAGGCAGGTTCTTATATCCATTTAACTATAGGGGCGTATATTGAATTTTAGATTTACTGCGGATATAAAAGCTGCTTATGAAATGCTATGTTATTGTACACCAATTAAATATAAAAATCAAGAAAACAAAATAACGAAAAAGGTCTGTACTTTGAGTACAGACCTTTGATTTTTAATATTAAGCTTTGTCAGGCATACCGTGTACGGCAATTGCTTTTTCTTTCCATTTTTTTCTTTTGTAGATTATTGTTGTGATAAGTGCACCCATCAGCCAGCTTACAAGAAGAGAAACAAATGTTGCACGGTAGTTACCTGTTGGCATTTCAGGAGTTCTTGTCATAAATGCAATTGCATATGCAAGAGGAACGCGGATAATAACTGTTGTGATAATGGAAATCCACATTGGGCTTACTGTGTCACCTGCACCACGCATAATACCGGACAGACACTGTGTAACAGCCATTGCAACATAACCTACAGCAAGGATGCGCATCATTCTCATACTCAGGTCAACAAGTTCTGCTGTGTCGGTAAAAGCATACATCAGAATATTGCCGAACAGGAGAATAATGATTGTAATTGATGCGGAAACACCCATTGCAAGCAGTGTACCGCTTTTTGCACCCTGGTCAACACGGTCATATTTTCTTGCGCCTACGTTCTGACCGGCATAGGTTGTAAGTGCTGTACCAAAGCTGAAGTTTGGCATCATTGCAAAACCGTCAACACGCATAATGATAACGTTTGCTGCGATAACCATTTCACCAAAGCTGTTGGTAAGGGACTGAACCATAACCATTGCCATTGAGAATATTGCCTGTGTAAGACCTGATGGCATACCAAGGCGGATAATGTTCATGCTGTATTTCTTTTCCAATTTGAGGCTGCTTCTTTTAAGGGTGAAGACATCGGTCATTTTAAGAATTTTAAACAGACAAAGTACAGCTGAAACAAGCTGTGCGATAACTGTTGCCAAAGCAACACCTGCAACACCCATATTGAGGTTTGCAACAAAATAGATATCAAGTGCAATGTTGATAACACAGGCAACAAGCAGATAGATAAGTGCTGAAACAGAATCCCCGAGACCACGCAGAACACCGCTGAGAATGTTGTAGTAACTCATACCTGCAATACCCATAAGAAGGATAAACAGATAATCGTGGCACCAATCAAAAATGGATTCAGGTGTGCCAAGCAATGTCAGCATAGGGTCTACCACAACAAGGGATAAAGCCATAATAATCAGGGAAACAACAGCGGTGAGAGAAAGGCTGTTGCCGATAGATTTTGCAAGGCTTTCCTTGTCTTTTGCACCAAAGTACTGGCTTACCATAATGCTGGAACCAACAGAAACACCCATAAACAAAACCAGAAGCAGGTTGTAAACAGGTGAGGAACTGCCAACTGCGGCAAGGGCGTTGTCGCCTACATATTTACCAACAACAATGCTGTCAACAGTGCTGTAAAGCTGCTGTGCAATGTTGCCGATGAGCATAGGAAAGGCGAACATAATAATTTTGTTAAGCGGTGCACCTTCTGTCATATCAGACGGTGCAAACAGTTTTTTGATATTCACTTTAAAACTCCTCGGATCGTATACATTATATATTCATAATATTAAATTATAACATAATAAGACAATATTGTCATTAAAAAGATACATGAAAAATGTTTAACAAAAAACGGGAGAAGCAGAAGCTTCTCCCGTTAATAGGATTTAGAAAACAAGAGCAAAAACAATAGGGATTGTTATGCAGGCAAACAGAAATGCCATAAGTGCCATACTTGCAGGGACTGTTGTGTCCTGGTCATAAGCGCTTGGAATAATGATGATGTTAAGCCCAAGAGGCATAGCTGCGGAAATAACACTGCAGATATAAACGGTTTCGCTGATTGGCAGAAATTTAAAGGTCAAAGCCACAACCAGTGGCATTGCAACAAGACGACACAGTGCAATAAGATAAACCCTAATATCCCTGAAAACCTTTTTGATGTCGATATATGCAATGGACATACCAGTCATAAGCATTGCAACAGGGGACATGCAAGAGGAACAGTTGGAGATAACACTTGTAACAGCTTCCGGCAGAGGTATCTGCATAAGGCCGATAACCATACCGATAATCATACCTACAAACATAGGATTGATAAACTTTTTAAGGTTATCTTTCAGGCTGCTGCCGCCTTTGGTAGGGATAAGCAGTGCAGGAACACCCCAGAGGTAAATAATAACCCAGATTGGCAGAGTGAAAACTATGTATTCAAAGAAAATATCAGGGAACAAAGCACCCACAACTGCAGTGCCCATAAAACTGAAGTTGGAAAAACTGAGACCGTAAATGCATACATTCTGCATATATTTTTCCTTGATTATCAGTTTGGAAAAGATAACAGCAATGACAATTACAACAAGTTCAGCTATGGTGCTGTCAAACAGGATTTTACCTGTTGTCTGCAGATTATCAACTGTGAATTTGTCAATAAAAGTGCCCATAACCAACGCAGGCATAAAGATGTAGTTTTCCAGTTTGGCGAGGATTGAATCGGAGTTTTCCGGCATGAATTTAAAACGGCACAGAACGTACCCCATTATTATAAACAAAAACAGATACAATGTCTGGTTAAGTGTTGAAAAAAACAGTTCCATATAGTTTCGGAAAAAATCCTTTCTCCTTTACATATTTTTCATACATATAATGATATCACCAAAAAATTTCCATATCAAGACAATTTTTGCACCTTACATTGCAATAAAGCAAAAAAATAAAGGGCAGAAAAACTGCCCTTTAAATAATTTATTAACCTTCGATGTATTCAGGTGCTTTTTCACGGAGAATGGAAGCAGCTGCTTCATCAACAACTACGATAACATCATTGTGAAGCTGAAGCACAGATGCAGGAACCTGTGGTGTGATATCGCCTGCAACCATTTTGTAGATGATTTCAGCTTTGCCTTCACCGTTTGCAACAAGAAGGATTTTCTTTGCGCTCATAATTGTTTTGATGCCCATTGTATAAGCCTGTGTTGGAACATCTTCTTTCTTTTCAAAGAAACGGGTGTTTGCATCGATTGTGCTCTGAGTAAGGTTGATGATGTTTGTGCCTTTGGCAAAACAGTCTGCAGGTTCGTTGAAACCAACATGACCGTTGTGACCGATGCCGAGAAGCTGAAGGTCTACACCGCCGAGGTCAGCAATAACTTTGTCATACCTTGCACATTCTTTTTCAGCATCAGGTTCTGTGCCGTCAGGAATGTTTGTGTTTTCCATATTGATGTTAACGTGTTTGAAGAGATTTTCATACATAAAGTATGCGTAGCTCTGGTCATTGTCTTTTGTGAGACCCACATATTCGTCAAGGTTTGCTGCATAGCATCTGGAAAAATCAAGGTCGCCGTTTTCGTATTTTTTGATAAGGTTTTTATATGTGCTGATTGGGGAGGAACCGGTTGCAAGGCCAAGAACACTTGTTGGTTTAAGTGTAAGCTGGCTTGCAATAATGTTTGCTGCAACGCGGCCAAGATTTTCATAGTCTTTTGTAACAATAACTCTCATAGTAAATTTCCTTTCAGATTGTATTGATTTATAATGAAATTTAATTATTTCTGTACTTTGCCTGCAAGAACAACAAGCTTGATGTTGAGGTCTTTGTCAAGCACGACAACGTCTGCCTGTTTGCCGACAGAAAGGCTGCCCACTTTGTCATAGAGGTCTGCAGATTTTGCAGGGTTGATTGTGGCAGCTTTGATTGCTGTTTCAAGTTTGATGCCAAATTTTACTGCACGGCGTACACATTCGGACAGAACTGTTGCACTGCCTGCAATTGTGCCGCTTTCAAGAGTAGCTTTACCTGCATTCATAAATACTTTCTGACCACCAAGGGAGTATTCGCCGTCAGGCATGCCACAGGCGCGCATAGCGTCAGAGATAAGACACATTCTGTCTTCGCCGAAAAGACGGAACGCTGTTCTTATGATGGAAGGGTGAATGTGAATACCGTCGCAGATGATTTCAACGTAGCTTGCTTTGTCCTGTGCAGCACCCACAACGCCAGGGTCACGGTGTCCCATTGGAGGCATACCGTTGAAAAGGTGTGTAATGTGGTCTGCGCCGTGTTCAAAAGCGGCGATTGCCTGGTCATAGTTTGCAGTTGTGTGTGCAATACTTACACGGCAGAGTTTGCTTGTTTTTTCGATAACTTCAAGTGCACCGGGAAGTTCAGGCGCAATGTCCAGCAGACGGATGTTTCCGCCGCTTATTTCAAAAAGTCGGCTGAACATGTCGTAATCAGGGTCAATGATATACTTTTCTGCCTGAGCCCCTTTTTTTGCCTTGCTGAAGAAAGGACCTTCCATGTTTACGCCGCGGAGAGTAGCCTGACCGTCAATTACTTTGTTGAAAAATGGATTTGCAGTCTGAAGAATATCTGTGAGGATTGGTTCATCAAAAGCCATTGTTGTGCCAAGGAAACTTGTAACACCCTGACTTACAAGATATTTTGCAATTGTGTTGATGTCATTTTCGCTGTTGTCACAAAAATCGCTGCCATATGCACCGTGAATGTGAATATCAACAAAACCCGGAACAACGTAGCAGTCTGTTGCGTCAAAAACTTCCTCGCCATAGAGATTTTCGCCTATAGCGTCAATCTTGTCACCGCACAAAGCGATGTCCTGTTTTACAAATTCAGCATTTTCTGTGAAAAGATTGCCATTTTTAATAATCATTGTATTTTCCCCTTTTTGTTTATGGTGAATGAGTCTGATGGATTTTTGTAGATATTTGAAACCTGCATACTGCTTAAAACAATAGTTTAGGTTTATGTTTTCATACAGTGTATATAAATTAAAATATACACTTCCTTGAATATCAGTATATTACAAAGTTATGATAAAAACAAATATATTTTGTTAATTTTAAAAAAATGATTTTGGTGTTACGGAGGCTTTTATTAAAAGCAAAAGAAAAAACAGATACCTGTGGCAGCATAGCTGACGGTATCTGTCTGAAAATGAAAAATGTTTTTACAGTTTTAGATTTTAAATTTATTTTTTCAACCCTGTAACGCCCGGTTTGTCAAGCACCATAACAAGCAGCGGAATAAGTACGAGCTGAACTATGATACCGGGGATAGCGCCGGTAAAAGCACTTGCAACAAATGCGGCAAGGCCAAAAGCACCACCGCTTATGCCCATGCATATCATCATTGCAACACCCCATACTGCTCTGCCTGCAAGCATGGCAATAATCAGGGAAATATAAACAGATGCTTTTCTGCGTGGCAGCAGACTGTACATCACTCCGCATACTGCGCCGTATGCTGCAAGTTCAAAAGACATACATATTGCTTTTGGGAAAAGCGGAGGCATGCCAAGCATGAAGGAACGCAGCAGAGGAGCAATAAATCCCACAGCAGCACCCCATGGACCACCACAGAAAAATCCGCACAGGAGTACAGGAATATGCATAGGCAGCAGCATTGAGCCGATTTCAGGTATCTGTCCTGTCAGAAAAGGCAGCACGTATGCCAAAGCCAGAAACATGGCAGCAAGAGTCATTTTCAATGCTTTGTTTTGTTTTTTCATAGGGATTCCTTTCAAACAAAAAAAGATGTCACAGTCTCTTCAGAGACAATGACACCTTCAGAGTATCTTTAGTTATATTATGATAATATTTTTATGTTAAAATGTAAGGGAAACTTCTGTTTCTGTGATGTTCTTCAGAACAACAGATATATTATCACATAAGATATATATTTTGTCAACAAAACGCAGGTTTACAGCAGGTTTCTGAGTTTTGAAATAACATCATCGATAAGTGCAGATGTGTTGAGGTTTGGCGCGCCTGCAATAAGATTGTCGCATTTGTTCATTGGAAGTAAAATTCTCACAGCATCTGCCTGACCTACCGCAACTGCCATCTGCGGAGTTATTTCTCCAAGCAGGGAATCGGCTATCACAATGCCCACAGGTCCTATAATTATATCGGCCTTTCTGCAGGCTACAATTACAGGGTTTTCTCCTGTTGCGGCATTTTTGGCACCGGCTTTTATCATTGCAGCGGTTGCAACGGCATTTGTGCCTATAGCGGTGAGCTGTACGCTGTCAAAATTTGCAAGAATCCCCTTAACAAGCTGGGCGCCGATCAATCCGCCCTGACCATCAATAACAGTTATATTCATAAATATACCTCAGATTGTTTTGTGTGTAATCATTATACTATACTGCTTTTAAAAAAGCTATAAAAACAACAAATCCGAACCTTTCGCAAATTGGCAAAAAGTTCGGATTATTTCGTTCTGGTCTGAGTGACCTGACTTGAACAGGCGACCTCTACCACCCCAAGGTAGCACGCTACCAGCTGCGCCACACCCAGACAACAGTAATATATTACCAAAATACCATTGTGTTTTCAAGTGGAAAGACTATAACCGATATTTTTTTGCAAAATAAACGGATATCTGTGATGCATCACAGATATCCGTCATTTTTGTTTGTAACAGAAATTTAAACAATTTCAACTTTTGTCATAACCTGGTCTTCATATGGTCTGTCGTACCAGTCTGTTGCACTTTCAGCGATTTCGTTAACAACATCCATACCGCTTACAACTTTGCCGAATGCAGCATAGTTGCCGTCAAGGTGTGGTGCAGCTTCGTGCATGATAAAGAACTGGCTGCCTGCGCTGTCAGGGTCGTTTGTACGAGCCATGGAAAGAACGCCAGGCACGTGTTTGATGTTGTTTTCAACACCGTTGGAAGCAAATTCCCCTTTGATTGTCCAGCCAGGGCCGCCTGTGCCTGTGCCTTTTGGACAACCACCCTGAATCATAAAGCCTTTGATAACTCTATGGAAGATAATGCCGTTGTAAAAACCTGCTTTAACAAGTTTTTCAAAGTTTTCGCATGTGATAGGCGCAACTTCAGGATAGAGTTCGATTTCTATCTTTTTGCCGTTGTTCATTGTGATAACTACCATTTTTGAAATCTCCTTTATATTGGTAAATTTATATTAAAATCAATTAATAAGTTATTTAATTATACTGTTTTTATAGTAACAGTACAAGCCTTCAAGCAGCAGATTGTTGTTGAGTTCTATTTTTCTGCGGCAATGTTTGGTGATAAACTGACTTGCACCGCCTGTTGCAACCACGCTGCAGCTGCCGTGACCAATTTCTTCTTCAAATTTCTGAATAAGTCCGTCAATTGCGTAGGCATTGCCAAGTATAATGCCGCTGTCCACGCTTTTCTGTGTGTTGGTGCCAATGGCATCGGGAAGCACTGTTATGTCATCATCAAATGGCAGGCCGGTTCTCTCTCTCAGTGCCCACATTGAAATAAACACTCCGGGAAGAATGGAAACCCCGAGAACATCGCTGTTTTTGTCCATTGCGGTGAGGGTTGTTGCAGTGCCCATGTCGATAACCACACAAGGCATAGGATATTTTTCCTTTGCGGCCATGCAGCCTGCAATAATATCGGTACCAACTTCATGAGGGTCTTCGGTTTTGATTTTAAGTCCGCATTTTTCATCGTTGCGGAAAATTACTGGTCTGCAGCCAAAAAACTTTTCCATTGCTGCGGCAAGCGGCAGGGCGGTGTTCTGCGCAACACAGCACAGCAGACAGCCTTCCACATCACTGGCATTTATATTGTTTTCTGCAGCGGATTTTTCAAGCAGATTGTAATAATAACTTTCATCCTGCCCTTTGCTGTAAGGTATTCGTACAGTGTCGGTTATAACTCCGTCTGTGAAAACTCCAACAACAATATCGGTGTTGCCAACATCAATACATATAACCATAGTCAGACCTCCACGGGTTCGGTTTCTTTTGTTAATTGTATCATAAATAAGGGGATATGTATATATTTTGTTTTGTCTGCATAGATATAAAACAGGAATAAACAGGAGGAGAAACTTATGTTTGTAATCACTTTGAATAAAAAGAAAATAAAAAAAATTGC
>JAZOTI010000104.1:0-3917 GCA_045657565.1 Oscillospiraceae bacterium | reverse complement strand
CGGCAACGTTATCCCTGGTCTTTACGCAGCTGGCGAATGTGTTGGCGGCATCTGGGGCAAATTCGTATCCGGCGGTACAGGCGTTATGGGCCCAATTGTATTCGGTCGTCTTGCAGCAAGAACAGCTATGACAACAGAAATGGCTGAAAGCTACAAAATGAAAGAAGCTCAGACAGTTATCACAGCTGATATGTTCGAAAAAGAAGTTAAAGAAGAAAGCACAGAAACTCGTTTTGATATGAGCAAAGCTCTCAACGACGGCGAATACACAGCTGAAGTTGACGGTCAGGAAGGCCCAATGACAGTTAAAACAACAATTGCTGACGGCAAAATCGCTAACGTAGAAATCGTTTCCGAAAACGAAACACCATCTATCGCAGGCCCAGCTATGGAATCTGTTCCAGCAGCAATCGTTGCAGGCAATACATGTGATGTTGACACAGTTGCAGGCGCAACACTTACATCCGACAGAATCATGGATGCAGTTGCACTCTGTCTTGAACAGGCAGCTAAATAATAGCAATCAATCGCAAATACAGTGTGATATATTCCTAATAAGAAGGCATCTGCCGCGGATAACCGTGGCAGATGTTTTTTTGTATATTTTATTGAATAAAAACAGCCCCATTTAAAGCGACCTCCCGACAAGAAAACATAGACCTGATTTTTAACATAAAAAGCTGCTGTGTCAGTGACACCTGCATTGCACAAAGCAGTGCTGCGTGTCTTTTCCTTGCATCAGCGCTTTTTGCAGAAACAGGCAAAAAAGTACCCACCAGATCACTTTGCAGTGTTTTGGTGGGTATTTTGTGTTTTTTATTGCGATGCCGCTGAAAGAGGCTGCTTGTTGTGTAAATTATTTAACAGCGTCAAGGTCAGCGTAGAACTGGTTCATTTCTTCTTCAGTGTCAAAGAGACCAACATACATCTGGTTGCCCATTGCACCGCTGAGTGCATCAGGAATTCTGTCAACCATTTTGAGTTTGTCGCCGTATTTTGCCATAATTTCTTCGTGGCTCATAACAAAGTCTTTGCCGTCACGGCGGCCCATAAACGGACAGAAGTAAGACTGACCGATTTCTTTTTCGGATTTGTCAAATGCGATCATATCAGCCCAGATTTTGTATACGTCTGTGGAGTATGCATAGTTGAACATATCAGGTGTGAAACCGCCTGCTGGACGCATATTAACTTCAAGACCGATGATTTTGCCTTTTCTGCCAAGACCTTTGTGCATTTTGGAAAGGCGGAAGAATTCAAAGTGAACAAAACGGCTTTTTACGCCAAAGCTTTTCACTGTTGCAAGGCCTGCTTCTTTAACATCTGCAGGAATTTCCTTGTTGAGGTAGTAAAGGCTGTTGCCGTTGTCGTTTACAACGTCCATAAGGCAGGAAACTGTTACGTTGCTGCCTTCCCAGATAGCTTCGCCTTTGGAGTTGATGATAGCATCGTATGTAGTAACTTCAGCAGTTACATATTCTTCCATAATGTATGGAACAGCAGGGTTTTTGCGGCCCATAAAGTCTACAAGGTCTTCATCGTTTTTAAGACGGTATGTGCTTTCTGCGCCAACGCCGTTGTCAGGTTTTACAACAACAGGGTAGCCAACTTCTTCGATAAAAGCTCTGCAAGCGTCGATGTCTTCTGTCACAAGGTGGTATCTTGCTGTTTTAAGACCTGCTTTGTGGTAGAATTCCTTCATTTTGGATTTATATTTCATGAAAGGAATATCAGCATCCTGGAAACCGCTTGTGATGTTGAATTCTGTGCGGAGATGAGCATCTCTTTCAAGCCAGTATTCGTTGTTGGATTCAAGCCAGTCAATTTTGCCGTGTTTGAAGATAAAGAAAGCAACTGCGCGGTATACTTCGTCGTAGTTTTCAAGGCTCTGAACCTTGTAGTATTCATTGAGACTTTCTTTAAGTTCAGGCATAAGTTCATCGTATGGCTGGTCACCGATACCGAGAACGTTGAGACCGTTGTTTTTCAATTCTCTGCAGAACTTCCAGTAGTTTGTTGGGAAGTTAGGGGAGATAAAAATAAAGTTTTTCATATAATACCACTCTCTCTTAATAAATATATATATCCAAACTGCGGTTTATAAACCAAGCAGCTGAGGAACAAAATAATCCACCATTTTGTACCACCAAGGCCAGTCGTGGTTAACATCATAGCCCCAGAGGTCAACCAGAACATCGGCACCAAGGCGTTCAAAGTTGTGTTTGAGCCACTGTGCTGTGCCAGGTTCTTCCCATGCGCCCTGACCGCCGCAGATTATGCCGCGGTTTTTGTTGTACTGCTGTACGTATGGATGGTCAGGCTGCATATTTGCAAGATACATTTCAGGGCTGTTTTCGTAAAGGCGGCCGTCACAGTAGTCACCAAAGAACATTTTGCTGTTGTAAATGCCTGCCATTGCAAGACAGCTGTCGAATATGTAAGGGAAGCGCAGGAACAGGTTTGCGGAATGGTTTGCACCCATGCTTGCACCGAAAACAAGAATTTTTGGTGCGTCGGCAAGGCTGTTTGCTTCCATTGCCATAGCCTGCATGCCAGGAACAACTTCCTGTGTTATATATTTAATCCACTGTTCGTGCATGTATGTGCGGTGGCCCGGGTCACCGTTTTTGTCGGACCATGTTTCAAGGTCAATTGTGTCGATGCTGAACACCATGCATTCGCCTGCATCAATCCATTTTGCCCAGTAGTCAATCATATGGAAGTTTTCAAAGTCCACAAAGCGGCCGTCCTGACAAGGGATAAAAAGCACAGGTTTGCCTGCGTGGCCGTAAACCTTTACTTCCATATCCCTGTTCAAAGCAGGGCTGTATTCTTTAAAATACTGAATTTTCATTTGTTTTTCCTCGTTTATATATAAATTTTTTATTTTATGTTTTTCTTTTTGCCTGTGTTTTGTTTATATTTTTGTTTTTTGATTTTTAATTTACTTTTAGTCTTTTGTTTTTTACAGATTGTAAAACAGAATATCCATAAAGAACGGAATCTGTTTTTCCCAGCTGGCTTCGGTGTGGGTGCCGCCGGGTACAAGGCGGTTGGTTACCATAATGCCTTTGTGTGCCATAAGATTGGCCGCACAGTTGAGGTTGTAAAGTGTGTTGTGACGGCGGGAGAGTTCTTCCTGACCGTAGTCCATATACAAAACCGTATCAGGCAGGATATGGCTTTTTTCAATAAAACTAAAAACTTTCTGTGGGGCAAAGCTTACCGAAGGGGAAAGTGCCGCACCGCGGGAGAAAATATGGTTGTATTTACATACTGCGTAAAGTGTCATAAGTCCGCCCATACTGCTGCCTGAAATAAAGGTGTATTCTCTTTCCGGCATTGTGGGGAAATGGCTGTCCACATAAGGCTTGAAAAAGTTTACATACCAGTCCATTGTGATTTTGCCTCTGCCCTTGATTTCGCCGAAAGTAGGGTCGGTGAAGCTGAAAGGGGAATACTCGGACAGGCGTTCGTTGTTGTGGCCGTGATTGCATTCAACAGCGGCTACAATCAGCGGAGCTTTTGTCTTTTTAAGCCATTCCAGCATACCCCAGCTTTTGCCGTAGGTTGCGTGGCTGTCAAAAAAGACATTGTGACCGTCAAACATATACAGGACAGGATATCTTGCCTGTGGATTTGTCTTGAAATCGTCAGGAACATAGATGTACGCACGGCGTTTCTGTCTGCCTGAAAGTGGTGGAACGGTGATGTGTCTTGTAAATATCATTTGTGGAGTCTCGCTTTATATATTTTATTTAACAGGACAAAGTATACCGCATCTGCCTGAAGCAGAAAACAATATCCCATTTAAAGATAGATATATAACATAATATTAGCATAGCTTTATATCAAATGCAAACGTATCGGTATTTTGGAAAGATAATGTAATAAATATGCCAAAATAGTACAAAAAA
>JAZOTI010000103.1:0-4104 GCA_045657565.1 Oscillospiraceae bacterium | reverse complement strand
AGACTTGTTGGAAGCCACGCGTGTATGTGTAAGACGGGACTGGTGACGTGCGATGGAGTTGAATGTAAGTGTTGGAATATCAGCACTTGGAGCAACAATTTCGCCGTATGGAACAAGACCAAGTTTTACAAGAGCCTGGAAGCCGTTGCAGATACCTGTCATAAGACCGTCACGGTTATTAAGAAGTTCGTGAATCTGTTCTGCAACAAGTGGGTTTCTCATAAGAGAGATGATGAACTTAGCACTGCCGTCTGGTTCGTCACCGCCGGAGAAGCCGCCAGGGATTGCAAGGATATTTGCTGTTTTGATAAGTTTTGCAAGGTCTTTTGCAGACTGAAGAACTTCTTCAGGTTTTCTGTTGCGAACAACAAAAATTTCTGTGTCAGCACCTGCACGGTCAAATGCTCTTGCTACGTCATATTCGCAGTTTGTGCCAGGGAATACAGGGATAATAACCTTTGGAGAAGCCACTTTGATAAGTGGTGAAGGTCTTGTGCCCTTGAATTCATAGTTGATGTTTTCAACAGATTTTGCAGGCTGGAGAACTGTTTTGCTTGGATATACGCCTTCAAGTTTTGCTTCCCAGGCTTTTTCAAGTTTGTCCAGTTTGATGTGTCTGCGGTTGTAGATAATTGTGTATTTGTCAATTGTTGTACCGATTTTCTTGCCGAAACGAAGAATACCGTCTGTTTCAACTACAAATGCGCCATATTTTTTGCTGAAGAGTTCATCAGCTGTGAGTTTGGAATCAAGTTTAACACCGATTGCGTTACCAAAGCTCATTTTTGTAACAGCTTCTGCAATACCGCCAAAACCGATTGCCCAAGCAGAAATTACGCGTTTTTCCTTGATTGCTTTCTGAAGAGCTTTGTATGTTTTTACAAGGCTTTCTTCATCGTAAAGGCCGTTTTCTGCTTTTTTAGGTTCTACAAGGTAGAGAGAGGAACCAACGCATTTGAATTCAGGTGAGATGATGTTGTCAGCATCTGCAACGCCGCATGCGAAGGAGATAAGTGATGGTGGAACGTCGATGGATTCAAAGGAACCAGACATACTGTCTTTACCGCCGATTGCACCGATGCCAAGAGCAAGCTGTGCTTCAAGACCACCAAGAAGTGCAGCAAGTGGTTTGCCCCAACGTGTTGGTTCTTTGCGGAGTCTTTCAAAGTATTCCTGGAAACTCATCCATGCTTTGCCGATGTCACCGCCTGCTGCAACAAGTTTTGCTGCAGAGTGGATTACTGCATAGTATGCAGAGTAGTATGGGCTCTGTTCTGCAAGATATGGGTCAAAACCGTGTGTAAGGATGGAAGCTGTGTTAACTTCGCCTTTAGGGCTGTTGATAAGAGCAGCCATGCCCTGTGCAGGTGTGAGCTGTCTTGCGCCACCGAATGGCATAAGCACTGTGCCGCCGCCAACTGTTGCGTCAAAACGTTCAACAAGACCACGCTGGGATGCAACGTTCAGGTCTGTTACCATTTTTTCCCATTTTTCGTAAACATCTTCTGTTACAGCAGCTTCGCTGAGATCCTGTTTTACAACTGTTGCCTGTGCATATTTTGTTGCACCTGCGCTGTTGAGGAAGTTTCTGTCAAGGTCAACAATCATTTCGCCTTCAGAAAGCATCTGGAGACGGTTTGTGTCTGTAACTTCTGCAACGATAACAGCGGAAAGGTTTTCTTTTTCTGCTGCTTTGATAAATTTCTTAGCATCTTTTGCTGCAACCACGCAAGCCATACGTTCCTGGCTTTCGCTGATTGCAAGTTCTGTAGCTGTAAGACCTTCGTATTTTTTAGGAACCATATCAAGGTTGATAAGGAGGCTGTCAGCAAGTTCGCCGATAGCAACGGAAACACCGCCTGCACCAAAGTCGTTGCAGCGTTTGATCATTCTTGTTACAGAACCGTCACGGAAAAGTCTCTGGATTTTTCTTTCTTCAGGAGCGTTGCCTTTCTGAACTTCAGCACCGCATTCTGTGATGGAAGAAACATCGTGTGCTTTGGAGGAACCTGTTGCACCGCCGCAGCCGTCACGGCCTGTTGCACCGCCGAGAAGGATGATAACGTCTGTGTTTGCAGGTGTTTTGCGCACAACGTTTTTAGCAGGAGCAGCACCTACAACAGCGCCAACTTCCATACGTTTTGCCATAAAGCCAGGGTGGTATGTTTCTTCAATGTGACCTGCAGCAAGACCAATCTGGTTGCCGTAGGATGCATAACCGCTTGCAGCTGTCTGACAGATTTTAATCTGTGGAAGTTTACCTTCAATTGTTTCGCTTACAGGAACTGTTGGGTCAGCTGCACCTGTGAAACGCATTGCCTGATAAACATAGCTTCTGCCTGAAAGTGGGTCACGGATTGCGCCGCCAAGACATGTTGCTGCGCCGCCGAATGGTTCGATTTCAGTTGGATGGTTATGTGTTTCGTTTTTGAACATCAAGAGCCATTTTTCTTTTTTGCCGTCGATATCAACATCAATTTTTACGCTGCATGCGTTGATTTCTTCACTTTCGTCAAGGCTTTTAAGTTTGCCTGTGCGTTTGAGGTATTTTGCACCGATTGTTGCAAGATCCATCAATGTTACAGGGCGGCCGCCTGCAGGGTAAAGCTGGTTTTTGATACCAAGATACTTGTCCCAGCTTGCTTTGATGTTTTCGTCTTCGATAACGATATCGTTAAGCTGTGTCATAAATGTTGTATGACGGCAGTGGTCGGACCAGTATGTA
Source organism: Oscillospiraceae bacterium (assembly GCA_045657565.1). Classification (GTDB taxonomy): domain Bacteria; phylum Bacillota; class Clostridia; order Oscillospirales; family Ruminococcaceae; genus RGIG3102. The sequence goes on along the minus strand of JAZOTI010000103.1, from coordinate 1,379 downwards.
TCAATCATTTTGATTTCTGTCAGTGTAGGATTACGTTTTTCTGTGTTTTTAAAGTAATCATGGCAGAAACGGAGGTCATCAGCATCCATTGCAAGGCCGTGTTCTTTTACAAAGCCTTCAAAGTCTGCTTCTGTCATATCAATAAAGCCTTCAAAAACAGGTGTTTTTTCAGGAACTGGATATACTTCAACCAATGTTTTTGGTTTTTCCATAGAAGCTTCGCGGCTTTCTACAGGGTTGATGAGGTATTTTTTGATTTTTTCAAATTCAGCTGCGGAGATGTCGCCTGTGAGTTTGTATACTTTAGCGTATTTAACTGTTGGGCGGATACCTGCTGTTACAAACTGTACACACTGCTGTGCTGAGTCTGCACGCTGGTCAAACTGACCAGGGAGAAGTTCAACTGCAAATGTTGTGTCGTTTGTTTTGATGCTGTCAAAAGTATCATCAACCTGCATTTCGGAGAAGATGCTTTTTACTGCGCTGTCAAAAACATCTTTTTCGATATTTTCAACATCGTAACGGTTGAAGATTTTAACTTTTTTAACGCTTGTGATACCAAGGTTGTTGCGAAGATCAGCCAGAACGCCTTTATCTTCGTTATTATAGCCTTCTTTTTTGGAAACGTAAACGCGATATACCATTATCTTTTTCCTCCTATATCGTGTCTGTAGAAGCTGTTTTCAAATGCTACCTGGTCAATGTTTGCATAAACTTTGTCCTGTGCGTCTTTAACGCTGTCGCCAAGACATACAAAACCAAGTACACGGCCGCCGTTGGAAACATATTTGCCGTCTTTCATAGCTGTGCCGCTGTGGAAAATGTAGTGGAAGCTGTCGTTCTGACCGTCTGTTTTAAGGCCTGTGATTTCTTTGCCTTTTGCATAAGCTTCAGGATAACCGCCGGAGCACATCATAACAACGATTGCGCCGCCTTCTTTGTTGGAGAATTCAACTTCGCTGAGTGTGCCGTCAATAACAGCGTTCATAATTTCAAGAAGGTCTGTTTCAAGAAGGGACAGACAAACCTGAGCTTCAGGGTCGCCGAGACGACAGTTGTATTCGATAACTTTTGGGCCCTGTTCTGTAATGATAAGACCAAAGTAGAGAACACCTTTGAATGTTCTGCCTTCAGCGTTCATTGCGTTCATTGTAGGGATAAAGATTTTTTCAAAAGCTACTGCTTCAACTTCTTTTGTGTAAACAGGGTTTGGAGCAATAACGCCCATGCCGCCTGTGTTGAGACCTTTGTCATCATCAAATGCACGTTTGTGGTCTTTGGAAGAAATCATAGGTTTTACGCATTTGCCGTCTGTGAAAGCAAGAACGGAAACTTCTGTACCTGTAAGGAATTCTTCGATAACAATTTCGCTGCCGCTT
>JAZOTI010000102.1:0-2107 GCA_045657565.1 Oscillospiraceae bacterium | reverse complement strand
CGACTTTGTGGAAATGTATGTTGGTGTTGGTGCTTCCCGTGTAAGAGACCTGTTTGACAAGGCAAAAAAAGCAGCACCTTCCATTATATTTATCGACGAAATCGACGCAGTAGGTCGTCAGCGTGGTGCCGGTCTTGGCGGTGGTCACGACGAAAGAGAACAGACACTCAACCAGCTGCTTGTTGAAATGGACGGTTTCGGTGCAAACGAAGGCGTTATCATTATGGCAGCAACCAACCGTGCCGATATCCTTGACCGTGCGCTTCTCAGACCGGGCCGTTTTGATCGTCAGGTTTATGTTGGTGCACCTGATATCAAAGGCAGGGAAGAAATTCTTAAAGTTCATCTCAAAAACAAACCAATCGGCCCTGATGTGGAACCAAAAGCAATCGCACAGGCTACACCGGGCTTTACAGGTGCTGACCTTGAAAACCTTTGCAACGAAGCAGCACTCATGGCAGCTAAAAAAGGCAAAAAAGCACTCACACAGGCTGATATTGATGCAGCAGTTATCAAAGTTATCGCAGGCCCTGAAAAGAAATCCCGCGTGGTTACACCAAAGGAAAAGAAACTTGTTTCCTACCACGAAGCAGGTCATGCAGTGGCAACATATGTATGCGAAACTTCCAACCCTGTAAAAGAAATCTCCATCATTCCTCGTGGTATGGCAGGCGGATATACCCTCTCAATTCCTGAAGAAGATTCCAACTACCGCACCAAAAAGGAAATGCAGGACGAAATTGTTACACTTCTTGGCGGCCGCTGTGCAGAACAGCTTATCCTTGAAGATATTTCCACAGGTGCATCCAACGACCTTGAAAGAACAACAGCCATCGCAAAATCAATGGTTATGCGTTACGGTTTCTCTGACAAACTGGGCAATGTTGTTTATGGTCACGACCCACAGCAGACATTCCTTGGCAGAGACTATGGCCAGGGTCAGGGTTACTCCGATGCAGTTGCAAACGAAATTGACAACGAAATCCGCCGCATTGTTGATGAAGGATACAACCGTTGTATGGATATCCTCAAAGACAATGTTGATAAACTCCATATTGTTGCAAAAATCCTTATGGATAAAGAAAAAATCTCCGGCGAAGAATTTGCAAAAATTATGGCGGAAGATTACGTTTATGTTGAAAAAACACAGACACCTGCAGTGGAAGAAACTGTGGAAGAACCAACAGCGGAAGATATTGAAAATGCAGAAGTTGTAGTGGAAATTATCGAAGCTGCAAATGAAGAAATTACCGAAACAGTTGAAACTGTAGTTGAACCTGTAGTTGAAGAAACAGCAGCAACTGTTGAAGATCCCTCAGAAGAAAATTAAACAAACATTATAAGGCGGTCATCTGACCGCCTTTTGTTTTTGTTTCACCACAACATATATGGATATATAAAAGTTGAAAAACCGCTCATATTGTACTATCGCCTTGACAAAAATTTTTATTGCAGTTAAAATTATATGGTTAATGTTTAAATGGAAAAGTATGCTCACAACAGCCGCAGTGTGCGGTGATAAATATATTTATTAGGAGATTACAATGGCAAGACAGTCAAAGGTTTACGGCAACGAAAGCATCAGCAGTCTCAAAGGGGCTGACAGGGTTCGAAAACGCCCTGCGGTTATTTTTGGTTCTGATGGTATCGAAGGCTGCCAGCACTCTGTTTTTGAAATTCTGTCCAACAGTATCGACGAAGCGAGAGAAGGTCACGGCAACAAAATCATAATGACAAAATACAACGACGGCTCCATTGAAGTGGAAGACTTTGGCCGTGGTATACCTGTGGACTACAATAAAAACGAAGACCGATACAACTGGGAACTTCTGTTCTGCGAAATGTACGCAGGCGGCAAGTATAACAACAACGCTGGGGATAACTATGAATATTCTCTCGGTCTCAACGGGCTCGGTCTGTGTGCAACACAGTATGCTTCCGAATATATGACTGTTGATATTATGCGTGACGGTTTTGCATATCATCTTGATTTTGAAAAAGGCGAAAACGTAGGCGGTCTGCAGAAAACCGAAATAAACAAACGCCAGACAGGTTCCAAAATCAGATGGAAACCGGACAATACAGTTTTCAGTGATATTGCTATTCC
>JAZOTI010000101.1:0-2197 GCA_045657565.1 Oscillospiraceae bacterium | reverse complement strand
CTTATAGCTGTCTTTTGTTCGGGAAAGGATATATTTTTCACTTATCTGTCCGAGTTTTATAAGACTTAAACCGCCAAGCTTGAAGGAAAACATCTGTTCGAAATCAGCAAGCACAAGATATCGCAATGCCAAAATTACAGCAGGTTCGGCAGGAATATACCCTGTTTCGTAAATTCCTCTGCAATCGGGGCATATGATGTTTCCGCTTTCAACATCAAAAAACATCATATCGTTTTCATATTTACCGCATTTGCGACAACCGACAAGACTTGGACGAAAACCGATGTCACTTATAAGTCTCATTTCAAACGCAGCCTTCGTCATAAGCGGGTTCCACTTTTCTTCGCACAGCATATACAGGCAATTGAGAAACAGCCTTAGGATATCTCCTGAAACTTCGTCAGGAACAACTGATTCGCACACCAGTTCCGACATATACATTGCAAGGGAAATATTTTCTATGGATGATGACAGATTGTAAAACACCTTTTTGGTTACAGCTTCATTGAGCTGATACATTCTGTCGCCTTTGCCCTCAAAAACGACAAACTCACTGTATGTAAACAAGCCAGTAGAGCTATGAAACTTGTTTTTAAGTCTCATAGCCCCTTTGGCATATATTGAAATTACGCCCAATTCCTTGGTAAGAACGGTCAGTATTTTATCGCTCTCCTTCATTTGAAGCTCTTTTAACACTACTCCGTTCACTTTTAGTAGTTGGTTTGCCATTTGCAACCTCTTTTATAATTTCCTGTCCTGCCTGAGATAAACACTGACGGTAGTGAAGATAATCCTCCACACTGCCTGTCCGTAAAAATCTGTTCCAGTAATCTATACGCATAACAATTCCCCTTTCTTGAGAAAGTGAAATTATTATTGAATTTATATCACCATATATCCGTGGCAATTAAAGGTATTATTCGTCTTTGAATCCAAAATCGTTGAGGATATAGTTGCTGTCACGCCAGTCTTCCTTAACTTTTACCCAGCATTCCATAAATACTTTTGCTCCGAGGAACTGCTCAATATCCATGCGGGCCTGACTACTGATTTTTTTGAGCATAGCACCCTGTTTGCCGATAATCATACCTTTATGGCTTTTGCGTTCACAGTAAATAACAACGCCGATGTCAACCATATTTTTGCCTTTGCGTTCCTTGAATTTTTCAACTTCAACATTTGTACCGTGTGGGATTTCTTCAAAAAGATTCAAAAGCAGTTTTTCGCGTACAATTTCGCTTACAATAACCTTTTCAGGCATATTTGTAATTGCATCTTCTTCAAAGTAGTGAGGACCTTCCATAGCATAGCTGTCAATTACACCGAGGAGTTCTTCCACACCATCATTGTCCTTTGCACTTGTAGCCATTACTCTGTCAAAAACACCGATTTCTTCCAGCATTTTTATCTGTTTGTCAAGGTCAGCAGCTTTTTTGAGCGTATCCTTTTTATTGATTACAGCAATTGCAGGAATTCTGTTCTTTTTAATGCTGTCAACAAGGCTGAGTTCTGCTTCGTTAAGTTCACCGTATGGTTCAAAAACCATAACAGCAAGGTCAACATCTGCAATTGTTTTGTGACTTGTTTTAACCATTCTTTCACCCAGTTTTGTTCTTGGGGTGTGAATACCCGGTGTATCCATAAACACAAACTGAGTTGCACCTTTTGTAAGAATACCTGTAATGCTTGTACGGGTTGTCTGTGGTTTCTGTGTTACAATGGCAATTTTTTCACCGAGAATAAGGTTCATAAGTGAAGATTTGCCTACATTTGGTTTACCCACCATTGCAACGAAAATTGATTTTGTATTTAATTCCATAAGTTTTCCTTTTATCTTTTATTGTCATAAATAATAAATTTGTAAGAAGCCCGAAGTGTTACAGCAAGACACACAATCATAAACGGTCTGAAGATAAAAAAATTAAAAATTTCTTTAAAAACTTCTATATCCCAGAACATCATAATCCCTGCAACAGCGGCACCGACAGCTGCAAGCAGAACACCGCCTGCTGCTGTATCTTTTGCTGCGCCTGCCTGCATATAATGCTCTTTGTCAGGCTTGTCCACTGCTCTTTCAACTGCCGTATTCATAAGTTCAAATGCAAGCACATTGAAACAGATCAACACAAGTATAACTTTCTGTGTAATGGTAAAATCATAAAATTTTGAAAAAATCATCACATAGAAAGCAGCTACA
>JAZOTI010000100.1:0-2818 GCA_045657565.1 Oscillospiraceae bacterium | reverse complement strand
GGCGGTTTCCTTGCAAGAACTGTGCCTACAGGCAAAGCTGCTGTTGACGCTGCATACGGCGAAAACAAACTTGCTGCACTTGCACTCAGCTATGTTGACAGCCTCCCTGGCGTATTCCTCACACTTAGCGGTATGAGCAATATGGAACAGATGGTAGACAACATCAACACATTCAAAGCTCCAATTCCAATGGACGAAAAAGCAACAGCAACAATTGCAAAAGTTATGGAAGAAATCAAAAACTTCCAGGCTGTTGACTGCACAAAATGCGAATACTGCCTGCCTTGCCCAATGAACCTTAACATTCCAAAACTGTTTGAAATCTATTCTTCCTACGAAGTGTTCAAGAGCGAATGGAACGCAAAAGAAGCACTGAAAAAAGAAGAAGCACAGCCAAGCGACTGCATCGGCTGCCGTGCATGCGAAAACAAATGTCCTCAGCACATCAAAATCAGCGAAGAAATGGCTGTATGGGCAGACAAAATTTCCAAATTCAAATAATATTTACCGACAGACGGAACACAATGATGTTCCGTCTGTTTTTTGTTGCGGTGAGGTTTGGTTCGCCTGTGCAATGATTAACTTTTTGTCCTTACCGCATTGAACTTTGTTGCCGCCTCCAACATTTACAGAACATCTCCGTATTTTTTATTTCATACGGAAAACCGCCCCGTTTGACGGCGTGGCGTATTTGTGCTATCTTTATAATGAGTTAATATGCGACAATATATGACATATTGCTTTAAATTGTGCATTTACCCTTTGCATATATAAAAAATAAAATGAAAAGGTGCATATATATGAAAAAACTTCTCGCGGCGGTTATGTCCGCCCTGCTTTGCCTTGGAATGTGCGGCTGTTCCTCGGCAGGGACTATCTCCACCTATACTTTATCCCTTGACAGAATGCCACGCAACCTTGACCCTCAGGTGGCCACCTCTGCGGAGGAACTGCTGGTTATCACCAACACCTTTGACGGTCTGTTTGAATACAAAAACGGCAATGTTGAAAAAAATGTATGCAGCGACTATTCTGTTTCTGCCGACGGACTTACATATACCTTTGAAATCGGCGAAAGCAGTTTTTACAAAAGCAAAAGCGAACAGCTTGCCGTGACAAGCCATGATTTCGCCTTTGCTTTCAACCGCATACTTGACCCTGACACACATTCCCCTTATTACAGCGAATTTGCGGGGATAAAATCCATTTCCACACCTGATGACCGCACCCTTGTCATCACCCTGCACAAGGCGGACGCCAACTTTATCTCCCGTCTGTGTATGCCTTGTGCCTCCCCTTGCAATGAAGAATTTTTCCGCGAAACAAAGGGTGCCTACGGCCTCAGCGTAAAGGATATTCTTTCCAACGGGCCTTTCACCGTAAACTACCTTGCGGACGACGGCAGCTATGCCACACTTATTCGTGTTTCAGAAAAAGGCGGTAACCTTGACCGTATCAGAATTTCTCTCAACAAAGAGGGTTTAAGCGGCAGCCAGCTTTATGAAGCAGACAGCGTAAGCGGCTTTTTCAGCGACAGCAATGAAAGCTACAGCGGCACACAGCACAGTTTTGAAAGCAGTCAGTTCGGCATGTTTTTCAATATGGAAAACCCTGCACTTCACAGCAGCAATATCCGCCGTGCACTTGCCTGGTTCTGTTTTGGCATGGTGAACAGCGGTGCAAACCCTGACGCCGTAAATGCAGGCACAGGCATCTACACCGACAGCCTCACCTTTGCAGGTCAGCAGCTGAACGACCTTGTGAAAGCCGTTTATCCTGAATATATGGAACAGAATCCAAAGGATATGTTCTCCGCAGGCCTGGCAGAAGCACAGCTTTCCAAACTGGCAGGGCTTACCGTGCTTGTGCCCCGTGACAGCAGATATTCCTCCGTTATTGAAAATGTAAATCAGCTCTGGCAGAAAGAACTCGGTTGCTTTTTGAATATCGAATACCTGCCTGCTGTGGAAATTGAAACCCGCCTTGCAAAAGGCAGTTATGACATTGCTTTTTACAGTTTCAAACCGCAGAGCAACAGCGCTGTGCAGTTTTTGCAGCCTTTTGCAGAATATGACAGCGAACTTGCCGCCTGCATTGACCAGATAAATCTTCTTGGCGGGGACAAAAACGCCCTCAGCTACATTGAACAGGGGCAGAACATTGTGCTGCAGAATGCATACTGCGTGCCTATGTGCACCGACAGCACAAGCTACTGGCACCGCAGCTTTTTTGCCAATGTGGAGATAAACCCTTTTGGCAATATTGTAAATCTGAAGCATGTTACAGTTAAATAATCAAAACAAAAAACCACTTATCGGCAGATAAGTGGTTTTGTTTTTATATTTACGGTTTTACCATTCTTTATTTTTGCATATTGAAATGCTGATGAATATTGAAGCGATATACATCACAGCCACCACAGCCACAATCACTGCAACAATAACGGCAGTATTTGCCAAAGCCAGTGCGGCAATTGCATTGTCCAGCAGTCCTGTGCCTTCCACCGCGCCAAACAGCATTGCAGGTATCACTACACCTATCATAACCAGCAGACGGCTTTTTTCGGTGCCGAATTTAAACATAAGCGGCAGCATAAAGGTGTGGTAAAACATTGGGATAAGCATGCATGTTACGGCAGTGCTTGCAATGTCCGAACCGCCGATTACCGCGGTAACAAGAGCAACAACCGATGCGGCTGCTGCAAGAACCATACCTGTGATATATTTTGAAAGTGCAATGTATGACGGTTTTACCGGCATAGCCATTGCATACTGATTGAACTTGCTGCGTTCATCATAAGCCATACAGGTCATTGGCA
>JAZOTI010000099.1:0-2253 GCA_045657565.1 Oscillospiraceae bacterium | reverse complement strand
CATTGCACTTCTTGACCACGACGACGTTATCCTGCCAAATGCTCTGTATGAAAACGTAAAGGCAATCAACGACCACGGTGCCGACGTGCTTTATTCCGACGAAATCACTCTGGACGGCAACCTTGAGCACCTTATACAGTTCCATTTCAAAATCAACTATGCACCGGATTTTCTCCGCGGTGTAAACTATATCACACATTTCCTTGTGTTCAAAAGAGAACTTGCCGAAAAAGTCGGTTTTTATGAAGACAAAACCTACGACGGTGCACAGGACTTTGATCTGACACTCCGCCTTACCGAACAGGCAGAATGTGTTTACCACATTCCAAAGGTGCTTTACTACTGGCGCGGTCACGCAGGTAGTACAGCCAATGATATGTCCACAAAAATGTACGCCTTTGAAGCAGGCCGCAGAGCAATCAGCGACCATCTTGAACGCGTTGGTTTAAAGGGTGAAGTGGAAATTCAGAAATGGCCGGGCAGCTACCGTGTGAGATACGAAATTGACGGCAACCCAAAAATCAGCGTTATTATTCCCAACAAAGACAATATTGAAGATTTATCCCGTTGTCTTGCTTCCATAAAGGAAAAAGGCGGATGGGACAATGTTGAGGTTATTGTTGTGGAAAACAACTCCACCGAACAGTCCACCTTTGAATATTACGAAAAAGCTCTGAAAGAATATGACAACCTGCAGGTTGTGTACTACAAAGGCGGTTTCAACTTCTCCGCTATCTGCAACTTCGGTGCACAGTACGCAACAGGGGACCACATTCTGCTGCTCAATAACGACGTTGAGTTCACAAGCGAAGATTTCCTGAAAGAAATGCTTATGTTCTCACAGCGCAAGGATGTTGGCGCAGTTGGCGCAAAACTTTATTATCCTGACGGCACATTGCAGCACGCAGGGGTTATCATCGGCATCAACGGCTCTGCAGGTCACAGCCACAAAGGTCTGCACAATGCAAAGGACAACACAGGGGATATGTACCGCCTTGTTACCGCACAGAACTATATGGCGGTTACAGGTGCCTGCCTTATGGTGAAAACCGAGCTTTACAACAAGTACAAACTTGACGAAGAAAACTTTGCTGTTGCATACAATGATATCGATTTCTGCCTTAAACTTTATGATGACGGTTTTGTGAATGTGTTCACACCTTATGCGGAAGGCTTCCACTACGAAAGCAAGTCCAGAGGTTCTGACACCGACAAGCCAAACCCAAGATATGAAGGCGAAAAAGCACGCTTTGCCTCAAAATGGCAGAAATATTTCAACTACGGCGACCATTACTACAACCCGCATTTTACGCTGTTGTATGAAAACTATGGGTATAAATAAATCTATTATAAAAGGATTGTTATGATTTTAAAAATTAGAAGAATTAAAGAACTTTTTCTTTTGCTGATTGAATATATAAAAACCGAGGGTTTATCCAGCACCACAAAAAGGGCAATCGGCTTTTTCCGTCGCAGAATGAAAGCAAAAAAAGGCCGTTTTCTGCCACCTAAAGCAAGCCTTGAACAGCAGAATAGCTATAAATGCTCTTCCGTAAAGGACGGCGTTATCAGCATTGTTACTCCTCTTTTCAACACCGACAAAAAACACCTTGCGGAATATGTGCAGAGCTTTCTTGGCCAGAGCTACAGTTATGGTCAGCTTTGCCTTGCCGATGCAAGTGACGAAAAACACAGTTATGTGGGGGAATACATCAAAAGCCTGAACAGTGATAAAATCAAGTATGTAAAGCTGGATAAAAACTATGGCATTGCAGGCAATCAGCAGAAAGCTATTGACCTTGCCGACGGCGAATACATCTGCCTGTGCGACCACGACGATATTATTTCTCCTGATGCACTTTATCAGATGGCAAAGGCAATTGACGAAACAGGTGCGGACTTTATCTATTCCGATGAAGCGCTGTTTGACACCGACTGGACAAACCCAATCGTTGCACACTTCAAACCTGATTACAGCTATTACTATCTCACCAACTGCAACTATATCTGTCACCTTGCATGTATCCGCAAATCAGTTTACGAAGCTGTGGGCGGTCTCAACGATGACTACAACGGCGCTCAGGACCACGATTTGTTCCTTAAAATCAGCGAAGTTGACGGTGTAAAAATCCACCATATTCCAAAGGTGCTTTACTACTGGCGTGTTCACGCACAAAGCACATCTGGCGGTGTTGATGCAAAACCTTATGTTACAGCCAATGCAATCCGTGCTCTGGATGACCACCTTGCACG
>JAZOTI010000098.1:0-4988 GCA_045657565.1 Oscillospiraceae bacterium | reverse complement strand
AACAGACATCGTTTCCATTGCCAAAGCTGCTGAAGAAGCAGGTGCAGACGGCATCAGTATGATCAACACACTGCTTGGTATGAGAATCAACCTCAAAACAGGCAAACCAATCATTGCAAACACAATGGGCGGTTTCTCCGGCCCTGCAATTTTCCCTGTAGCACTCAGAATGGTACATCAGGTTGCAAAAGCTGTTAACATTCCAATTATGGGTCAGGGCGGTGTTTCCTCTGCTGAAGACGTTATCGAAATGATGATGGCAGGCGCAACAGCTGTTCAGGTTGGCGCAGCAAACCTTAAAAATCCTTATGCATGTAAGGAAATCATTGAAGCACTTCCTGCAACAATGGAAAAATACGGCATCAAAGATCTTAACGATATTATCGGTGCTTCATTTAAGTAAACCAATTTAACTTGTAGGGGACGATGTCCACATTGTCCCGATAAAGTTTATTGTTACAATGATGAGCGGATGTGGGCATCCGCCCCTACATAAACAAAACGTACAAATTACATAAAGGAGAACTCTACCAATGAAAAGAGATGTTATCATTGCACTTGACTTTAAAGATGCAGAAACTGCTTTGGCTTTCCTCGATAAATTTACAGACGAAAAACCATTCGTAAAAATCGGTATGGAACTTTTCTACGCAGCAGGTCCATCCATCGTTAAAGAAATCAAGGCAAGAGGCCACAAAGTGTTCCTCGACCTTAAACTTCACGACATTCCAAACACAGTTAAAGGCGGTATGAGAAGCCTTTCCGGTCTCGGTGCAGATATCGTAAACGTACACGCAGCAGGTACAATCGATATGATGAAAGCTGCTCTTGAAGGCGTTATGCGTGAAGACGGCACAAGACCACTTGTTATTGCTGTTACACAGCTTACATCCACAAGCGAAGAAAGAATGCAGAACGAACTTCTCATCAACGCTTCCATCAACGATACAATCATCCACTATGCTAAAAACACAAAAGCAGCAGGCCTTGACGGTATCGTTTGCTCCCCACTTGAAGCTGGCATGGTAAAAGAAGCTGTTGGTTCTGACTTCCTTACAGTTACACCAGGTGTTCGTTTTGCTGACGGCGATGTTGGTGACCAGGTTCGTGTTACAACACCTGCAAAAGCAAAAGAAATCGGCACAGACTACATCGTAGTTGGCCGCCCAATCACAAAAGCAGAAGACCCTGTTGCAGCTTACAGAAGATGCATGGCAGACTTTGCTGAATAATATTTAAAAAATTCCCCCCTGTACCAAAAGATACAGGGGGATTTTTTATGTAACAAGATAATAAAAACATTTTCATTCTTAGTGCATTGTGTAGGGGGCGGCGTCCTCGACATTCCGTTAAATCACTATATCCCGATAAACCGAGAGATTCTTCGGAATTAAAATTCCTCAGAATGACATGTTTTGCTATATGTTTGTTATATGTTAAAAATAAAGAAGGCTGTCTCGGGTGAGACAGCCTTTTCTATATCAAGTATTAATTATTATTTAACGCCGTACTGTTCGTAGTATGCATCAATTGCTGCTTTAATTGTGTCGTCGATAATTACTTCGCCGTTTACTTCTTTGTTGTAAAGAGCTTCAACAACGTCGTTCATGTCAACGATAGCAGCTGTTTCAAAGCCGTAAAGGTCTTTAACTTCATCAAGAGCAACTTTTTCGCCGCCTTTGCCAACTTCCATACGGTTGAGGGATACCATAAGACCTACGATTGTAACATCTGCAGCACCTTTTACCTTTGGAACTGTTTCTTCCATGGATTTGCCGCTTGTTGTAACGTCTTCGATCATGATAACTCTGTCGCCATCCTGCAGTTTGCTGCCCAGGAAGCTGCCTTTGTCAGCACCGTGGTCTTTTTCTTCCTTACGGTCAGAGCAGTAACGGATTTCTTTGCCATATAATTCGCTGTATGCCATAGCTGTTACTACTGCAAGAGGGATACCTTTGTAAGCTGGTCCAAACAATACGTCAAAGTCATCGCCGTATGTGTTGTGGATAGCTTTTGCGTAGTATTCGCCCAATTTTTTAAGCTGAGAGCCTGTTACGTAACCGCCTGCATTCATAAAGAATGGGGATTTACGTCCGCTTTTCAATGTGAATTCACCGAATTTGAGAACTTTACTGTCTACCATAAACTGGATAAATTCGCTTTTATACTGTTCCATAGTCTGATTCCTCCATAAACTGTATGTTTTGTTAATTATATCACAAAATACTGCAGTTTACAATATTAATGACAGTTAACTTTTATCTGACTATACAGGTTGTCCTGTCAATCAGACACACAAAAAGGCAAAACAGTTTTGTTGCTTACATACTTATATTATATAACACCTGCGGCTACAATACCAATAGCAAAAACAATGGCAACAACCAAAGAAAACAGCGCTACAAGCAGGGTTGCTCTTGCATAGGAGCGTTTGTTCGTGTTATTATTTTGAACAGCAAGACAGATAAGATAGATAAAACCTACAAGAGGAATACCGCTGATGATAAACATCCAGATAAAGTCCACTGTGGAAAGGTTTTCGTTCTTTACAGGCTGTGGTGCAGACTGCTGTGCATACTGTGGGTTATAACCATAATCATGCTGTGGCTGTGGTGGCACAGGTGGTGTGTATGTTGCTTTTGGTGCCTCAGGCTGTGGTGCAGCTTCTGCCTGTTTTTCTTCCGTCATATCGGCAACAGCCTCCACAACTCTTTCAGGCATTGGTTCTGCAGCGGATTCAGCATGTGTTTCTGTTTCGGCAACAGGTGCAGTATCTTCGGCTGTTTCCACAACAGGGATGATAACATCTTCTTCGGTGCTGCCAACAGGTTCAGGCTGGTTTACAATTGTGCCAAAAGGCACTTCGGTTTTAACTTCTTCTGCAGGCTGCTGGGCAGGCTGTGTCATGCGGATATAATTTTCAATTTCACCGCGGGAAAGTCCGCATCCGCCACAGAAATTTGCTTTTTCACTTACGGCACGGCCGCATCTTGGACAAAACATAGTCAAATACCCCCTATACTTTTAATTCTGTTTCGATTTTAACACATATATGTGAAAAAATAAAGATAATAATATTTCAAAAAATTTACCATAATAACCACAAAAATCCCCCCGAAAGGAGCATTTATGCTTACAAAAACACTTATTGCAGGCGTAGACTGCGGTGAATATGATATCGACAACTCTATGAAAGAGCTGGAAAGCCTTTGCGAAGCACGAGACCTGCAGGTTGTATGTCAGGTTGTGCAGCGCAAGGACAACCCTGAAAACAAATACTACCTTGGTGAAGGCAAACTGGCAGAAGTTAAAGAACTTTGCCACAACAATGAGGTGGAGCTGTGCGTTTTTGACTGCGAGCTCACAGGCAGCCAGATTAAAAACATCTCTGACTTCCTTGAAATCGAAGTTATTGACCGCACAATGCTCATTCTGGAAATTTTTGCGGAACGAGCAACTACCAGCGAGGGCAAACTGCAGACAGAGCTTGCGCTGCTCAAATATAAACTTCCACGCTTAAGCGGCATGGGCGCAAGCCTTTCCCGTCAGGGCGGTGGCGGCGCAGGCGGCGGCGGTGCACGACGCGGTGCAGGTGAGTCCAAGCTGGAATATGACCGCCGTCATATCAATCAGCGCATTTCTCTCATCAAGGAAAAACTTGAACAGGTGGAAAAACGCCGCGATATCTTAAGCGAAAAACGCAAAAAGAACGATGTTCCTGTTGTTGCTCTCACAGGCTACACAAACGTGGGCAAGTCAAGCCTGCTCAACCGCATAACTGACAGCGAAATTTTCGAAAAAGATATGCTTTTTGCTACACTTGACCCTACAGCCCGCAAGTTTGTTCTGCCAAGCGGACAGACAGCAATTCTTGTTGACACAGTTGGTTTTGTAAGCCGTCTGCCACACAAACTGGTTGAAGCTTTCAAATCCACACTTAAACAGGCAAAATATGCGGATATTGTTCTCAATGTATGTGATATTGCAAGCGAGGACAGAGACATTCAGCTGGAAGTTACCCGCGGTGTTCTTGATGAAATCGGCGTTGAAAAGGAAAACATCATCACTGTTTACAACAAATGCGACAAGGAACATATTGACTTTGTAACCGAAAACGGCATCCGTGTGTCTGCAAAAAGCGGTTTCGGCCTTGAAAACCTGATGAATGCTATTGATGAAAAACTGTCCGACCGAATGGAAAAGCTGGAAATACTCCTGCCTTACAGCCAGACAGCCCTTGCAAACACAATCCGCGAAAACGGTGTTATCCACAGTGAAGAATATACTGCCGAAGGCATAAAAATCAGCGGGATTGTGGATAAAAAGCTTGCATATTTGTATAACTCATACAAAATAAGTGAAATTCAGTAAAATCGGTTTACAAGTTAAAAAAATAATACTATAATATGGTCATTAGAAAATAAACAAACTTTTTGCAACAAAAACAGCAAATCCCCCGGCACAAACTAAAGTTTGTAAATTTAAAATCTGAATATATATATAACTGTCTAAGGAATAAAAAACGGAGGAATAAAATGGATAATATTGACAAAAAGATTTTGGATTTATTACAGGACAATGGCAGAATTACAGTAAAGGAAATCACACAGACAATTTCTCTCACAGCACCGGCTGTAAGTGAAAGAATCAAAAGAATGGAAAAGGACGGCATTATTGAAGGTTACACAGCAATAATCAATCCTAAAAAAATCGGCAGAGCAGTGCATGCAATCATCAACGTTTCCATTCAGCCACAGGATAGAGAAAATCTTCTTGACCTTGTGGAAAAAGAACCTTTGGTTGTGGAATGTTACCATGTAACAGGCGATTACAGCTATCTTATCAAGGTTGACGCACAGGAAATTGACGATCTGGAAAAACTTATCATCAAATTCCAGAAACTTGGCCGCACAAGCACACAGATTATCCTTTCCACACCAATCGAACGCAAAAAATTATCCTGGTAAAAAAGTTAAAGCAGATACCAT
>JAZOTI010000097.1:0-11741 GCA_045657565.1 Oscillospiraceae bacterium | reverse complement strand
TTCCATGCTTAAAGAAATCGACAAACCTGTAAGCTATGCAGTTGTAAGCGAAGCAGGCGCCTCTGTTTATTCCGCATCCAAACTTGCTGCGGCAGAATTTCCACAGTTTGACGTTGCTTTGAGAAGTGCAGTTTCAATTGCAAGACGTCTGCAGGACCCGCTTGCCGAACTTGTAAAAATTGACCCTAAATCCATTGGTGTTGGACAGTATCAGCACGATATGCCAAAACAGCGTCTGGAAGAAAGCCTTGACGGCGTTGTGGAATACTGTGTAAACACAGTAGGTGTTGACCTTAACACAGCTTCTGCACCATTGCTTGAACGCGTTTCAGGTCTTAACAAGTCCATTGCAAAGAACATTGTGGCATACAGAGAAGAAAACGGTGAATTCACAAAGAGAAACCAGTTGCTCAAAGTTTCAAAACTTGGTCCTAAAGCATACCTGCTTTCTGCAGGCTTTTTGAGAATTCCGGGTGCAAAGGATAAGTTGGATTCCTCCTCTGTTCATCCTGAAAGTTACGATGCAGCAAAACAGCTTCTCAGTGCTGTAGGCTACACAACCGATGATATCGGCACAGAAAAAATTAAAAATCTTGAAAAAGACGTTGAAAAAATCGGTCTCAGCAAGCTGGCTGATCAGCTTGGCATTGGCGTTCCAACACTTAAAGACATTGTGGCAGAACTTATAAAACCTGGCAGAGACATGCGTGATGCTTTGCCAAAGCCACTTTTGCGCTCCGATGTGCTTGATATGAACGACCTTGTAGCAGGTATGGAACTTACAGGTACTGTAAGAAATGTTATCGACTTTGGTGCTTTTGTGGATATAGGCGTACATCAGGACGGCCTTGTGCATATCAGCCAGATTTGCGACAAATACATAAAACACCCAAGCGAAATACTTAAAGTCGGCGATATTGTTACTGTGTGGGTATTAAGTGTTGACGTAAACAAAAAACGCATCTCCCTGACAATGAGAAAACCAAAGGAACAGAACAAAGACGAAAAGAAAGCAAACTAAATGTTTATTGTCGGATTTGCAGATAAAAATAACGGCAGAGTGAATTTCACTCTGCCGTTTGTTTTGTATTGCAACAAAAAAACGGTGAAGGTTACCCTTCACCGTTTAATGTTATAAAATTTACATTGATAATTTTTATAATCTTTCAGGTTGTGTAAACAATCCTATCTGATTATTATTCACCAAAAGCAACACGTTTTGTGTCACGAGCAATCATCAATTCTTCGTTTGTCTGAACAACGAGAACTTTAACTTTGCCGTTAGCAGCTGTGATATCGTTAACTGCAAGACCGCGTTTTGCGTTCTGTTCATCGTCGATTTCTACGCCGAACCAGCCAAGACCTTCACAAACTTTTGCACGTGTGGAAGCAGAGTTTTCACCGATACCGCCTGTGAATACGATACAGTCAAGACCGTTCATAGCAGCTGTGTAGGAACCGATGTATTTCTGGATCTGGTAAACGAGCATTTCAAGTGTGAGAGCTGCTCTGTCGTTGCCGCCTTCTGCTGCAAGTTCAAGGTCGCGGCAGTCGCTGGAAACGCCGGAAACACCAAGGAAACCAGCTTTTTTGTTGAGGTACTGGCTGAGTTCTGTGCCGTTCATACCTGTTTTTTCAGCGATAAATGTAACAACGGATGGATCAACGTCACCACTTCTTGTACCCATAAGGAGACCTGCAAGTGGGGAGAAGCCCATGGATGTGTCGCAAACTTTGCCGCCGTCTACAGCTGCAATGGAAGAACCGTTGCCAAGGTGGCATGTAACGATTTTGAGTTCTTCTGGTTTTTTGCCGAGGAATTCAGCTGCTGCAAGGGAAACAAATTTGTGGGATGTACCGTGGAAACCATAGCGACGAACTTTGTGATCTTCATACCATTCGTATGGTACTGCGTACATGTAAGCTTTTCTTGGCATTGTTGAGTGGAAAACTGTATCGAATACTACAACGTTTGGAACGTCTGCGCCGAATACAGCTTTTGCGCTGTTGAGGCCAAGAACGTGTGCAGGGTTGTGCAATGGAGCGATAGCGCCAAGACGACCGATTTCTGCGATAACTTCGTCGTCAACGAGTGTGGATTCTTTGAAGCTTTCTGCACCATGTGCAACACGGTGACCGATTGCGGAAACTTCTTTAACATCGTTGATAACTTTGCCTTCGCCTGTTGTCATCATTTCAACAACTTTTGCGAATGCTTCTGTGTGTGTTGGGAATGGAACTTCTACTGTCCATTTACCGTCGTTAGCTTCATGTTTAATAAAAGAGCCTTCAATACCGATTCTTTCGCAGATACCTTTGCAGATAACGCTTTCATCTTCCATATTGATAAGCTGATATTTAAGTGAGCTGGAACCACAGTTGATAACCAAAATTTTCATTTTAATCAATCCTCCAATAAAAATGGTATTTATTTTATAACACATTTATTATATAATAACTTTATATATTTTTCAAGGTAAAAGGAGCCGTTTTATGGCAAAAACAGCAGGAATTATCGCAGAATACAATCCTTTCCATAAAGGACACAAGTATCAGATTGATTATCTTAATGCCAAAGGATACCACAGTATTGCCGTTGCAATGAGCGGAAGTTGTGTTCAGCGTGGAGAATTCAGCCTGCTTTCCAAGTTTGAAAGAGCAAAAATGGCGGTAAACTGTGCAGTCAGCCTTGTGTGTGAAATTCCGTATCCATATAGTGCCAAATCTGCAGAAGGGTTTGCAAAAAGCGGTGTGCATATACTTAAAAACCTTGGCGTCGATGCCCTTTGCTTTGGCAGTGAAAGCGACGATATCAACCTGCTGACAGATATTGCACGCTATCTGCTGAGCGAAGAATACGAAAACTCCCTTAAAAATCACCTTGCGGAAAACATTCCGTTTGCATCTGCAAGAGAAAAAGCTATCCTTGAAAAATTTGACATAAACAGAGAAACTGTTGCTGCAAGCAATGATATTCTTGCCCTTGAATATATAAAAGAGTGTATTAAAACCGGTTGGAATGTGGAATTTATCCCCGTTAAACGCAAGGGCGCAAACTACAATGATTTATCCGCAAAAAATGGTTTTGCCAGTGCAAGCGGCATAAGAAACGCTGTTAAAGAATACCGTTTTGAGAAAGCCTGCGAGTTTGTGCCTGAAAATATAAAACAGGACTTTTTAAACCGTCTTGAACAGGGGGATTATTTTATCCCTGACAGCAGTTTTGAACGTTACGCCATTGCAACAATGAAAAAACTGAAAGCATCGGATTTTGCAAAACTTGCTGACTGCAACGAAGAACTCAGCAATGCTTTTGAAACTGCATCCTTATATGCTACAGGCTTTGAAAACCTTTTTGAAAAACTGCCTACCAAACAGTACACCCGTGCCCGTTTGAACCGCATTATCCTTGCCGCTTTGCTGGAAAACGGCACACAGGCATCTGAATATCCGCCTTTTATACGCATACTTGCAATGGATGCAGAGGGGGAAAACATTATAAAAAAAGCTCACGGAATTTCTGCGTTGCCAATCAGCCATTCCTACAGAATTCTGCAGGATAAAAACGACAGCTGCAAAGCAGTTATTGAAAAAGAATGCCTTGCCTCCGATTTGCAGGGGTTATTTTTCAAGTTTTCCGGTGAAAGCCGCAAAGATTTCACCACAAAGTTATATAAAAAGTAAATAAACATACAAATACCCACCAAAACACCGTAAAGTGATTTGGTGGGTACATTTTTGTAAAATGATTTTTTATTTATTCTTCTGTTTCCTGCGGTGCAGGCTGTATTGCATTGCCGTAAACACTGTTTGCAATGCCACTAAGGGCTTTGATGCATTTTGGGCTTATATTTTCAAAATCCTGAATGGAAACATAGTATACATTTCCGTTTTTCATTGCATCGGTTTCGCCGAAGCCAAAGCTTGCAAGCTGTTCCTGTGTCATAATATCAGACACAATAAGCACCTGAGGATTTGACTGTATAACGCTTTCAAGACCATCGGTGAAGTAGTTGCTGCCATTGATTTTTACATCAAAAAATGTGCTTAAAAGCTTTGCTTCAAAGGTATCCTGTGTTGCCACCATACCATAGCCGTTGAAAAGCATTACTGCGGATTTTTTTGCAACATTGCTTAACGCAACATTGTAAAGGGAAAGTTTTTCCTGCAAATCAGCCATTACGCGTTCGCTTTCAAATGTTGCAATATCTGCCCCGTGGGTCAGTGCGGTCACACTGCGGTAAATTTCCTTCAGTTCTTCCAAACTGTCAGGGGATTCAACCTGCAGTACAGTGATGCCGCTTTGTTCAATTTTAATCTTATCCTGCTGACTTAAAGGGTTCTGGACAATGAGATAATCCGGTGCAAGCTGAATAATTTTATCGGTTTTTGGTATAAGCGGTGTGCCCACTGTCATAAGTTCATTACCGCGTTTGTTGCAGTATTCACTTACCGCAACAAGTGTATGCTGTGACGGAGATGAAAGTATAACCTCTGTTGCAAGCGGTGAAAGACTGATAATTTCTCCTGCCGCTTCTTCTATCTGACGGCCAAATGCTGTGGCCGGGAACACATATTCCATAGGTACTGTTTTTGCAAACTTTGCTTTGATTTTCTGTATCACAGACTGCTTTTTCTTTGCAGGTTTGTCCTGTGGTTTGCTTGGGGCCTGTTCCTGGGAAGAAACATCACTTTCGTCAATAATTTCCGAAGAAACATTTTCAGTTACATCACTGTTTTCCTGCTGAATGCTTTCGCTGTCCGGCAGACTTTCGGCAATATCAGAAGATGATGGTTTATCTTTAAGCATAGAAACCGCTGCCACAACGATAACTGCAGCAACAATAACCACAGCGCTGATTGTCATGATCAGTCTGCGTCGCTTCTGCTGCTGTTTTTTTCTTTTTTCTGTCTGTGGAGAAACGTATTTCATTCTGCTTACCTTTTAAAGTTATTTTTTACCATAAAATATATTCTGCAGGGTACAGACAAGCTGTACCCTGTTTTGCTATATTCCCTGAATTGTCACACCTGTGTAATAGTGTGAAAGAATCTGACTGTAGCTCCAGCCTTCGTTCTGTGCATAAAGCTGTGCACCCCACTGGCTCATACCTACGCCATGACCATAACCATAGGTGGTAAAGATAAATGTAGTGCCGTCATAGGTTACATCAAACGCATGGGAGCGCATTACCATACCGCCATTCACCTTGAGGATATCTTCACGCATACGTCTGCCTGTTATTCCAAGGGTTTTACCGCTGGACGGACTTCTGTATGTTGTCTGTCCGCAGATTGTCATATCCGCAACATAACCGCCTGAAGTTTTGCTTGTGATTGCAAACCATGTGGATGGATCACCTTTTGGTTCAATGCCTATGGACCTGAGCACCGCTTCCATATCCGCTCTGGAATATCTCACAGTACCCTGATATCCGCTTGCCTGATAATCGTATTTACTTTCCACCGATACAAGATGGCTGTAATGGCCGCCCCATACATCTGCAGAGGAGTTTGTTCTGCCTGCAGAGGAAGCAAAATATGGTGTATATGCAGGACGTCCGCCAACTGTCATAATAATGTCAGAAACCTGGCTTACTGCGTTTACAACCGATGCATAAGGGGTTGTTCGGCCTGCAACTGCAGGTGCTGTATTGCCGGTTGAATACTGATATCTGATATATGTATGTGTGGCAATTGCCTGTGCTTTGAGAGCTTCCGCATTCCATGTGCCTGTCATTTCCTTGGAAACAATCTGTGCAAGGATTTTTTCCACACTGTCGGTAACAACCTGTCCGTTCATAGTAACAGTAAGTGTTGCACCCTGTGGTGTAGGTGTAGGTGTAGGTGTAGGTGTTGGAGTAGGCGTTGCCGTTGGTGTTGGTGTAGGTGTCGGTGACACCGTTGGCTTCGCTGTAGCCGTTGGTGATGGTGACACCGTTGGCTTCGCTGTAGCTGTTGGTGATGGTGACACCGTTGGTTTAGCTGTAGCAGTCGGTGATGGTGACACCGTCGGTTTAGCTGTAGCTGTAGGTGACGGTGAAACTGTTGGTTTTGCCTGAGATGAAGAACCCGATGCTGATGAGCTGTCTTCAGGTTCTGAAGTTATGATGGAGTTCGGTGCATCAATGTCATTTTCAATTGAAGAATCGGAACTGCTTTCATCTGAATCGCTTTCATCTTCACTGTCTGATGAACTTTCGTCCGATGATGTATCAGAACTGCTTTCGTCTTCCTTTTCAGTGTTCGGATTATCTTCCGTTTCACTGTTTTCGCCGTCCTGGGACATCTGTGGCGGAACTTCCAGGTCATCAGTGTCGCCGTAATATTTAACTGCAAAATAGAGGTTTATATCACCATTGTCATCAAGCTGTCGCAATATAATTATCTCGTCAAAGCCTGTGACATTAAAGGTGGAAAATTTAACTGCAGTTTTTTTGAGCACTTCCGCAACCATATCGTTGCTGTCGCTCATTTTGAGAAAACCGTTATATTCGCTCTGTGTATAGTGCATTGCCGCAAACATACGGTATTCATACCAGTTGCCGTCACAGTCAAACAGCACAATTTCGCTGTCAGGGTCTGTTTCGGAAACATTTTTGTACAGGTTTTCGCTGTTAAAACCCGAATAAACGGTCATGCCTGCAATGGAGTTATCTTTATAAACTACATATCCCGGTTCAACTTCGCTGTGGCGGTGTGAACCCACTGCATATTCCGCAGGTACATTTTTAACAGCTATCCAGCCCTCTAAATTAAGGTTCTGAGCCCAAGAGCCGGATACCAGATTGGAGGTTACCTGCTCAAAACCTTGTGAAAAAAAATCGTTGTCACTGCGTGACTGCACCGTCTGCTGTACAGATGGTATATCAATATATTTGTTTATTATAGGCACATTTGCCCAGCTTTTGCCGTTTTTAAACCACAAAAAGCCGAATGCAAGTGCAAGGGACAGAATAATCGCCCCTATAACTGTGAAAAACACAGGGAAAAATCTTTTTTTCTTTTCAGGCTTTACGGATTCTTCTACAAATTCACCATCAGGAATATCCAGACCAAGCATTGTTCTGCGCAGCATATCAAGTGCATACTGGCTTGCAAGGTTGGTTATAACCTGTCTGCTGCCTGCAAAGTGGTGTTTTACCACGCAGGTTTTTTCCGCTGTGGCAACTGCAATGTAAACAAGTCCCACATCGTCTCCGTCAGGACCTGCATAGCCTGTTGTTGCAACGGCATAATCACTTTCGGCCTTGCGGCGGACATTCTGTGCCATCTGTGCGGCAACTTCACGGCTTACTGCTGTGTGTTTTTCCAGCACATCCTGGTCAACATCCAGCATTTCTACCTTTTGTCTGTCGGAGTATGTGCATATTCCAAGTTCAAATACAGAGGATGCCCCCGGCACACTTGTAATGCGGGACGCAATTTTGCCGCCTGTGCAGCTTTCGGCCACTGCAACGGATTTCATTGTACGCTTGAGTGTGCTTACAATAACTGTTTCGGCGTTTTCAACATCTACACCATAGATGTATTCGCTGATTTCACCTTCCAGCTCTCTGTACTGCCTGTCCAGCATTTCGGTTGCTTCTTTTTCTTCCAGTGCCTTTGCAGTGATGCGGATTGTAACTTCTCCGTCACCTTTTGCATAAAGTGCCGCTGTAGGATTTTCACTTTCCAGAAAATGAGGAATTTTTGTTTCCAGCATACTTTCGCCGATGCACATTGTTTTTACATAGCGGGATTTTATTACACCTTTTACAAGGCGGCTGAGAATCGGCATAACCTGATTTGTCATCATAGGTTCCATTTCTCTTGGTGGTCCCGGCAGCAAAACAGCAAGTTTTTCGCCGTCTATAAACATAACGCCCGGTGCTGTTCCGTTGTCATTTGGCAAATATCTGCCTTTCTGCGGAACAAAAGCCTGCTTTTTGTTGTTTTCTGTCATCTCGCGGTTCATCTTCGCAAAGTGGTCACGGATTTTGTTTTCCACCTCTTCACTGTAAACCAGCTCATCGTTATAAATTGCGGCAACTGTCTGCTTTGTCAGGTCATCATCGGTTGGCCCGAGACCACCTGACAGAATAACAATGTCACTTCTGTCCTTGGCAATCTGCACCGCTTCGGTGAGTCTTTCCCTGTTGTCGCCCACAACCTGCTGGTTGTACACAGCGATACCAAGTTCTGACAAAGCACGGGAAAGGAACTGTGCATTGGTGTTGAGAATATCGCCAAGCAGGAGTTCTGTTCCCACACAAATAATTTCTGCGCGCAAGGTTTTTCACCCTTTCATAAATTTATGGTGCGGAGTATCCCTCCGCTTATATAGTTTTGACTTTATAATCAGATATTAACAAAAACTCTTTCGGTTTCTGCCATTGCCTGTTCTTCCAGTTTTGTAAGAACAGACATATCCATTTTTTCTTCAGCTTCAAGAATTTCTTCAAGGCTTGGTTTTGTTTTTGGATGGCTTGGTGTAAAGATTGTACAGCAGTCTTCGTACGGAAGAATGGAAGTTTCAAATGTATCAATCTTTCTTGCAATCTCTGTGATTTCGTTTTTATCCATACCAATTACAGGACGAAGGATCGGCATTTCAACGGAAAGGTCCGTTGCACGGATTGCACGGAGTGTCTGGCTTGCAACCTGTGCAAGGCTTTCGCCTGTGATAATTGCTTCTGCGCTTTCGCTCTCTGCAATTTTTTCGGTGATACGCATCATACTGCGGCGCATAAGCACTGTGAACAGTTCAGGCACACCGTTGTCGCGGATATATTCCTGAGGCACTGTGAAAGGCACAATGTGAAGGTTGATATCACCTGTGTATTCTTTCATTTTTTCACAGAGAGTAATAACTTTCTGTCTTGCGCGTTCACTTGTATATGGTGGTGAAGCAAAGTGCACAGCCATAATTTTCATGCCGCGTTTTGCCATCATATATGCAGCAACAGGGCTGTCGATACCGCCGGAAAGCATAAGTGCACCTTTGCCGGATGTGGAAACAGGCATGCCGCCTGCACCCTGTTCCTTACCGCCGTGGATGTATGCACCGTAGTCGCGGATTTCAACCATAACATTGATTTCAGGGTTTGTAACATCAACCTTGAGGTGATGGTACTTGCTGAGAATTCTGCCGCCAAGTTCGCGGGAGATTTCAGGTGATGTCATAGGGAATTTTTTATCACTGCGTTTTGCGCTTACTTTGAAAGTTTTTGCGTTTTTGAGTGTTTCGCCAAGGTATTCAACTGCTGTTTTTGCAATTGTATCAAAGTCTTTTTCCACCACAACAGCTTTGCTTACCGCTGCAATGCCGAAAATCTTTTTAACCTTTTCGTATGCAAGGTCAACATCTGCATCGTCATTTTCAGGTTCAATGTAGAATGTGCTCTGTGCTTTGTAGTATTTGAACTGACCGCAGTTACGCAGTCTTCTTTTGATTGTTTTCATAAGCTGTGCTTCAAAGGTATTTTTGTTAAGGCCTTTGAGTGCCATTTCACCAAGATAGCAAATAATCAACTGTCTCATTATCTTTTCACCTTCTGTAATTTTTCCTGTGCATTTTTAAGTGCGTTTATAAAAGTTTCAATATCTTCACTTGTTGTGTATGTGCCGAAGCTTACACGGATGGAGCTGTCGATGCGTTTTGCATCAAGACCCATTGCTGTAAGTGTGTGGCTTGCTGCCCCTTTTGAACAGGCTGAACCTGAAGAAATGTAGATTTCGTCCGCTTCAAGGAAATGCAGCAAAGTTTCACTGCGGTAGTTCATAAAGGAGAAGTTTACTGTATAAGGCATCGCGTTTTCAGGGCTGTTTATAACCACATTGTCAAACTGTGCAAGTTTTTCCACCAGCTGTGTTCTGAGTGCTGTATAGTGATTTAAATTCTTTTTGATATTCGGATAAAGAATTTCACAGGCCTTTGCCAGACCAAGGATATAGTGGATGTTTTCTGTGCCTGCACGGAGGCCTTTTTCCTGACCGCCGCCAGCCATTACAGTTTTTATATTTGTGCCTTTTTTGAGATACAGGCCGCCGATGCCCTTTGGTGCATTGATTTTATGGCCTGAAAAAGCCATGCTTTCGCAAGGGATTTTTGCAACATCAATCTGAGTTTTCATAAAGGACTGGGTTGCGTCAACATGGATAACTGTTCTCTTGTTTTTAGCCTTGATTTTTTCGCACACTGTTTTTATGTCAATCACAGCACCTGTTTCGTTGTTAACGTGAATAAGTGTAACAAGGGCTGTTTTGCTGTCCACTGCATCAACAATTTCGTTTATATCAACATTGCCGTCAGCTTTTGGGTTTACATTTACAATTGTGTACCCCATCTCTTTAAGATTTTCCAAAGGTTTTCGCACCGCAGGGTGTTCGTAACCTGTTGTTACAATTTTGTTTGCCCAGTTTTTACGTGCCATAGCCAGACCGTAAATTGCAATGTTGTTGCTTTCGGAAGCACAGGATGTAAAAAACACTTCATCTTCCTTTGCATTTATATATCCTGCAATCTGTCTGCGTGCATTGCTGATTTTATTTTCACTTTGTGCACCGATTTTATACAGTGATGAAGGGTTTGCAAAATCCTCTGAAAGGCTTTGTGCAATAACCTTTGCAACTTCACTGTTAACCGGTGTTGTTGCTGCATTATCGAGATAAATCATTGTGTAACCTCTTTATGTAAATTCAAAAATAATACTTTTTTCCTAATTTATTATTATATCACATATAAATCAAATAGTAAATTGCTTAAGCTATATTATGCGACTTATAATCAGAAATTTACTGCAATGTTTCAACACAGCTTCCGTTGTTTTTCACATAATTTACATTGACAAAAAACTATGCTGTAGTAAAATTATAAACAGGTTAAATTCCACCGTCTTTCAGCTTTTTCTGTCAAAGACGGTTATTTATTTTGAGGTATTATAAATGAACAAAAATCAGTCACAGTCACTTGCCACAGAACCCGTGGGAAAACTGCTTTTCAGACTTTCTGCCCCTGCTATCGCAGCTCAGATTGTAAATCTTTTGTACAATATGGTTGACCGTATGTACATCGGGCATATAGAAAACGTGGGCAAACTTGCACTTACAGGTGTTGGGGTATGTTTCCCTCTTATTATGATAATTTCTGCATTTGCTGCCCTTGTGGGCATGGGGGCTGCCCCTCGTGCTTCCATTTTTATGGGTAAAGGCGACAAAGAAACTGCCGAAAAAATTCTTGGCAACAGTTGTACCCTGCTTGCTGTTGTATCGGTAATACTTACTGTTGTTTTTCTGCTTTTTGCCAGACCGATACTTATGACATTCGGTGCAAGTGAAAACACCATAGGCTATGCTCTTGATTACATCAATATTTACAGCCTTGGCACAGTTTTTGTTCAGTTCACTTTAGGACTCAACGCATTTATCAGTGCTCAGGGATTTGCAAGAACAAGTATGATGACAGTGCTTATCGGCGCTGTGTGCAACATCATCCTTGACCCTGTGTTCATTTTTGGTTTGAATATGGGCGTAAAAGGTGCCGCGCTTGCTACAATAATCAGCCAGTTTGTGTCTATGCTGTGGATTTTAAAATTTCTTACAGGCAGCAAAACTGAACTTAAAATCCGTCGCTGCAACCTTAAACTCAATCCCCAGATTTTCCTGCCATGTGTGGCACTTGGACTTTCCCCTTTTATTATGCAGGCAACAGAAAGTCTTATCGCCGTGTGCTTCAACTCATCTTTGCTTAAATACGGCGG
>JAZOTI010000096.1:0-5977 GCA_045657565.1 Oscillospiraceae bacterium | reverse complement strand
ATGCACGGCCTTGTAATGCTGGATAAAAACGGTGATGTTATCCGCCCTGCAATTCTGTGGTGCGACACAAGAACAGGCAAGGAATGCGACCAGATAACACAGCTTGTGGGCAGGGAAAGACTCATTGAAATTACAGCCAATCCTGCTTTGGCGGGTTTTACTGCATCAAAAATTATGTGGGTTAAAAACAACGAACCCGAAAACTACGCAAAATGCTGCAAAATTTTATTGCCGAAGGATTATATCAGATACAAACTGTGCAATGTTTTTGCAACAGAAGTTTCCGACGCCAGCGGTATGCAGCTGCTGGATATAGCAAACCGTTGCTGGTCAGACGAAGTGCTAAGAAAACTTGATATCGACAAAAATCTCCTTGCACCTGTCTATGAAAGTGTTGAGGTTACAGGTTATATAACCGAAGAAGCATCACAGCTTACAGGCCTTTGTGCAGGCACAGCGGTGGTTGGCGGCGGCGGTGACAATGCTGCAGCGGCAGTTGGCACAGGTGTTGTGTCTGACGGCAAGGCGTTTACCACCATCGGCACAAGCGGTGTGGTTTTTGCACACACCTCAAAAATGGAAATTGACAAATCGGGCCGTGTGCACACCTTTTGCTGTGCAGTGCCAAACCAGTGGCACGTTATGGGGGTTACACAGGCGGCAGGCCTGTCTCTTAAATGGTACCGCGACAACTTCTGCGGTGAAGAAATTGCCGAGGCAGAAAAACTTGGTACAGACCCTTATGTGCTTATGGACAAAGAGGCGGAAACTGTCGCAATCGGCTGTGACAAACTTATATATCTGCCGTATCTGAATGGCGAAAGAACTCCTCATCTTGACAACAACGCCCGTGGTGTTTTTGCAGGTCTTGCGGTTATGCACGGCAAAAAGCATATGATTCGTGCAGTTATGGAAGGTGTTACATACTCTCTGTGTGACTGTGTTGAGGTGCTTAAAGAGATGAATGTACCGCTCAGCGATATGGCGGTATGCGGCGGCGGCAGCAAATCTCCGCTGTGGCGTCAGATGCTTGCAGATGCTTTTGGCCTTAAGGTTAAAACCCTTACATCCAATCAGGGGGCTGCCCTTGGTGCGGCAATCCTTGCAATGGTTGGCACAGGGGAGTATCCTACAGTTGAAAAAGCCTGTGAGGTCATTATAAAAGAAAAGGATGTTCACCATCCAAAAGCTGAAAACAGTGAAAAATACAATAAAGTATACTCGGTGTTCACAAAGCTTTATCCTGCTTTAAAAGACAGTTTCAAAGCTTTGGCGGATATGTAGAAAGGAGCAATTATGTTTCTTAATATAGAAAATGCCATAGGCTTTAACCGTGAAGGCTGGCACACAAAAATTGAACCTTGGGGCGAAAATGCTTTCAGGGTGCGCAGTGCAAAACACGGTGAATACCCAAATGAAAACTGGGCACTTATCCAACCGCAGACAAGCAGTTTTGCCATTGAAAAGTGCGAGGAATACCACGCCATAACCAACGGCAAAATCAAAGCGGTTATGAACAAAAACGGCAAAATCACATTTTTTAATCAGAACGACAAAAAACTCCTTAAAGAGTTCTGGCTGGATGATACCGCCCTGCTGATTGATGCAAGGGATTTCAAACCGATAGTTGGTGGTGATTATTCTTTAACTGCCCGTTTTGAACCGAATAAAGATGAAAAAATCTACGGTATGGGTCAGTATCAGCAGGCAATTATGGACCTTAAAGGCTGTGAAGTTGAACTGGCACACCGCAACAGTCAGGCGTCTGTTCCGTTCTATGTTTCAAGCAACGGATACGGCTTTTTGTGGAACAATCCTGCTCACGGACGTGCAACATTTGCAAAAAATGTAACCTTGTGGACTGCCACAAGCACAAAATTCCTTGATTACTGGATTTGTGCAGGGGACACACCAAAGGAAATCAGCCGTCAGTACGCCGAGGCAACAGGCAAAACACCTATGATGCCACAGAATGCAATGGGTTTCTGGCAGTGCAAACTGCGTTACCGCACACAGGAAGAACTGCTTGAAGTGGCAAGGGAATACAAAAAACGCGGATTGCCGCTGGATGTTATTGTTGTGGACTTTTTCCACTGGCCTTTCCTTGGGGATTTCCGATTCAACGAAAAATTCTGGCCTGATCCTGACGCAATGATAAAAGAAATCAACGATATGGGCACACAGGTGGCGGTTTCCATCTGGCCGTTTATTGAAGATAAAAGCGAAAACTACCGCGAAATGCGGGAAAACGGTTACCTTGTAACAAGCGAAAGAGGGTTGCCATTCTCCCACACATACATCGGCAACAGCATTCCGTTTGATGCCACAAACCCTGATGCAAGAAAATATGTATGGGAAAAAGCAAAGAAAAACTACTACGACAAAGGGGTAAGAATCTTCTGGCTGGACGAAGCAGAACCTGAATTTGAAGTTTACGACTTTGAAAACTACCGCTACTCCATCGGCCCGGTTGTGCAGGCAGGCAACATCTACCCAAGCAGATATGCTCAAGGGTTCTACGAAGGCAGAAAAGCACAAGGGGAAACAGAGATTATCAACCTTATCCGCTGTGCATGGGCAGGCAGCCAGAAATACGGCACCCTTGTATGGTCAGGGGATGTGCGCAGCAGCTTTGAAAGCTTTAAACAGCAGATTTGTGCAGGGCTCAATATGGCAATGAGCGGTATCCCTTGGTGGACAACCGATATCGGCGGATTCTTCGGCGGCAATGTCAACGACCCTGAATTCCGCGAACTGTTGGTGAGATGGTTTGAATACGGCACCTTCTGTCCTGTAATGCGTCTCCACGGTGACCGTCAGCCAAAATTCCCAGGCACAGGTCTTGTGGGCGGCGAAAAATGCGGCTCAGGTTCTCCAAACGAAGTGTGGAGCTATGGCGAAGAGGTTTATAAAATTCTCAAACCTTATCTCTTTATCCGCGAAGCAATGAAACCTTATACAACACAGGTTATGCAGCAGGCGCACAATGACGGCGATGCAGTTATGAGACCTTTGTTCTATGAGTTCCCTGAAGATAAAACAGCCTGGGAAATTGAAGACAGCTATCTGTTCGGTGAAAAACTGCTTATCTGTCCTGTAAGTGATTATAAGCAGAGAGAAAAAACTGTTTATCTGCCACAGGGTGCTGTGTGGACAAATGTATGGAACGGGCAGAAACTTGAAGGTGGTCAGTGGGTTACTGTGCCTGCACCGCTGGAAAAAATGCCGATTTTTGCAAGAGATGATTTTGATTATTCCTTTATCATCAACGCATTCAATGAAAATTATTGAAATATTCAGAAATTCAGCTGAATTTCTGTAACCTCCTATATTTTGCAATCAACAAAAGAAATACGCCCCACAGGGCGTTTTTCTTTTTGTATATTATATTGTTTTGAAATATCAATGTCTGGTATCATCGGTGAAACATTCACAGAACCGTCCCGAAAAAGAAGTTTCTTCCTTTGCAGGATAAAGGTGGGACACATCACCCATGCCGCAGCAGCGGAAAGAGGCAATGCCTTCAATGCGTTCTTCGCTGAATACTGTTGTCACAGAACTTGGTGGGAAGAACCCGTTGTTCAGTATGGTCATAGGAGAAGCGTTGGTCAGATGTGCCAGCAGCAGCCCGCCAAGACCAAAATGACAGAAGAAAGCAATGGTGTCGTGGTTTGGTTTTGTCACTTTATATTTAAGTCCGTCCCTTACATATCCGTGTCCCGCAAGAACTTTATCCAGTTGTTCGCATACATTTTTGTATGCTGCAGGAACATCGGAAGTCTTTATAAAATCCACTTCTGTCCACTTGAAAGGATTGTAAAGGTCCGGATTTTCGTCCATAAACTGAGGCAGCAAATCCCAGCAGATGGAACTGTCTTCAAGATAAGGCAGTTTTACCTGAGGGTGGTTGAACTCCCTGAGCCAGTCGTGATATTCACAATCCAGCCCCATTTTTTCAAGGGTTGGTTTTGCGGTCAGCATTGCACGTCCCATTGTGGAACAGTATGCGGCGGAAATGTTTTCATCCCTGAGCAGTCTTTCACTTAAAAGTTCTGCTTCTTTCTGACCTTTTGGGGTCAGGCCGTCAACAGCGTAATCAGGGTCGCCGTGGCGGATAATCAAAATTTTCATATTTAATCCTTGTTGTTATAAATTTTATGGCACCTTCGGACAGAAAGTGCCATAATCGGTATTATTGCATTTAGTTATTCAAACTGATACAAGCTGCCAAAACGATGAGTGAGTTCGAATTTTTCATCATCTGTCATATCAAGGTACAGTTTGAAGTTTTCAAGGGAAACACCACCAACGGAGAACAGCAGCTGTGTGTATGATTTTTTGTCATAACCGTAAAGTTTTTCCCATTCGCAAAGCTTTTTCATGCCGTAGTAGTAGCTTGTGAAATAGCCGATATCGTTAAGATGTGCCTGAACCTGCAGACGTGCTGTGTTGCGGTCAAAACCAAGTTCCTGTACATAAAGGTCAACAGCTTCGCCGATTGTTTTGCCAAAGTAACGCAGCCATAAATCAACTTTGATTCGCACAGATGTGTGGTGACGGCGGTATGCAACGAACAATGGATAGAATGGGTCTTCTGCAAAAACAAATTCAAAGGCTCTTTCTGTTCTGAGGCAGGTACCTTCGTGGAGAGGTACATTTTTGGAGCCGATTTTCATTGTTTCAGGAATAGGGTCGGTGATACTTCTTACATGCTGCACATGGTGGCCCGGATAAGCTTCGTGGAGAGTGTTGATTTTTATCCAGCCGTTTGTAACAGCTTTAAAGTTGAAGTTGTTGAGGAACATTCTGCCGATGATAGGGTTTTTAAAGCGGTAACCACCTTCATAGCCGCCCCAAGGGTAGCTCACTTTAAGCTGCAGAGGAACTTTGCACACAAGGCACTGTTCGTCTTCTGGCAGCCATACATATTCGTGGGCAGTTGCACGGGTGCGTTTGATGTAGCTGTTTGCAAGGGCATACATTTCGTCAGGGGAATCAGCAGGACCTGCATATTTGAGCAGGATGTTGTTAACATCTTCCATTGTCTGAGGATTGTTTTCAGGAATATCAATTGCTCTTGCAATGTCAAAACATTCTTTTCTTGTCTTTTCAACCTCTGCTTCGTGCCAGGAAAGAATTTCATCAAAGTTTACGCCGATATTTACCCAGAGATTCTGTTTGTAGAAATCAAGGTCAAGTTTTGCTGTTGCGTCATCAGGCAGCATTTTGTATTCAAGCACCTTGCCGCCGCTGAGAACAGACTGTTTTTCGGTGAGATAAGCATATGTTTCGCTTACTGTGTCAAGAAGCACCTTAAGTTTTTCTTCGCCGAGGAATTTGTAGAAATCGGTGAATTCAGGTTCGTTTACCTTCAGGTTGTTTGCAAATTTGCTCAGAGCGTCAGAAAGTTCAAGGCGGTTTTCTTCATTTTCACAGCGTTTTTCAACCTCTTCAATAATTGGTTTCACGCAGGCAAAACGGGACAGAAGAATATCATAACCTGCTGTGAAATCTTCAGCGTCAAGGATGAGCGGAGTTGTTCTCCAGCCAAGGGAATAGATGTAACCTGTAGGGTTTTCCATCATGCTGTCATACTGCATCTGCATACCGCTGAAAAAGTCGTTGAAATGGTTTTTCAGAAATTCAAAAACCTTTGTCGGAGTTTCAAGGCGGTCAATGCGTGCTTTAAGCTGGTTGAGCTGTTCTTTAACAATTGCGCAGTTGCTTTCGGAAGGGATAAAGAGCGTATCTTTGTTTTCCCTTGTGTTGTTGATAACACTGTGCAGTTTTGCAAGGTCAAAGTCAAGCTGGCGGTAAATTTTTACAAGATTTGTGTGTTCCATAAATCAGATTCCTTTCTGAAAAATGTATTTTTATACTGAATTCATTATATAACCTTTTAAACAATAATTAAATACAATTGCCTATGAAAAATTGCACAAAAAAATCTGTTTGGGATAGGTCAAAAAAGCAAAAC
>JAZOTI010000095.1:0-13714 GCA_045657565.1 Oscillospiraceae bacterium | reverse complement strand
ATGATTTTGATGCCTGTGTCGCCAAAGAGTTCCTGTGTTGCTTTTGCAAGGTCACCGATTGTGCAGGCAGGTGATTTCTGAACAAAAAGGTCGCCAGCCTGACCGTGTGTGAATGCAAACACAACAAGGTCAACAGCTTCGTCAAGGTTCATAAGGAAGCGTGTCATTTCAGGGTTTGTGATTGTCAGTGGGTTGCCCTGTTTGATCTGTTCGCGGAAAAGAGGAATAACACTGCCGCGGCTGCACATAACATTGCCGTATCTTGTGCAGCAGATTGTTGTTTTTTCAGGGTCAACTGTTCTGGATTTTGCAACGATAACTTTTTCCATCATAGCTTTGGAGATACCCATTGCGTTGATAGGGTATGCTGCTTTGTCCGTGGAAAGACAAACAACTCTCTTTACACCGAGACGGATAGCGCTTGTGAGCACGTTTTCTGTGCCGAGAACGTTGGTTTTTACTGCTTCAACAGGGAAAAATTCGCAGGAAGGAACCTGTTTGAGAGCAGCAGCGTGGAAGATAAAGTCAACGCCGTTCATTGCATTGTCAACGCTGTTGATATCTCTTACATCACCGATGTAAAATTTTACCTTCTGGCTTTCAACAGGGTGGGAAACCTGAAGTTCGTGACGCATATCATCCTGTTTCTTTTCATCGCGGGAGAAAATGCGGATTTCGCCGATATCTGTTGTTAAAAAGTGTTTGAGAACAGTGTGGCCAAAGCTGCCTGTACCACCTGTAATCAAAAGGGTTTTGCCTGTAAAAACTGATTCTGACATATTGATATCCTCCAAAGCATTAGCTTGTAATTTACATAAATTGTTATAGACACAACTATAATCATCTCATTTTAACATATTTTTTATAATATTTAAAGTATATATAGCAAAATATGTTGTAAAAAGTAGTGATTTTTTATTATTTTGTGATACAATAGGGGTAATTTAATAATTCCGGAAAATTCAAAAGGAGATTTATTATGGGCGTTACAGAAAAATTCTTAAGCTACATCAACATCAGTTCACCTTCTGATGAAACAAACGAAAACTGTCCTTCCTCACCACAGCAGCTGGAGGTAGGCGCTTTTGTTATGGAACAGATGAAGGCAATCGGCATTCAGAATGTCCGCACAGACAAAGGCTATGTTTACGGTGATATCCCTGCAACAAAAGGATATGAAGACAAACCTTGCATCGGCTTTATTGCGCATATGGACACAGCACCTGAATTCAACGGTTTTAACATCAAACCACAGATTATCGAAAACTACAACGGGGAAGATGTTCTCCTTGCAGGCAGCGGCGATGTTCTCAGCGTGGCAGAATTCCCTGCACTTAAGAACTTCAAAGGTCACACACTTATTACAACAGACGGCACAAGCCTTCTTGGCGCTGACGACAAAGCTGGTATTGCTGTTATTATGCAGGCTGCAGAAGAAATTATAAACAGCGATATTCCACACGGCAAAATTGTTGTTGGTTTTACACCTGACGAAGAAA
This sequence comes from Oscillospiraceae bacterium, assembly GCA_045657565.1. Taxonomy (GTDB): domain Bacteria; phylum Bacillota; class Clostridia; order Oscillospirales; family Ruminococcaceae; genus RGIG3102. Next base: position 12,215 of record JAZOTI010000095.1, on the reverse strand, counting down.
TCGGCCGCGGTGCAGACCTTTTTGATATCGAAGGTTTCGGCGCAAAATATGCATATACAGTTGACGGCGGTCTCCCTGGTGAAATCGAATACGAATGCTTCAATGCAGCAAGCGCAAAAATTACAATTACAGGCCGCTCCATCCATCCTGGTTCTTCCAAAAACCAGATGATCAACAGCCAGCGTGTTGCATTTGAATTTGATGCAATGGTGCCTGAATTTGAAAGACCTGAATACACTGAAGGTTTTGAAGGTTTCTACCATCTTACAGACATTGAAGGCAGCACAGAAAAAACAGTTCTGAGATATATTCTCCGTGACCACGATGACGAAAAAATCCAGAAAAAACAGCAGATGATGCATGATATCGCTGCTTTCCTCAACAATAAATACGGCAAGGAACTTGTTGAAGTTGAAACCAAAATGAGCTATCAGAACATGAAACAGATGGTTTTGCCTCACTTCCACCTGGTTGAAAACGCACAGAAAGCAATTGAACAGGCAGGTCTTGTTCCTGTAAGCGTTGCAATCCGCGGCGGCACAGACGGCGCACGTCTCAGCTATATGGGATTGCCTTGTCCAAACCTTGCAACAGGCGGCGCAAACTTCCATGGCAAATACGAATACACAACAAAAGAAAACATGGAAAAATGTGTTGAAATTCTCAAAAACATCATCGTTCTTTACGCATAGTCAATATTAAAAAAGCTATAGTAAATTGGAATGGCACAAGACAGTTTTTTCCATTGAAAAAACGGGGAGGCTATGGTAATATATCTGCGCTGACATAAAGTCAGTATGGTTTTCGATATATTTCTGAAACTTTATAATACCCAAAACCGAAAGGGACGGCTGTGATGCCGTCCCTTTTGGTTTATAGATGTTCTGTTTTAAAACGGAATAATAAAATAGATAAGTCCTGCAATACACGCTGACACAAAAACAATGTCAAAAATACGGTAGTAGTTTTCTCCCGCTGCCTTGCCGCGGTTGAAAAAGGAATAGAGCTGAACATTGTATTTTCTTGAAAGGAAAAGCAAGGCGTATATACAAAGCACCCAGACCCATCGCTTGTTGCCGAAACCGCGTATTCTTTCTGCCTGCTGAGATGCGATTGCAACCCAGTCGGCATCGAGGTGTTCCAGGCTTTTGTCAACGCTGACAACGGTGTGGAAACTGCCGGAAGAAAACACATTGACTTCGTACTGTCCGTCAACTGTTATGAGCGATTTATCTATGAATTTTTGCAGTTTAATCTGCTCGAAATCACAGGCGGCAGAGGCTGCAGAGTAGGTGATTTCTGTCAGATTTGCACTTTTTTTGTAAAAGTGACTGTTAAGGTAAATGCCTTTCTGCATAAACAAAAAAGCAAAAACAACAAGATATAAAACAAGGAAAAGAGAAAATGCAAGATGACGGGTGAATTTTGTGCTGCGTTTTGTCGAAAAAAATTTCATTTGTAACTCCTCCTTACAGGATGATTTTATAATACAATATGCGGTGGTATAAAGTAAACGGATAAAATGTGAAAAGGCAAAACATAGATTTAATTTATATAATTATCTGCAAAATTGTGCTTTTCATAGAAAATACAAAATAAGACTTGAAAAAAATATTCAATAGGGTATGATATAATTATAAAAATATGTAACAGTACAGATAATCTGAGAAAGGATGATAAGATATGTCAATCTTGGAAAAAGAAAAATTTTATCTGGAAATTATTGAAAAACATATGGAAAACGGAGTTGAGTTTTTCACAAGCCATGGCATTGTGATTGACCCACAGGTTAAAATAGGCAAAGGCACACAGATTCTGCCTGGCACAATTCTCCGTGGCAACACAACAATCGGTGAAAACTGTGTTATTGGTCCAAACAGCATGCTTGTTGACTGCACAGTGGGAAACGGCGTTGTGTTCAATGCTTCACAGGGTACAGAATCCGTTGTGGAGGACGATGCTAAAATTGGTCCTTTCACACAGCTCAGACCAAACAGCCATATCGGCAGAAAAGTTAAAATCGGTGACTTTGTTGAAGTTAAAAACTCAACAGTTGGTGAAGGCACATCAATTGCACATCTCACATACATCGGCGACAGCGATGTTGGCAGACATGTAAACTTCGGCTGCGGCGTTGTAACTGTAAACTACGATGGTGCTTCCAAAAACCGCACAACAATCGGCGACTATGCATTTATCGGCTGCAACTCCAACCTTATTGCTCCGGTAAAAGTGGGCAACGGTGCTTATACAGCAGCAGGTTCCACAGTTACAAAAGATGTTCCTGACGGAGATCTGGCAATTGCCCGCGCAAGACAGGAAAACAAGGCAGGCTGGGCAACAGGAAAACTCAGAGGATATATTGAAAAACATTCAAAATAGATGTACAATATATAAACTACCAGTTTCAAAAGTATTTTAATATTCCTGGATTTGTCGCAGAGCAGTCAGGAGTATACACATAAAATGACAAGAGAGAAAAAAGAGGTACAAAATGAACATTCACGGTAAAGATATCAAAATTTTTGCTGCAAACTCCAGTAAAGAACTTGCAAAGAAAATTGCAGACCAGATGGGCTTGCCACTTGGCAGATGCGAAGTAAGCACATTCTCTGACGGTGAAATTGCAGTTTCCATTCACGAAACAGTTCGCGGCAGCGACGTATTTATCATCCAGAGCACAAATGCACCAGTTAACAACAATCTTATGGAACTTCTCATTATGATTGATGCTATGAAACGTGCTTCCGCAGGCCGCATCACAGCAGTTATGCCATACTACGGCTATGCTCGTCAGGACAGAAAAAGCAAATCCCGCGACCCAATCACAGCTAAACTTGTTGCAGACCTTATCACAGCAGCAGGCGCAGACAGAGTTCTCACAATGGACCTCCACGCAGCACAGATCCAGGGCTTCTTTGATATCCCACTCGACCACCTTGTAGGTATGCCAATCCTTGCAAGAATGTTTGAAACAAGAGAAATCGAAGACCTCGTTGTTGTAAGCCCTGACCTTGGTTCCGTAACAAGAGCAAGAAACTTTGCAAACCTTCTTGACGCACCAATCGCTATCATCGACAAACGCCGTCCAAAAGCAAACGTTTCCGAAGTTATGAACATCATTGGTGATATCAAAGGCAAAAACTGTGTTATCATCGACGACATCATCGACACAGCAGGTACACTCTGCAACGCTGCAAACGCACTTATGGAACGCGGTGCAAAATCTGTAAGAGCATGTGCAACACACGGTGTTCTTTCCGGTCCAGCAATCCAGAGAATTCAGGATTCCGCTCTTGAAGAAATCATCCTTCTTGACACAATCCAGCTTCCTGAAGAAAAGAAAATCGAAAAAATCAAACAGACAACAGTTGCAACAATCTTTGCTGATGCAATCAGAAGAATTTACGCTGACCAGTCAGTTTCCACATTGTTTGACTAATTATGTTATTTAAAAAATCAAATCAGAGCATTGACTATATAGTAGTCGGTCTCGGCAATCCGGGCAGCAAATATCAGAACACCCGTCACAACATCGGCTTTGAAACGCTGGACTACATTGCAAAAGAAAACAATGTGTCGGTGACAAAGGCAAAATTTTCCGCACTTTACGGAGTATGGGAAACAGACGGATGCAAGGTTATGCTTTTAAAACCACAGACCTTTATGAACCTTTCAGGTGAAGCAGTAAAACAGGCTGCTGCATTCTACAAAGTTCCTGCGGAAAACGTTATCGTTATCTTTGACGATGTTTCCCTTGATGTAGGCAAAATGCGTATCCGCATGAAAGGCAGTGCAGGTGGCCATAATGGTATCAAGAGCATTATCAGCCATATGGGTCAGGAATTTCCGAGGATCAAAATGGGTGTAGGACAGAAACCACACCCGGACTACGACCTGGCAGACTGGGTGCTTGGCAGATTCACAGACGGCGACAAAAAACTTCTCGCCGACAGATATGAAGATGCTCACAAAGCAGTGAAGCTTATGATAAAAGGCGACAGTCAGAAAGCCATGAACTTATACAATAAATAATTTTAACGCAAAGCCGTACAGGGGTGTCACAGCCCTTGTACGGCAACTGCTCGTTACAGACAATGCAAAACTTGTCGGACAATGCAGATAAAAAATACAGATAAATCAAGAAAATACCACTTAAAGTGTAAACATATAGTAATAATTGTCGAAAAATATACAAATAGGAGTTTATATGTTGTTAAAGGAACTTATCCGCACACCGGAATTTATCAAACTTCACAACGAAATTAACGCATACACAGCGCCTGTTGCTCTGTTTGGCTTGTCACAGACAGCCCGTGCAGCATTTATTGCTGCTGTTCAGAAACAGACAGGCCGCACTGTGCTTGTTCTTGCAAAGGACGAAAAAAGCGCAAACCGACTCCATGACGATATTGCATTTTTCGGCGAAAAAAGTCAGGTTTTTCCTTCAAGAGACCTGACACTCCGACCTCTTGAAGGATACTCAAGAGAATACGAATACCGCAGAATAAAAACTCTCGGCTACCTTGTTTCCAAAAGGGCGGAAATTGTGGTTACAACCATCGATGCCGCACTTATGTACACAATGCCAAAGGAAAAATTTCTGCAGAACACCCTTACAATAAAGGATACAACAGTTATTAATCCAAAGGACCTTGTGCAGAATCTTATAAATGCAGGGTATGTCCGCCGTGATATGGTGGAAGGCCCGGGCCAGTTTGCACAGCGCGGTGATATTATTGACCTTTACACACCTGATATGCCATTGCCTGTCAGAATTGAATTCTGGGGTGATGAAATTGACCGTATCAATACCTTTGAACTGGAAACACAGCGCCGTACACAGCAGATAAAAAAGGTGCATATCTCTCCGGTAAAAGAGGTGCTGTTCACCACACCTCAGCAGGCGATTGATGCAATAAACGCATACCGTAAAACTGTAAACAGCAAAAATCTTGCTCAGTTTGACGCCGCATGCGAAAAGGATATGATAACCCTTAAAAATGATATGATGCCACAGGCGATGGATAAATATCTGTCAGCCTGCTATGACAAAAAGGCAACTCTTTTTGATTATCTTGACAATCCTGTTGTATTTATTGATGACTACAGTGCTGCAAAGGAAAATTACGCACAGGTGCAGTGGCATCTGGGACAGGATATCGAAACTTTGCTCAGTGACGGTGTGCTCAGCAAAGGAATGACGGATTTTTATGCGCCATACAGCTATCTGACAAACCTTTCCAACACTGTGCCAACCATTGTGGCGGAAGACTTTGTGCGCAGTGTAAGCGATGTGCGTCTGTCTAATATGATAAACTTCACCTGCCACAACCTGCCAAGCTGGGCGGGTGAATACAAGGTGCTGGCAAGTGATGTGGAACAGCTTGTAAAACAGGGATACAGAATTGTGGTGCTTGCGGGCACCAAAAAATCAGCCCAGAGCCTTGCCCGGGACCTTGAAAGTTTTGGCTATTCCAGTTTTTATATGGAAAAGGATGCCCTTATTGCAGAGGGTACCATCGGTGTGGCGGCGGGCCATACACAGCAGGGGTTTGACCTGCCACAGTATAAACTTTGCCTTATTACAGGCAGAAAACTTGATGTTTCCAAACAGAACTATCAGCGTAAAAAAGCAAAGGATGCTATCAGCTCCATTGATGAAATTTCAAAGGGTGACTATGTTGTTCATCAGAACTACGGTATAGGCATCTATGACGGCATCCACAACGTAAGTATGCAGGGTGTTACAAAAGATTACCTTAAAATCAATTTTCAGGGCAAGGACAGCCTGTTTGTGCCGGTAACCCAGCTTGACCTTATCAGCCGTTATAGCTATGCACAGTCGGACGAAAAGGTAACCTTGTCAAAACTAGGCGGCGAAAGCTGGAAAAAAGCCAAAGCCAAAGCCAAAAAAGCAACACAGGAAATGGCGGCGGAACTTATCCGCCTTTATGCCGAACGCGAAAAAGCAAAAGGCTTTGCCTGTGAGGAAGACAGCGAATGGCAGAAGGATTTTGAAGCAAGATTTATCTATGACGAAACCGACGACCAGCTTAAAGCCATTGCAGAAATTAAAAAGGATATGGAAAGTCCTTATCCTATGGAGCGACTTGTCTGCGGCGATGTAGGTGTTGGTAAAACCGAAGTTGCCCTCCGTGCTGCGTTTAAAGCTGTTATGAACAACAAGCAGGTAGCTATTCTTGTGCCTACAACTGTACTTGCATGGCAGCATTACAACACTCTTGTGCAGCGTATGGAAAGTTTCCCTGTGAACATTCAGCTGCTTTCCCGTTTCCGCAGTCTTAAACAGCGTGAACAGACAATAAAAGATATCAACAGCGGTGTTGCCGACATTGTTGTTGGCACCCACGCCCTTATACAGAAAAAGGTTAAATTCAAAGACCTTGGTCTTGTTATTATCGACGAAGAACAGCGCTTTGGTGTTGCACACAAGGAAAAACTTGTGGAAAGTTTCAAGGGCGTTGACGTGCTCACACTTTCCGCAACCCCTATTCCAAGAACACTCAGCATGGCACTTAACGGCATACGCGATATGTCAACTATCGAAAAACCACCGTTTGACCGTATTCCTATCGAAACTTATGTAAGTGAATACGACGAAAAAATGGTGGCCTTTGCACTCAACCGCGAGCTGAACAGGGGCGGGCAGTGTTATTACCTCCACAATCGTGTGGAAACTATCGACAACTGTGCATTGCGTGTTCAGCGAATGTGTCCTAACGCCCGCATTGCCGTGGCACACGGACAGATGGACGAAGCCACCCTTTCAGGTGTTTGGCAGCAGCTTATCAACGGCGAAATCGATATTCTTGTATGCACAACAATCATCGAAACGGGTATTGACGTGCCAAACTGCAACACACTTGTCATTGAAGATTCCGACCGTATGGGGTTAAGCCAGCTTTATCAGATCCGTGGCCGTGTAGGGCGTTCAACCCGTAAATCATACGCTTACTTTACCTTCCAGCGAAACAAAGTGTTGAACGAAATTGCGGTAAAACGCCTCAATGCAATCAGGGAATTCACAAACTTTGGTTCAGGCTTCAAAATTGCAATGCGCGATTTGCAGATACGCGGTGCAGGCAGCATTCTTGGCAAAACACAAAGCGGGTTTATGGCATCAATCGGTTATGACCTGTATGTAAAACTGCTCAACCAGGCCATTGCTGTGGAAAAAGGCGAGGAAATCAAAACCGAAAAATCCGACTGCCTTATCGATATTACCGTGGACGCATATATTCCTGAAAAATATATCCCTTATACACAAAACAGAATCGAAAGCTACAAACGCATTGCTTCCCTTGAAAACGAGGAGGATGTTTCCGACCTTCTGGACGAACTTATCGACCGTTACGGCGATGTGCCGCAGAGCGTTATGGGGCTTATTGATATTTCACTTCTCAGGGTTATGGCTTCCTCTGTGGGAATCTACGAGGTTGTGCAGCGCAAGGACCAGCTTATGTTCTATTCACAGGACTTTGCAAAGGTGGATATGGCTTATGTGCTTAAGAACACAAAACATAAACTTGCGGTAAGTGCAGCGGCAAAACCTTATATTTCTGCACAGATTAAAAACGGAGAAAGTTCTCTGGAAGTTATGAAGGATATGCTTAATCTGTTTAAAAATTCCTCACAGCAGAAATAACAGTGTTATGGAGCCGTAATTATTCACCTTACTGTTTTGTGAAAGCTTTGAAAATATATTGCCTTTAGTATTTTTATGATGTATAATAATTTGGTTGATTATAAATAATTTTGGAGGAATTTTCCGTGAATATTAAAAGATTTACAGCTCTTGCACTTACAATGGTGCTTGCAGCAGCAGGCTTCACAGGCTGCAGCAAAAGCTATGACACTGTAGTTACAGTTGAAGATACAGCTTTTTCCCCAAGCATGTATCTCTGTGCACAGTATCAGGCATACAACGCAGCATGGAATGAAGTAAGCGAAGAAACAACAGACCTTTTGTCAGCTACAATTGACGAAATGTCTGCAGAAGAATGGATTCACGCAGAAACAATCAGAAATCTTCAGGTTTTTGCATGGACAGAAAAAACATACGATGAAATGGGCCTTTCTCTTGATGAAGAAGAAAACGCATATATCGACTATCAGGTTGAATATTACTGGCCTGATATGGAAAAATATTATGCTGCAAACGGCATCGGCAAAGACACATACAAAAGATTTACAGAGCTTAACTACAAAGCAAACGAAATCTTTGCAGAAATTTACAAAGACGGTTCTGAAAAAGCGCCTACAGAAGACGAATGCCGCGCATATATGGACGAAAACTATGCACGTGTAAAAGGTTTCTATATGCCTAAATACAGTGCAGAAGGCAAGGAACTGGGCGAAAAAGAAATCAATGCAGTTCTCGACCTTTGTGATGAAGCAATCAGTGAACTTTCCGCAGGTGGCAACATCTACGAAATCTGTTCAAAATACAAAACAAAAGCAACACTTATCACAGGTGATAAAAACGACTACTCTGACGGCACAACTTATGTAACAGAAACATATATTGGCAAAGTGAGCGATTCTTTCCCACAGGTTGTTTGTGACAATGCTTTCAAAATGGAAGAAAACGGCGAATTTATCTGTGACGAAACAAAAAACAGCTACTTCATCTACCAGCGTGTTCCAAACTTTGCTGACAACAGCGAGTTCACAACTATGAAATCCAGCATCCTTTCCGAAATGAAAGGCCCTGAACACAACGAATACGTTGCAAATGAAGCTGTTAAGCTTGCAGTTGAAGAAAACGCAGCAGCAGTTAAACATTACTCTGTAAAAAATATCAAATAATATATGAATACCCATCGGACACTGTGTCCGGTGGGTATTTGTTTTTTGAGAATTGTATATGCTTTTTAAACTGTATCGCTTTAAAAAAAAGTAATATTATGGTATGCTTTATACAGAATATTGTTGCGTTACAAAATCTTTTTACAGAACAGATGACAATTGTCATAACGCAACAGTACAGACGGGTGTTAGGGCGGCAAAGATGGTTTATCATAGTGCCGCAGACGGCACATGGATGGTTGAATTTACAGGAATGATGAAAGGATGATTTACTATGGAACTCGGAAAATACAGACATTTCAAAGGCAATGAATATGAAGTTCTTTACATTGCAAAACACTCCGAAACTATGGAGGAAATGGTGGTGTACCGTGCTTTGTATGGTGAACACGGTGTATGGGTGCGACCTAAAGCTATGTTTCTGGAACAGATAACCCGTGACGGCAAGACATTTTCCCGTTTTGAAAAGATAGCCGATTAAGGGAGAAAACATTATAAAACCATTATGGTCCCTATAATGTTTCAGAACGATTTAAAACCGGTAAAGATTGTTTTGTGCAATATGCTATATAAAAATAAAATGTTTTTTGACATAATGTAGAAATTTGGTTTGTCTGGGAAATAGGTATGGATTTTTATTGATATATGCGGTGTTTTGCCATAAAAATTATGGTTGATTTTGGGGCAAAACGCTGTGACTGCAGTATGCCGGCAGCGGGCGTCTTGTACATTTGTACCAAATATTTTAAATTGTTGCAGAAGTTTTGCACTACTTGAAAGAAATGATCAAATATGGTATAGTAATACTATTGTAATTTTGTAATTAAGCAATAAAAATAAATCAAAAAAGGAGAATGCCTTATGGAAATACAATTGCAGGAACTTATAGAGCAGATTAAAAAAGACGGTGTGGAAGCAGCTGCAAATGAAGCTGAATCTATACTCAAATCTGCAAAGGCAGAAGCAGAAAAAATTATTTCAGCAGCAAAAGCAGAAGCTGAAAAAATTATGCTCAATGCTAAAAACGAAAACGACAGAATGGTAAAATCCGGCGAAGATGCAATCAGCCAGGCAGGCCGTAACCTTCTTATCTCTTTCAGAGAAAGCGTTACAAAAGAACTCAAAGCTGTTGTTGGCGAAAATGTAACAGCAGTATATTCATCTGATGCACTTGCACAGCTTATCACAAAAGCTGTTGAATGCTGGGCAGCAAAACCTGACGTTGAAGACATTTCACTTATTCTCAACAGTGAAGATCTGAAATCTCTCGAAGACACATTGCTCGCAGGTCTTAAAGACAAAATCAGCAAAGGTGTTACACTTAAAGCAAACGACAATTTTGACGGAGGTTTCCGTGTAGCTGTTAACAACGGCGGAGCATACTACGATTACTCTGCTGAAGCGGTTGTAGAAATGTTGTCCAACTATCTCAGCCCTAAAGTAACAGCACTTCTCAAAGAAGCAAAATAATATTGAAAGAGGCAACAGTATGGCTGAATATTATTTTATGTCGCAGCTGCCGTCTCTGGATGGCTTAAGCGAAAACGTGGCGCTTCCTATTACAGAGGAGCGTTTTCTGGAATTGTGTCAGCGTTTTTTGGGCAAAAAAGCGCAGCGCGAAATAAGCAGACTTACACTTTCACCGCCACAGGAACATGAAAAATCAACTTCAGCTTTGGTTGAAGCCTGGAACGATGGCGAAAGAAATCTGCGTTTTGCCCTTGCCAAAGCACGTGCCGAAAAAATGAAAAAGACATTTGATACAGGCAACAGATATCTGCCTGCAGAAATTGTAAAAGTGGCACGCGCAGCAGTTGAAATGGAAAGTCCTATGGAAGCAGAAAAATTCCTCAACCGCTATCGTCTCGAGTTCCTTGAAACTCTCAGACCGATGGATACATTTGCAGAGGATTCAGCATTTTATTACGGACTTAAATTGAAACTGATTTTACGTATGAGACAGTTTAATGCGGATGTCGGCGAAACCGCATATAAAAATATTTATAACTCCATTATGAATGGAGAAAGGTTGGAGGCTATTCAATGACAGCAAATATAGGCAAAGTTGTAAGCGTTAACGGTAACTTGGTGTCTGTCGAATTTGAAAACAATGTTTCCATGAACGAAATTTGTTTTGTTAAAGTTGACGGTACACAGCTCAAAAGTGAAGTTATCCGTATTCGCGGAAATATCGCACAGATTCAGGTATATGAAATGACAGACGGCATTAAATGCGGTGATGAAGTTGAATTCACCGGCGATATGCTGTCTGCACAGCTTGGTCCTGGTCTTCTCGGACAGGTTTATGACGGTCTTCAGAACCCACTTCCTGTATTGGCAGAACAGGCTGGCTGGTTTTTGGAACGCGGCATCTACGCAGAAAGTCTGAATTCCGAAAAGAAATGGGAATTCACACCAGTTGCAAAGGTTGGCGACGTTCTCCGTGCAGGCGAATACTTCGGTACAGTTCCAGAAGGTTCTTTTGTGCACAAAATTTTTGTTCCTTTCTATCTGCTTGGCAACTACACACTTAAATCCATCGCAGAAAAAGGCGAATACACAATCAATGAAACAATCGCAGTTGTTGCAGACGAACGCGGCCGCGAAATCCCACTCACAATGAGTTTCAAATGGCCTGTAAAACGTGCAGTTAACTGCTACAGCGAAAGACTTGCACCTGTTGAAACAATGGAAACAAAGGTACGTCTTATCGACACATTCTTCCCTGTAACAAAAGGCGGTACTTACTGTATCCCAGGTCCTTTCGGTGCAGGTAAAACAGTTCTCCAGCACACAACATCCAAATATGCTGACGTTGACATCGTTATCATCGCAGCTTGTGGTGAACGTGCAGGTGAAGTTGTTGAAACACTTACAGAGTTCCCAGAACTCATCGACCCAAAAACAGGCCGTTCTCTTATGGAACGTACAATCATCATCTGTAATACTTCTTCCATGCCTGTTGCTTCCCGTGAAGCTTCTGTTTACACATCTGTAACAATGGCAGAATATTACCGTCAGATGGGTCTCAACGTTCTTCTTCTTGCGGACTCAACATCACGCTGGGCGCAGGCACTTCGTGAAATGTCGGGCAGACTTGAAGAAATTCCCGGCGAAGAAGCTTTCCCCGCATATCTTGAATCATATATTGCCGCTTTCTATGAAAGAGCAGGCTATGTCCGCCTTCCCGACGGCAGCAAGGGTTCCGTTACAATCGGCGGCACCGTTTCACCTGCAGGCGGTAACTTTGAAGAGCCTGTGACCCAGGCCACGCTGAAGGTGGTCGGCGCTTTCCACGGCCTGTCCCGTGAGCGTTCCGACGCCAGAAAGTACCCCGCCATTGACCCGCTGATCTCCTGGTCCAAGTATCGCACCGTCACCGA
>JAZOTI010000094.1:0-9569 GCA_045657565.1 Oscillospiraceae bacterium | reverse complement strand
GATAGTGTTCCTGATTTACCTTGCTGAGAGGCATAAATCTGTGACCGCAAAGTTCGAATTCAAGGTCGCCCTTGTGAACAAGTTTTTCTGCAATTGTTTCTTCGTTTACATCAAATTCGATGTATTCGTGACAGTCGCAGATTGCACAGAGAACGTAAGGACCCCAGCAGATGCTTGCTGTTTTTGCATCGTCAACACAGGTTGAAAGGTAACCTTTTGCACCAAATTCAAATGCAACTGTGCCGCTTGTGAGTTTGAATACGTAGTAACCTTCGCATTCGCAAGGTGTAACTTCTGCACCGTCAACAGTAACTTTTACGCTGTCTGCCCACAGTGGTTTGCGCACTTTGAGTGTGTCTTTTGAAAGTTTTTCAACGTTGATTGTCACGTTGCAGCTGTCTTTTTCTGCCTTTGCACAAACTTCCACAACATCTTCTGCAGCTGTGAGTTTGTTAGGGATAAACAGGTTAACCACAACAGCGTCATCTGTTTTTGCATAGATGTATTCGCCGTATTTGAAGTGGTTTTCAAGGCCTGTACCGTGACAGCAGCTGTTTTCTGTGTGGTCAAAGTGTTTCTGAGCACCAGGATTTGTTGGCATAAAGTATGTGCTGCCGCCTGTTGGGCCACCGATGTCGCCACAAGCATTGATGTGGTTTGTAACAGCTGTTTCATAGTAATGCATATATCTTGCTTCAGGTGTGTACTGATAAAGCTGACCTGTAAGTTTGAGCATATTGTATGTAGCACAGCTTTCTGCTGTTTTGTCGCTGATGAATTTTGCAATTTCTCTTGCAGGTTTGAACATTTCTGTTTCGCCCACACCGCCGATGGAGTAGATATGTTCGCTTGTTACAAAGTTCCAGAAGTTGTTTGCGATATCGTATCTTTCTTTTTCCTTTGTAGCATCAAACTGACGCATTACACCGATAATCTGTGGGATATGCTGGTTTGCATGGAGGTTGCCCAATGCATCGATACCCATTTTCATTGGCAGATAGAGTTTGTCATTGTCAAAGTATCTGCTTGCTTCAAGATATCTTTCGTCTTTTGTGAGCATATAGAGGTCAGCCATTGTTTCGTTGATACCGCCGAACTCACCTGCAATGTACATTGCCCACATTCTGTCACGCTGATGTCTTGGAAGTCTGGACAGACGATTGTAAACCCAGAGACCAACTTTTTTAAGAATTTCAAATGCCTGTTCGTTACCGCCGAGTTCGTAACAGTCTCTGAGACCTGCAAGGATTTTGTGCAGTGTGTAGTATGGAGCCCAGATTGTTGGGTATGTTGTATATTCTTCAAGAAGGTCAAACTGTGTTTCATCATAAGCGGAGATGAAACCAGGTTTGAATTTATCAGGATTTTTTGCCATTTCGTCCTGAACTGCACCAAGTTCAGCAATCATATAATCAAGTTTTTCCTTGATTTTTGCATTGCCTGTTGCAGCATAGCTGAGTGCAAGACCGGACAGATAGTGACCTGTTGTGTGACCGCGGAGGTTACCTTCAGGCAAATCCCAGCCTGTCATTGGTTTTGCGCCTTTTGTGTCAAGACCTGCAGCAACTTTAAAGTTGTAAAGCATGCTGTCATCATCTGTGTTGAGCAGGCATTCAAGAACTCTCTGCTGCTGTGCATAGAAACCGCTGCCTTCTGTGAGATTTACATCTTTGATTGCAAATGTTTCTGCTTTCTTTTCCATATCAAGGTGTGGGCAAATTTTGTCGCAGTCATTTGTAACAACTATTGTTGCAACAACTTCAACATTGTCCTTTACCATACCTTTAAGTGTAACTTCGCCTTCATTTGCTACACATTTTTCGCAGATTGAGTCCCATGTTACAGGGATAACTGCATCTTCGCCAAGGTTGTTGCGGATAACTGCAATGCCTGGAAGATGTGGAACAACGCCCGGTTTTGTGTAAAGTGTAATTGGATATGCACTGATAACTGTTGTAGGATATTCTTTTTCAAGAACGTTTGCAACATATTTTTTTGTTACTGTAACACCTTCCAGTGTTGCTGTAAGTGTGAGAACAACTTCTCTGTTGCCTGCACCGAAGTGAGGACGACTCACTTTGCCTTCAGGTGAAAAGAGATATGGTTTTTCTGATTCCCAGCTGAAAACTGAACCGTTTTCGCCTTTCAAAGGCATTTCAACGTCTGCTTCCACTGTTTTGAGGTTGCCAAGATAAATTTTGTCAATATCTTCGTTTAAAAGTTTTTCGATGTTGTTTAAGTCTGCCACTTCTGTACCTCCGAAAATTTTCTGTTAACGTTATTTTTTTGCATACAAATTCTGACGGAAACCTTGATGTATAAGTTTTCTGCACACAGATTCACCATAAAAATAAGTATACTATTCTATTTTGAATTATATTATAGGGTTTTACAGTTGTCAATACAAAACCGCCACTAACACAAACCGTTTAAATACAATTTGTACAATTTGTACTAAAACTCTATCCTCTATTTTAACTATATGACAATGGCATAAAAAAGCAGAAAAAAATCTTTTTCTGTTCTCTGCTCCGGCTGTTTTTTTGTGGGGTGTTCCCAACAGGGAAAATCACTTTATTTTCACCCTCAGACAAAAACAAAGACACTGTCATAATTTATGCAGTGTCTTTGTTTTTATATTTTTTTAACCGAGTTTCTTATAACAAGTTCCGGTGTGAATTTATATGTCATATTTCCGTCTCTGCCTTCTATAAGGTCAAAAAGACTGTTGGCAATAACATTGCCCATAAGCTTTTTGGGGTGCGCCACTGTTGTAAGCTGCGGTGAACAGCTTGTAGCCTGACTTGCATCGTCAACACCTATTACAGAAATATCTTCCGGCACATTTTTGCCGTTGGCTTTAAGAATTTTCAACACCGCTGCAGCAGTCTGGTCATTATAGCAGATAACCGCTGTACAGTCCCCTACATATCGCATAAATCGTGCGGCATCATCTTCAAGGTATTTTATATCCTCGGTTGTAAACCAGAAAGTGTTTTCCTTGGATATCTGCACACCTCTCTGCACAGCAGTTTCGGTTGCACCTTTATAACGCAAATGTCCCTGAATATCGTCGGATTTAAGTGCCATAGCTATCTTTCTGTGGCCACATTCCATCAAAAATTCCGCCGCAATGCTGCCTGTTTTCACATCGTCAAGGGACACACAAGGAAACTTGATATCGGAATAGCTGGAGTTCATAAATATAAGCGGAATTTCCTTTTCAGCAATTTCACGGTATATATCCCTGTTGCTGTTTGGCAGCGCACTTTTTGTAGGTTCCACAATAAGCCCGTCTACATTGTTGTTTATCATCATGCGCAGGGCGTTTGCTTCTTTTTCGTTATCGTTACGGGTACAAGCAACCTGAAGTGTATACCCTTTTTCGCTTACCACCGACTCGATACCGTTGATAATGCTTGGGAAAATATATTCATCAAAATAGGTTACAATTACCCCTATGGTTTTTGTGCTGATTTTTTTGGCGGACATAGGCGCAGCAATGTATGTGCCGCTGCCCTGACGGCTTTCAAGCACACCTTCGTTTATAAGCACATTGATTGCCTGACGAACTGTCTGACGGCTCACGCCGAAAAGTTCCGTAAGTGCATATTCAGTGTAAAATTTGTCCCCTTTTTCCAGCCCGTCATCGTGTATTTTTTGTCTTATCCACTGTGCAAGCTGAATATATTTTGGAGCCGATTTTTTCATAATTACCCCTCAGAATATCCTGTATTGAAAAAACAATATAATTTTTCACTCTGTTTTACTGTTACATTTACTTTAATATCAAAATACATATTTGTCAAATATGTATTTATATTTTCTACAAAATGCATACAAATTATTCGGTATTATTGTAGTTTTTGTAGAACAAAATCCTTGTTTTTTACTGTTTTTTATATATACGTCAGAATTAACATTCAAAAAAGCAAAAAATGTCCCTTGTTCAGCCACAAATGGGTATTGTAATATAAACATAATAAATGTAATATAAAGACAGACAATTATATTTAAGGAGGCCCGATATGTTTGTAAAAAGTGAAAACGCAATACGTTTCTGTATGGAAGGCCAATGGCTTACAGTGCGCCCGTGGGGCAAAAACAGCCTGCGTGTACAGGCGGTCAGAAACGAAGACCTGCCTTGTGAAAACTGGGCATTGCTTGAAGGCGAAACCGGCGATGCACAGGTTGAATATGCCGCAGACGGCAGCGCAAAAATCACCAACGGCAAAATCTGCGCTGTTGTGGACAAGTTTGGCAAAATGACAATTTTTAACCATAAAGGCGAAGTAATGCTGAAGGAATACTGGCGTGATGATAAGGTAAACGAAAAACAGTATGACTCCTCACTTATGATAGAAGGCAGACATTTCAAACCGATTATCGACGGAGATTATCAGCTTACTGTCCGTTTTGAGCCTAACAAAAAGGAAAAAATTTACGGTATGGGTCAGTATCAGCAGGCTATTATGGACCTTAAAGGATGTGACCTTGAACTTGCCCACCGCAATTCACAGGCCTCCGTGCCTTTCTATATATCCTCTGCAGGTTATGGTTTTCTTTGGAACAATCCTGCAATAGGCCGCGTTGTGTTCGGTAAAAACATGACAACCTGGCAGGCAAGAAGCACCAAAGCGATGGACTATTGGGTAACCTGCGGCGACACTCCAAAAGAAATTGAACAGCAGTATGCCACAGCAACAGGCAAAACCCCGATGATGCCTGACTATGCAATGGGATTCTGGCAGTGCAAACTGAGATACCGCACTCAGCAGGAAATTCTGGATGTGGCAAGGGAATACCGTCGCCGTAATCTGCCTGCAGATGTGATTGTAATTGACTATTTCCACTGGCCTTTCCTTGGGGATTTCCGTTTTGATGAAAAATACTGGCCTGATCCGGAAGCTATGATTAAGGAAATCAGGGAACTTGGTTTTGAACCTGTGGTTTCCATCTGGCCGTTTATTGAGGACAAAAGCGAAAACTACCCTGAAATGAACGAAAAAGGATACCTTGTGCGTTCTGAAAAGGGTCTGCACATTGCACTCAGCCAGCGTGGCCACAGTATGCCTTATGATACAACCCACCCAGGGGCAAGAAAGTTTGTATGGGAAAAGGCAAAGAAAAGCTATTATGATATCGGTATAAAAACATTCTGGCTGGATGAAGCCGAGCCAGAATATATGATATATGACTTTGAAAACTACCGTTATTACCTTGGCCCTAACAGTCAGATAGGCAACCTTTATCCGCTGTGTTATGCACAGGGCTTCTACGAAGGCAGAAAAGCCCAAGGGGAAACCGATATCCTTAACCTTATCCGCTGTGCCTGGGCAGGCAGTCAGAAATTCGGCACCCTTGTGTGGTCAGGGGATGTACACTCCAGCTTCGAAAGCTTCAAACAACAGATTTGCGCAGGGCTTAATATGGCAATAAGCGGTATCCCTTGGTGGACAACCGATATTGGCGGTTTCTCAGGCGGCAACGGCGAAGACCCTGAATTCCGCGAACTGCTGGTGAGATGGTTCCAGTACGGTACCTTCTGCCCTGTTATGCGTCTCCACGGCAACCGCAGACCATTAACCCCGGGCACCGATATCATCGGCGGCGGGTGCTGCGGCACAGGTGCGCCAAACGAAGTATGGAGCTTTGGCGAAGAAGTTTACAATATTCTCAAGCCTTATCTCTTTGTGCGTGAAGCACTTAAACCTTATATAAAAGAACTTATGACAGCTGCCCACACAGACGGCGATGCGGTTATGAGACCATTGTTCTATGATTTCCCTGATGACAAAACAGCCTGGGATATAGAAGACAGCTATATGTTCGGCGAAAAACTGCTTGTATGTCCTGTAAGCGACTACAATGCCCGCAGCCGCAAGGTTTATCTGCCGCAGGGTAAAATGTGGACAGATGTTTGGACAAACACACAGTATGAAGGCGGTCAGTGGATTGAAGTTTCTGCGCCGCTGGAACTTATCCCTCTTTTCTGCACCGATGACTTTGACGGTGCTGTAATCCGCAATGCCGCAAAAGAAAACGGTCTGGATTTTTAACATTTAAGCTGTGATTTATTGATATCTCCCTACTGCTGTGATAAACTGAATATATAAAATATCTAAATAACGAAAGGAAAACAGTTATGAACGACGTACTTAAAGCTATAAAAGAACGCAGAAGCTGCAAAAAATTCAAAGATGACATGGTTCCAATGGAAATCATTGACCAGATTTGCGAAGCTGGCACCTGGGCAGCAAACGGCAGAGGCGTACAGGCAGGTATGATTATTGCTGTTACCGACAAAGAAACAAGAGATAAACTTTCCCGCCTTAATGCGGCAGTTATGGGCAGTGACAGCGACCCATTCTACAATGCACCTGTTGTGCTTATTGCACTTGCAGATAAAAGTGTGCCAACATATGTTTATGACGGCAGCCTTGTAATGGGCAACCTTATGCTTGCAGCACACTCCCTTGGTGTGGGAAGCTGCTGGATTCACCGCGCAAAACAGGTTTTTGAAAGCGAAGAAGGCAAGGCAATTCTTGCTTCTCTTGGCATTGAAGGCGAATGGGAAGGCGTGGGCAACTGCGTAATCGGTTATCCTGACGGTCCTGTAAAAGAACCTAAACCAAGAAAAGAAAACTGGGTTTACAAAATTTAATCCGCTTTCTGTTATTAAAACACATACAGTCTGACAGCATTTGCCCAAACAGCAATTCTGTCAGATTGCTTTATACACAAAATTCGGCATAATTACAATATGTCTGCATTTTACAAAATTAATTGAACATATGATTATACGCCGAAATCAAAACAGCTTATAAAAGGAGCACTAACATGAAAATTACTGAAGGATATATGCCTTTTAAAGGCTTTCAGACCTATTATCGCATTGTTGGCGAAGCAACTCCAGGCAAAGCACCTTTGCTGTGTCTCCACGGTGGTCCTGGTTCCACCCACAACTATTTTGAAGTTCTTGACTGTCTTGCTGAAGACGGCAGACAGATTATCAGCTATGACCAGATTGGCTGTGGCAATTCCTACATAGAAGGACATCCTGAACTTTTCACCAACGAAGTATGGCAGGAAGAACTTGTTGCAATCCGTGAACACCTTGGTCTCAAAGAAGTTCATCTCCTTGGCCAGTCCTGGGGTGGTATGCTGGAAATCGCATATATGGCAGATAAAAAACCTGAAGGTGTAAAATCCCTTATTATCTCCAGCGGTCACTGTTCATCAAGTCTTTGGGCTGCAGAACAGCACCGCAACATCAAATTTATGAGTCAGGAAGACCAGGATGCTATCCGCTGGGCAGAAGAACACAATGACTTTACCCGTCCTGAATATCTGGAAGCTGACCGCCATTTTGCTGAACGCCATATTGCAGGCAAACCGGGTCCTGACGCACCTGAATGCATCAGAAGACCTAAAAAGAGCGGCAGAGAAGCTTATCTTGTGGGCTGGGGTCCAAACGAATATACACCATCCGGCACACTCAGGGATTTTGAATACACTCATACTCTCAAGGACATCAAAGTGCCAAGCCTTATTGTAAGCGGCACCGATGATATCTGCACTCCTCTTGTTGCAAAAACAATGTATGATGAAATTCCAAACTCCCGCTGGGAACTTTTTGTTGGCTGCCGTCACACCTGCTTTGTAGAAGACAACGAAAGATATGTTAAAATGATGCTGGAATGGCTCAACGAAAACGACTAAAAAATAAAACAGAGGGTTACTTTACAGTAACCCTCTGCCTTTTTGTGATAAATATTTTTATTGATATTTCTGCTGCTTGCCCTTGCCGCAACAATATGTTAATATTGTACTATATAAAATAAATATCGAGGTATTGTCTATGAAAACTATTGGTATGATTGTAGCGGTTGAAATCAAGGCTGTTCTTGACAGATATGGTGACCAGCTTTGCGAAAAAAACATCGCAGGCTACCGTGTGCTTGAATATAAAACCGACAAATATAATCTTGTTATTGCAAGCTGTGGCGCAGGCGAAATTGCTGCTGCAGGCTGTGCACAGTTCTTAATCTGCGAATACAAGGTTGATATGATTATCAACTTTGGTGTTGTTGGCGGTCTCACCCCTGAAATGAGCAAAACCAAAACATGTGTTGTGGAAAAAGTTGTTCACTATGACTTTGACACAAGCGCAATTGACAACTGGGAAGTAGGCAGATATGCTGAATATCCTACAGTTTATATCCCAACAGATAAAACACTCATGGAAAAAGCAATCGCAATCAACCCTGAACTTATGCCTGTTATCTGTGCTTCTGCAGATAAATTTGTGGCAGACCCACAGGCAAAAATCAATCTGAACAAACAGTTCGGCGCAAAAATCTGCGAAATGGAAGCTGCAGGCATTGTTCTCACATGCAATCGTAATAATGTTCCTTGCCTGCTTATCAAAAGTGTTTCTGACAGTATTGAAGGCGGTGCAGAAGAATTCAAAAACACAATTGACGAAGCTGCATCTCTCTGTCTTGACATTGCTGACAAAATCATGTCCGATCTTAACTGATTTTTAAGGAGAAAATTATGTTCAGAGAACTTGTTCGCAAACACAAACAACTTCCCAACGAAGAATGCATAAATGTTCTTATCAAAGAAACCCGTGGTGTGCTTTCCGTTCTGGGAGACAACGATTACCCTTATGGCACACCGATGAATCATTTTTATGATGAAACTGACGGCAACATTTATTTCCATTGCGGCAATATAGGTCATCGGCTTGAAAGTCTGCAAAAACACAGTAAGGTATCCTTCTGCTGTTATGATCAGGGCTATAAAAATGATGGTGAATGGTTTTATAATGTAAAAAGTGTTATTGTTTTCGGCAAAATTGAAATCATAAATGAGATGGATAAAATCATTGATATATCCACCCGCCTGTGCGAAAAATTCCCTTGCGGTGACGGATATGCCCAAAAGGAAATTGCCGCAAGTGCCCACAGAACATTGCTGCTGAAACTTGTTCCTGAACATATCTGCGGTAAATTGGTGAATGAATTGTAATTTTTTCTAAAATCACAGCAATTTCAGTTTAATTAAACTTTTATAAAAATATAAAAAAGAAAAGCAGGTCATTTGACCTGCTTTCTTTTTGGCTCTCCTTGTTGGACTTGAACCAACGATATAATATATTTTTAGTTAAACGATTAAACTGTAAACATCATCTGGTAACGACCATACGGAATGACAAATCGTCGCGTACTGCGGCAGCTTGGGCGCAGCCTTGTCCGCTCGTGTGTCATTCTGTCATCCGCCTCCCTTACTCCGCCACCGGCGGCGGTCGGCTCCTTCCCAGATTAAAGTCCGCCAAGGTTGGATGTACAGACATAAGTCGGTGGTTCAAATCGAATAAATAAAACTAAAACAAAAAGGACACCCGAATGGATGTCCTTTTGTTTTGGCTCTCCTTGTTGGACTTGAACCAACGACCTACGGATTAACAGTCCGCCGCTCTACCGACTGAGCTAAAGGAGAATATATAAAAGAAAAGTGCCAGCACCTTCCTATCTTCCCGGTCCGTCTCCAGACAAGTATTT
>JAZOTI010000093.1:0-10142 GCA_045657565.1 Oscillospiraceae bacterium | reverse complement strand
AGGTATTTTTTAAGTTCTTCAGGAAGTTCGTTTTCTTCAGCAGAAACTGTGAATACAACCAGTTTGTCTTCAGCAAGTGGTGCAATTTTTTCGATAAGTTCTGCGAAGTCTTCCATGTCGTGTTCAAGAACTTTGAGGATACCGTCAACATAAATCTGTTCGATATCGTAGTTGCTTGCGCAGATGCCTGCGAAGAAGCCGTAGAAGCGTTTGCAGCCTTTGATTTTGTATTCATCTACATCGATAAGACGAACGCTTGTAGGGATGCTGTGGTTTGTCTGCATACCTTTTTCGATGCAAACAATGTTACCTTTAACCTGTGCCAAGTTTTCGTTGATCATGTCAACCATAACTTTTGTTTTACCTGTACCTTTATTACCAACTATCAATTTAATCATAGCGGGATCCTCCTTATATTTAACGCCTTAGCGCATTATTCACCAATTTTTTTAAGTAATTCTTCTCTGTGTGCTTCGTAGCCAGGTTTGCCGAGAAGTGCAAACATGTTAACCTTGTAATCTTCAACGCCAGGCTGGTTGAATGGGTTTACACCCAGCATATAACCGCTGATAGCACATGCTTTTTCGAAGAAGTATACAATGTAACCGAAGTTTTCTTCATCCATTGCGTCAACTTCCAGAACAATGTTAGGAACACCGCCGGAAACGTGTGCAAGGATTGTGCCCTGCATAGCCTTTTTGTTGATTTCACTCATTGGCTGGTTTGCAAGGAAGTTAAGACCGTCAAAGTTGTTTTCGTCAGCTTTTACATAATAGTCTTCACCTGCATTTTTGAAAGAAACAACTGTTTCGAACAGGTTGCGTGTACCGTCCTGAATAAACTGACCCATTGAGTGAAGATCTGTAGAAAGAACAACACTTGCTGGGAAGATGCCTTTCTGGTCTTTGCCTTCGCTTTCGCCGTAAAGCTGTTTGTACCATTCGTTCATCATTTGCCAGTTAGGTTCATAACAGGCCATAATTTCTGTAACTTTGCCTTTGCGGTAAAGAATGTTTCTTGCTGCTGCATATTTGTAACAGTCGTTGTGTTCACCCGGCTGTGCAAAGTCTTCACAGGCTTTCTGTGCGCCTGCCATCATTTTGTCAATGTCATAGCCTGCTGCTGCAATTGGAAGAAGACCTACTGCTGTAAGCACGGAGAATCTGCCGCCAACATCATCAGGAATAACAAATGTTTCATAACCTTCGGTGTCGGAGAGGCTTTTGAGTGTACCGCGTGCTTTGTCTGTTGTAGCATAGATACGTTCTTTTGCGCCTTCCTTGCCGTATTTTTCTTCCATAAGTTCCTTGAACACTCTGAATGCAATTGCACTTTCAGTTGTTGTGCCGGATTTGGAAATTACGTTTACAGACATTTCCTTATCTTTACACATTGCAAGAACATGGTTGAGATAGGAACCGGAAATGTTGTTGCCAACAAAGTAGATTTTAAGTTTATTGGAATCCAGATTGTTGTAGAATGGGGAGCCGAGGAATTCGATTGCAGCTCTTGCACCGAGGTATGAACCGCCGATACCGATAACTACAAGCACTTCGCTGTCATTGCGGATTTTTTCCGCAGCTTTTTTGATGCGTTCAAATTCTTCTTTATCATAATCAAAAGGAAGATTGAGCCAGCCCAAAAAATCGTTACCTGCACCGGATTTCTGGTGAAGTACTTCGTGACACAGCTCAACCTCTTTGCTTACATAATCAAATTCATGTGGCTTTACAAAGCCATCAAGGTATTTTCCCTGAAATTTTACAGCCATAATTATGTACCTCTTTAAGATCGAAAGTGGTTAACTGAATATTCTCTTTTATTTATATGAATAGTATACATTATTGCCAAAAAACTGTCAATAACCTATGCTATTTCCGTCCACATTTACCATTACATTTGTGCCGCTGTTCTGGCGATAATTTCCAGCATTTTTTTAAAGTCCAGTTTCTGCACATCCTCCGCTGTTTCAATGTAATATTCCTTTATCTTTTCACCGCCTGAATACAGCCCAACAGTGCCTATTTTGGTTCCTTTTGACAAAGGTGCTTCAATATATTCCGGCAAAGTTATTCGGCTTTCCAGCTGTTTTGCCCCGCCTTTGATAAACAGCAGGTTTTCCGGCAGAGTGTAGACAAGTCTTACGCTTTTTTTATCACTTAACTTAACTTTTACCTCCTGAGGATATTCCTCTTTTTTGGGGAAGGGTCTGCTTTCAAAGTTGGAGAAGCCAAAATCCAGCAGTTTTTTTGCCGCATCAAACCTTTCGCCCGAACTGTCAGAGCCCAGCACCACCGCAACAAGAGACAAATCCTGCCGTTTCGCTGTTGCCGATATACACACCCCGGCCTTGCTTGTAGTGCCTGTTTTAAGCCCTGTTGTACCTGTATAAGTGTGCAGCATTTTGTTGGTGTTTACAAGCTGGGTTGTACCATCCCGCAGATAATCCATCCATATTGTAGTGTAATCAAACACCTTTTCGTGTTTCATAAGTTCACGACTCATAATCGCCACATCGTGAGCAGTGGAAAGATGACCTTCGGCATCAAGCCCGCAGGCGTTTACAAAATGAGTGTTTTCCATTCCAAGCTGTTGTGCCCGGCGGTTCATCATATCGCAGAATACACTTTCGCTGCCGCCCACATATTCCGCAAGTGCCACCGCTGCATCGTTTGCGCTGGATACCGCCACTGCTTTCAGCAGTTCATCAACCGTAAATATTTCACCCGGTTCCAGCCATATCTGACTGCCGCCCATTGAAAAAGCGTGTGCCGTTATCGGTACCGTGTCCTGCATTTTTATTTTGCCTTCGTCAAGGGCCTCAAACACAAGAAGCATTGTCATAACCTTGGTTATAGAGGCTATGGGCATCTGTATATCAGCATTTTTGGCATACAGCACCTGCCCTGTTGTTTCGTCCATAAGCAGTGCTGCCCTGCAGGGTACATCAAAGTTGGTTTCATTTGCGGTTTTGTCCACAAAACTGTCGCTGTTGACAATGGCTGCCGCACTTGCAGGTTCGGTTTTTTCGTAAAATTCCACAGGGATTTCCTCAATATAATCCCACACAGGCAGGTCCCGTGAAATTTCCGATGCGTACACAGGAAAAGCAAAGCAGCACATTAACACTGTCGTCAAAAACAAAGCTGTTATTTTTCTCATAATTTACCACCTTTATTTATACTTCTGTATATATTTATGTGGTAAAATCTGCAAATATTATATCCTTTGCAAATGTTGAGATTTATCTGTAGATATGATAAAATATTTATTTAGAATTTAAATTTTATAAGGAAGGTTTAAATGAAAGTTTGTTTTTTCACTTTAGGCTGTAAGGTTAACCAGCAGGAAACCGCAGCTATGATGAATATATTTTCCACAAACGACTGGGAAATTGCCACCGATAAGGAAGTAAGCGATGTTTATATTGTAAACAGCTGCACTGTAACTTTAAGCGGTGACAAAAAAAGCATACAGTGGATTCGCCGTGCAAAAAAACAGAATCCTGACGCTGTTGTTGTACTTTGCGGATGTATGCCGCAGGCCTTTCCTGAAAAGGCAGTTGCAGTAAACGAAGCCGATATTATCATCGGCAGCAAGGGCAAAGGTCAGGTTTATAACCTTGTGCAGCAGTTTATGGCAGAAAAACAGCGTATTGTGGATATTAAACCTCACGGTGAGGACGATAAATTTGAGGAAATGGCAGAAGGTGCAGACACAATGCACACCCGCGCATTTTTGAAAATTCAGGACGGCTGCAACCGCAGCTGTGCATACTGCATTATCCCAAAAGCAAGGGGGCGCGTGCGCAGCCGCAGTGTGGAAAGCATTGTGGCACAGGCGGAAAAACTTGCCGCATTGGGACACAAGGAAATTGTGCTTACCGGGGTTAACATCTCCTGCTACGGACAGGACAACGGCACAAATGTGTGCGATGTTATTGAAGCCGTTGCACAGATTCCCGATGTTCACCGCATCCGTTTCGGCAGTCTGGAGCTTGACCTTTTCACCGATGAAATGCTTGTGAGAATGAGCAAAGTCAAAAAATTCTGTCCTCATTTCCATCTCTCTCTGCAGAGTGGCTGTGACAAGACTTTAAAATCCATGAACCGCCTTTACGACACCAACCTTTACACCGCAATGATGAACCGTCTCAGAGAGCTTTTTGACCGTCCTGTGTTCACCACAGACATTATTGTAGGCTTCCCTGGAGAAACAGAAAAAGACTTTATCGAAAGTGTTGACTATGTGCAGAAATGCGGATTTTTAAAGGTACATGCATTCAGTTTTTCACCAAGAAAAGGCACCGTTGCCTATGATATGCCAGACCAGCTTCCAAACGATGTAAAGAGCGAAAGAAACCGCACCCTGACATTTAAAAGCGAACAGACAAGAATAAAAGTTATGGAAAGCTTTATCGGTTTTGAAGACACAGCACTTCTTGAACAGCAGCTGCCTGACGGTAACTGGACAGCGTACACAAGCAGATATATCCCTGTTATTGTAAAAAACTCCGCTCATCTTGCAGGCGGCGACATTGTAAATGTAAAGCTTACCGCAGTAAACGGTCAGCGTATGGACGCAGAAATTATATAAGGAGATAAAATGGAACAGAAAAAGGATATTTTTGACAAAATTATGGAACTTCCCCTTATAAACATCTTCAATCCTTTCTATAAAAAATACAAGGAAGGCTTGCTGTATCTGTTTTTTGGCGGATGTACGTTTTTTCTTGCCCTTATACTTTTCGCCATAGGCGTTTACTGGCTTAACCTTGGCGAAATCACCGCAAACAATATCTCCTGGGTTATCTGTGTTGCATTTGCATACATAACCAACAGAACCTGGGTGTTCACCGAAAAAAGCCACACTTTTAAAGGTATCGTGAGAGAAATTTTCTCCTTTGCCGCAGGCAGATTTTTAACCCTGTGGATGGAAAACGCAATTATATGGCTGTTTATCGATATTCTCGGTATCGGTGTAATCCTGACAAAGATTGTGGGACAGATTGTGGTTATTGTTTCCAACTATTTCCTCAGTAAATTTATTATTTTTAAAAAAGATAAATAATTTTATAAAAACGAAATGTCATTCTGAAGAATGTATGTGACAAAGAATCTCTCTGTTCAATTGAACAATGAGATTTTCCACTTACTCTCAGAATGACATTTTTTATGTATAATATTCAGTTAACCGCAGGCTTTATTTTGCACAGGCATCCACAAATGCTTTGCCGATTTTAAGGCTGTTTTCCTCGTGAGGGAAAATCATTTCAGGGTGCCACTGAACCCCCAGCAAAAAGGCTTTTTGAGGGTTATAAACAGCTTCTACAAGGCCATCTTCCGCTGTTGCACAAGGCATCAGACAAGGTGCAACTTTGTCCACTGCCTGGTGGTGCAATGTGTTTACCATAAGCTTTTCTTCCCCTGTAATACCATGCAGCAAAGTGTCCTTTTCCACTGTTACACTGTGTGTAAGGGCATCAAAAGGTGCAGGCTGTCTGTGGTTTACATCACCTGTACGCTGTGCAGGCAGGTCCTGATAAAGTGTGCCGCCAAGTGCCACATTCAAAAACTGCATTCCGCGGCAGATGCCCAGAACAGGCTTGTCTGTTTTTATAACTTCTTTGAAAAGTGCAAATTCAAGGCTGTCGCGCTGAACGCATTCTTCACCGCACTGTTCAATTTTTTCCTGTCCGTATCTTTCAGGTGCAATATCGTCACCGCCTGTGAACACAAAACCATCAAAACGGTCAGCAATTTCTTTTATTGATTCTTCATCATCACTGAAAGACAACATAACAGGTATACCCCCGCTTTTGATTATGAGGTCCATATATCCCGGCAGCATCCAGTAGCTGTTCATTTTTTTATCCCACAAAGGTGTAAGTGCAATAACAGGTTTTTTCATAATATTCTCCTTTAATTATACATATAATCCTGCATATCATATTTTCAGAAAACAGATTTCTGCTGTATCCGACTTTTGTTATCTGTTGAGATTTTCCCTGATAACTCTGTCGGCATTTATCCACATTATTTTTTCCATATCATAGAAGCTGATTTTCTCTTTTTTCAGCGCTTCGTATATTTTGTTTACTTCCAATGGATTGGATATATCCAGTTTACCGCTTATGCCGTCAAAATCGGTGCCGATTGCCACAAAATCGCTGCCTCCTTTATTGTAAAGGTGCATAATATGGCGCACAACATCTTCCAGTTTGCTTTCGTTTGCAGAAGCGCCGTCCTTTGCAACAAACATAGGGCAAAGGTTTATGCCGCAAACACCGCCTTTGTCCGCCATTGATTTTATCATATCATCAGTAAGGTTTCTCTGGTGCGGTGTAAGTGCCCGGGCACAGGAATGGGATGCCACCACAGGCTTGCGGGAAAGTTCCATTATATCCCGGAAACCTCCGTCGGAAAGATGGGAAACGTCGATTATAATTCCCTTGTCATTCATATATTCAACTGCCTGTTTGCCAAACTCCTTAAGGCCTGAATTCATAATATTTTTATCGGTACTGTTTGGAAAACCGAAACAGTTTTCGTAGTTATGGGTAAGCGACACAAGCCTCACGCCCATATCATAATATCTGTCAAATTTCTCAAAACTGCCGTCAACACTTCTGCCATCTTCAAGGGTGAGAAAAGCAGAGACTTTGCCCTTTTTCTCGTTTATCTTCATATCCTTATAGCATTTTGCAAGGGCAATATCATCAGGATACTGTGCAATTGCGTCGCAAAGATTTGCATACAATTGGTCTATATACATATCATCTGTATAATCAGGTCTTACTTTATGCATCCATTCAACCGGCGGCATATAGATAGCAAAAAACTGTGCAATGGTTTTTGCCTCTTTGAGACGTTTTATATCCACCATAAACTCAGGACGGTCATAAAAATTTTTATCCTGTGTGCTGAACGTTCTGCACAGGGTATCACAGTGAAAATCGATATATTTCATAACAGACTCCTTTTCTGTTTTTCCTTACTGTTATAATACTATTTCTGCACATTTACTGCAAGATACCATTTTGCATAAGGTTTGGCCGTGAAAGTCTTTGTTCTGCCAATACTATATCAAAAACAAAAAGCCGACCATAAAGGTCGGCTTTAGTCTTACAAATTATTTGTATTTACGTTTGCGAGCTGCTTCAGCTTTTTTCTTACGTTTTACAGAAGGTTTTTCGTAGTGTTCACGTTTGCGAACTTCTGCAAGAACGCCAGATTTTGCACATGAACGCTTAAAGCGACGAAGTGCTGAATCCAAGGATTCGTTATCTTTAACTCTGATTTCGGACATTTATTTTCACTCCCTTACGCTTTTTTGCTTAGATTTGTTTAACCAATTTAAACATCACAAAACAATTATACAGATTTCGTATGCTGTTGTCAACAATTATTTTTGCTTTTTACAACTTATTTTACAACGATGTTTACCAGTTTGTTTGGCACGCAGATTGTTTTAACAACTGTCTTGCCTTCTGTTGCTGTTTTGATAGCATCGTTTGCCATTGCAGCTGCCAGCATATCATCTTTTGAAAGGTCGAGAGCGATGTTGATTCTTGCTCTGATTTTGCCGTTAATCTGTACAGGAACTTCCACTGTTGCTTCAACGCATTTTGCTTCGTCAAATTTTGGCCACTGTGCGTGAGCAATCTGACCGTCAAAGCCCATATTTTCCCAGATTTCTTCTGTGATATGTGGAGCAAATGGGTTGAGGAGAACAAGGAGAGTTCTGTATTCAGCTTTGTTGATGGATTTTTTAGCACCGATTTCGTTGAGCAAAGCCATCATTGCAGCGATAGCTGTGTTGAAACCAAGGTTCTGGATATCTTCTGTAACCTTTTTGATTGTTTTGTTGAAAGGCACTTCCATATCAGAAGTATATTCTTCGCCGTCAACAACAATTTCCTGGAGGTTCCAGATTTTATCAAGGAAACGTTTGCAGCCTTTGATTGAGCTCTGGCTCCAAGGAGCAGCTTTTTCAAAGTCACCCATAAACATTTCGTACATACGCATTGTGTCTGCGCCGTATTCGTTTACGATATCATCAGGGTTTACTACGTTACCACGGGATTTGGACATTTTTTCGCCTGTTTCGCCAAGAATCATACCATGGCTTGTACGTTTTGCGTATGGTTCAGGACATGTAACAGCACCGATGTCGTAAAGGAATTTATGCCAGAAACGGCTGTAAAGCAGATGGAGTGTTGTGTGTTCCATACCGCCGTTGTACCAGTCAACTGGCATCCAGTAGTTCATTGCTTCGTTGCTTGCAAGTGCTTTATCGTTTTTAGGGTCGATATAGCGCAGGAAGTACCAGGAAGAACCTGCCCACTGTGGCATTGTGTCTGTTTCGCGTTTTGCAGGACCGCCGCATTTTGGACATGTTGTATTCACCCAGTCTGTAAGACGTGCCAATGGGCTTTCACCTTCGCCTGTTGGTTCAAAGTCCATAAGTTCAGGAAGAACAAGTGGAAGCTGATCTTCAGGAACAGGTTCCCAGCCACATTCAGGGCAGTAGATCATTGGGATTGGTTCGCCCCAGTATCTCTGACGGGAGAAAATCCAGTCACGGAGTTTGTAGTTTGTTTTGCTTTCACCGATGCCTTCTTCTTTAAGCCATTCGATGATTTTAACTTTAGCTTCTTCAACTGTGAGGCCGTCAAGGAAACCGCTGTTTACCATAACGCCTGTTTCGCAGTCTGTGAATGCTTCTTTTGTAACATCGCCGCCTTTTACAACTTCGATGATTGGAAGGTCGAATTTTGTTGCAAATTCCCAGTCACGTGTGTCGTGGCCCGGAACAGCCATAATTGCACCTGTGCCGTATGTTGCAAGAACATAGTCAGAAACAAAGATTGTGATTTCCTTGCCGTTTACAGGGTTGATGCCTTTAACACCTTTAAGTGCAACACCTGTTTTGTCTTTAGCAAGTTCTGTTCTTTCAAGGTCGGATTTTTTTGCAGCTGCTTCGCGGTAAGCCACGATTTCATCGTAGTTTTCCAGAGCATCTTTCCATTTTTCAACAAGAGTGTGTTCAGGTGCCATAACCATGTATGTAGCACCAAAAAGTGTGTCAGGTCTTGTTGTGTAGATTTCAATTTCATCACCCTGAGTTGTTTTGAAACGAACCTGTGCACCTGTGGAACGGCCAATCCAGTTTTTCTGCTGTGCAACAACGCGGTCGATAAAGTTTACATCATCAAGACCATCGATGAGTTTGTCAGCATATTCTGTGATTTTGAGAACCCACTGGCTTTTTACTTTTCTTACAACTTCGCTGTTGCAGCGTTCACATACGCCGTTTACAACTTCTTCGTTTGCAAGAACAACTTTACAGTTTGTGCACCAGTTTACATTCATTTCCTTTTTATAAGCAAGGCCCTGTTTGTAAAGCTGGATAAAGATCCACTGTGTCCATTTGTAGTAGTCTTTGTCTGTTGTGTTGATTTCGCGGTCCCAGTCAAAGGAAAGACCAAGCATTTTAAGCTGCTGTTTAAAGCGTGCCACATTGTTTTTTGTAACAATTTCAGGATGAATGTGATGTTTCATCGCAAAGTTTTCTGTTGGAAGACCAAAAGCATCCCAGCCCATTGTATACATAACGTTGTAGCCATCAAGACGTTTCTGTCTGGAGATGATGTCCATTGCTGTGTAGGAACGTGGGTGACCTACGTGAAGACCTGCACCGGATGGATATGGAAATTCTACAAGTCCGTAGAATTTTGGCATTGTGTAGTCATTTTTAGCTGCAAATGTCTTTTCGTCATCCCAGATTTTTTGCCATTTCTTTTCTATGGCAGAAAAATTGTAATCTTTCATAATATATTCTATCCCCTTATAACCCGCCCAAAGCACAGCCTGTTACAGCCGTGCTTTGAGTGTGGTAATTATTTACAGATTATGATACAGAATTAGTTTTCTGTAAGATCAAATTCAATTTCTGTGCCGTCTGCCCAGAGTTTGTCAAGATCGTAGTATTCTCTTGCCTGTGGGTGGAAAACGTGAACAATAACTGTTTCGTAGTCCAGCAAAATCCAGTTTTTGCTTTCATAGCCTTCTACACTTGCAGGCTGTTTGCCGAGTTCTTTGTCAACCATAAAGTCAACTTCGTCAGCAAGAGCTTTAACC
>JAZOTI010000092.1:0-2296 GCA_045657565.1 Oscillospiraceae bacterium | reverse complement strand
AAAAAAAGTGGCTAAAATAGCCACTTTTTGGTGCGGATGAAGGGACTTGAACCCACACGACATTGCTGTCACTAGAACCTGAATCTAGCGCGTCTGCCTATTCCGCCACATCCGCATGTAACGTACAATATATTTTATCTCAAAACTGATGCTAAGTCAAGATATTTTTTTGATAAATATAAGTTTTATTTTTACATATTTTTACGTATATCAACAATACTACCATTATTATATAATCCCTTTTCTTCCGTGCGATATTGTTGAATTTTTAACAATTATATGGTTTAATAAAATTACAGATAAAAGCAGGATTTCCCCTGCTTTTACCCCGACAAATAATATAAGGAGAATTACCATGGCAAACAGATTTATTCTTAACGAAACTTCCTACCACGGCAAAGGCGCTGTAAATGCAATTGTAGACGAAGCAAAACGCAGAGGCTTTAAAAAAGCTTTTCTCTGCACAGACCCTGACCTTATCAAATTTAACGTAGTTACAAAAGTTACAGACCTTCTTGACGGTGCAGGTCTTGCATACGAAGTTTACTCCAACATCAAACCAAACCCAACAATCGAAAACGTTCAGACTGGTGTTGAAAAATTCAAAGCAAGCGGTGCTGACTATATTATTGCTGTTGGCGGCGGCAGCCCAATGGACACAGCAAAAGCTATCGGCATTATTGTAACAAACCCTGAATATGCTGATGTGCGCTCCCTCGAAGGCGTTGCACCAACAAAAAATCCTTGCGTACCAATCATTGCTGTTGCTACAACTGCAGGTACAGCTGCTGAAGTTACAATCAACTATGTAATCACAGACGTTGAAAACAACAAAAAAATGGTTTGTGTTGACCCTAACGACATTCCTGTTGTTGCAATTGTTGACCCTGACATGATGGCTTCCATGCCAAAATCACTTACAGCTGCTACAGGTATGGACGCACTTACACACGCTATTGAAGGCTATATCACAAAAGGTGCATGGGAACTCAGCGATATGTTCCACATCAAATCTGTAGAAATTATTGCACGCTCCCTCCGCGGTGCTGTTGAAAATACAGATGAAGGCAGAGAAGGCATGGCTCTCGGCCAGTACATTGCAGGTATGGGCTTCTCCAACGTTGGTCTGGGTATTGTTCACTCCATGGCACACACACTTGGCGCTATGTATGACACACCACATGGTGTTGCAAATGCTATATTGCTGCCAACAGTTATGGAATACAATGCACCTGCTACAGGCGAAAAATACAGAGACATCGCAAAAGCTATGGGTGTTGAAGGCACTGAAACAATGACAGTTGAAGAATACCGTGCTGCAGCAGTTGAAGCTGTTAAAAAACTTTCTGCTGATGTTGGTATTCCTGCAGACCTTAAAGAAATTGTTAAACCTGAAGACCTTGACTTCCTTGCTGAAAGCGCATTTGCAGATGCTTGTCGTCCTGGTAACCCAAGAGATACATCTGTTGAAGAAATCAAGGAATTGTTCCTCAAACTTATGTAATATATTGCCATAACTTTAAGCTGTTGGCAAATAACCTTAAAGTCAATCAATAAAAAGCATACCCCCGCGGGCATCTGCCTGCGGGGGTATTTTTTCAATAATATATTATCTGATTTTATCTCTTACTGCTTTGAAGCCTTCAACATTTGTGAAAAGATAACCGCCGATAAGCTGCATCATTTCAAAGTCTTCTTCGCTGTCGATATCCAGCACTGCTGTATCTTTCATAAGATAAATCATACAGGTTGTTTCCCAGAGGATACCTGTTGTGTTGGTACGCAGAAACTCTGTGTCAAAAACATACATTGATGCATTGAGGTCATAAATTGCAGGTGCCTGCTGACGTGCTGTGAACGGACTTTCGATAACCTTTGTCACGCTGCCGTCTTTTTCTTCCTTAACCATATTGAAATATGGGTTTCTGCGGCTTGGGCAGCCACTGAACACAAGACCTGCCTGAGGATTGTTGAGTTTCATTTCGTAGATACCGAGAACGTCTTCAATCTGTCGGAGCGGGCTTGTGATATCAAGGTCGATAAGATAATCGTAGGACACACGCTGTGTGCGTTCCATATAGCTGAGGGAATGCTGGAACACTGCCATTTTTGGCACAACATCGCCGCAAAGTTCTTCAGGGCGGAGAATAATCCATGTTTCAGGATATTTTTCGCCAACAAGTTTTATAAGGTCTTCGCTGTCGGTGTTGAGACAGATATCCACCTGTGCGTCTTTAACTCTTTCTTTAAAGTCAAAAGCCGCTGCAAGTGTGTAGTAAACCAGAGGTTTATCAAG
>JAZOTI010000091.1:0-21266 GCA_045657565.1 Oscillospiraceae bacterium | reverse complement strand
CTTCTTCGAAAAAGCATGTGCAATCAGCGGTTATATGCTTGGTGTAAACCCATTTAACCAGCCTGGCGTTGAAGATTACAAAGTAAACATGTTTGCACTTCTCGGCAAACCTGGTTACGAAGAACACAGAGAAGAACTTCTCAAAAAATTAGGTGAATAAGCGCGTAAGCGTTAAATATAGGAGGATTCCGATTATGATTAAATTAATTGTTGGTAATAAAGGTACCGGTAAAACAAAAGTTATGGTTGACATGATCAACGCTAACTTGGCAGAAGTAAAAGGCAACATCGTATGCATCGAAAAAGGCATGCAGCTCACACACAACATTCCTACAAGCGTTCGTCTTATTGACGTTGATGAATTCAAAATCAAAGGCTGCAAACGTTTCTACGGCTTCTTTGCTGGCGTATGTGCAAGCAACTACGATATCGAACAGATTTATGTTGACGGTATCCTCAAAGTTCTTGAACACGACATGGAAGACTTTGCTGAATTGGTAGAAAAAATCAAACCATTGGCAGAAGACAAACTTGTTGTATTCACAGTTTCTGCAGACGAAGCAGAACTTCCTGAAGAACTTAAACAGTACGTTTAATCTGCAGTACATACACAAATCAATTGTGCAGCAGACCTCAGTAAAGGTCTGCTGCACTAATTTAGTGTAAAAACCTTTAAATATAAGCAAATTATTCTTGACAAACAGGATAAAGGTCTATATAATAATTAAGTGACCTAAAGAGGTGCTTTATGTTAGTTAATCTCAGCAAAGTATTCCAAGGGGAAGAAAAATATAAACAGCTTGAGCTGGAATTTGATTTCAGCAATGAAGAAATCAGCTGCGATGCTCATTTCCAGGACCCTGTAAAAGCGGTTGTGGAACTTAAAAAGGGCAACGGCGAAACCTTCGTAAAGCTCAGAGTGCTGGCAACTGCCCAGTGCAGTTGTGCAAGATGTTTAAAGCTGTTTAGCAGAGAATTCGACTTCTCTCAGGAGTTTGTGGTAACACCGGATATCCTCACACAACCGGATCCCGAATTTCCTGTAAGCAGTGATAACACACTTGACGTAAAACAGCTTGTTATGCAGGAATTATCCCTCGAAATCCCTGTTGCACTTGTGTGCAAGGAGGATTGTCAGGGTCTGTGTCAGTATTGCGGCAGACCAAAAGAGGAAAACTGCAATTGTCAGTCACAACAGATTGACCCTAGGTTATTAATATTAAAACAATTATTACAAGACGATGAATAATCAGAGGAGGTGCTAAAGCATGGCAGTACCAAAGAGAAAAGTTTCTAAAGCAAGAAGAGACAAAAGACGTTCTAACGTATGGAAATTAACTGCACCATCATTTGTTAAGTGTGCACAGTGTGGTGAATTAACACTTCCACATAAAGTTTGCAAAAGCTGTGGTTACTACAAAGGCAAAGCTGTAATCAAAAAAGAAGCTTAATTAACAAATAGTAAGTGTTAAGGGTAGGACGAAAGTCTTGCCCTTTTTTATTTTGTCTGCAGAAACAGCGCAAAAAAATGATATATATGGCACAAGGTGCTTTTAATGTGGTAAAAAAGTATTTTATGTGCAAAAAATGCCATAAAGTTTGCGTTTTTTATGGAATTTATTGATAAAATATGTTAAACTATTAAATTGAAGTAATATGCGCTGAAAATATAAAATTGGGGAGGTTTATATGGCTGTACTGATTAAAGGGGTCGAAAAAGGCTCCGTTGCTGATGTATACGGCATAAAAACAGGGGAAAGCCTTGTTAAAATAAACGGTGAAGAAATAAACGATATGCTGGACTTGCAGTTTTATCAGGCTAACAAAAACCTTGATATCGAACTTGTTTCCCAAAATGGCGAAAGCAGAACAGTAAAGGTTAAAAACAAGGCAGAGTATGATACCCTGGGTCTTGAGTTTGAAACTTATCTCATAGACAAGCATCATCACTGCAAAAACAAATGTATGTTCTGTTTTATTGACCAGCTGCCAAAAGGTATGCGCGACACATTGTATTTCAAGGACGATGACGAAAGACTTTCATTCCTTTTTGGCAACTATGTGACACTGACAAACCTTACCCAGAAAGAATTTGACCGCATCAAAAAGGTGAGAATTTCACCTATAAACATCTCTGTTCATGCAACAAACCCTGAACTCCGTGTGCAGATGATGAAAAATCCACGTGCCTGTGAAATTATGGAAAGAATGCAGGAATTTGCGGCAGCAGATATAAAAATGAACTGTCAGATTGTTCTGTGCAAAGGTGTAAATGACGGCGCAGAACTTGAAAGAACAATAAAGGATCTGCAGAGCCTTTATCCTGCTGTGCAGTCGGTTTCCATTGTGCCTATCGGCCTTACAAGATACCGCGACGGACTTGTGAAAGCAGAAAGCTTTGACGGAGAAGACGCAAAGGCGGTTATTGCACTTGTGGAAAAAGCAACTTCAGATTTCTACACTCAGCACGGCACAAGACTTATCTATCTTTCTGATGAATTTTATCTCAATGCGGGTTATGAAATCCCGTCAGCAGAATATTATGAGGATTTCCCTCAGATAGAAAATGGCGTTGGTATGGTCAGAACCTTTATGGACAACTTTGCCGACGATATGGATTACAACGAAACTGCAAAACAGGCAGTTAAAGTTGACATTGCAACAGGCGAAAGCTTTTATCCTGTTATGGTTTCTGCGGCAGAAAAAGCCATGGAAAAGTACGGAGATAAAGTTAAGATATATGTTCACAAGGTTAAAAATGAATTTTTTGGCGGAAATGTTTCTGTGACAGGTCTGCTGACAGGTACAGACCTTGTGAAACAGCTTAAAGGCAACCTGAAAACTGACAGACTTTGTCTGTGCAAGGATGTTCTCAGTGACAATGCTGATATTTTCCTTGATGATATGACGGTGCCTCAGCTGGAAAAAGAACTCAGCACAAATGTGGAATTTTATACTAACGACGGCTATGATTTGCTGTCAGGAATTTTGAAAGAGGTGTAAAGTATGGCGAAACCGATTATTGCGATTGTAGGCCGTCCAAACGTGGGCAAATCTACACTGTTCAATAAAATTGTAGGTCAGCGTATCAGCATTGTTGAAGACACACCGGGCGTAACCCGTGACAGAATCTATGCTGAAGCTACCTGGCTTGACAAAGAATTTCTGCTTGTTGATACAGGCGGTATCGAACCAAATGACAACGAAAGTGTGTTCAAACACATCCGTCAGCAGGCACAGATTGCTATCGACACAGCACAGGTTATTCTGTTTGTTACAGATATCCGCACAGGTGTTACAGCAAATGACTACGATGTTGCAACAATGCTGCTTAAAAGCGGCAAACCGGTTGTACTGGTTGTAAACAAATGTGACAGCGTTGGTAAAGTTTCTGACGATATTTATGATTTCTACTCACTTGGTCTTGGCGAACCATTCCCTGTTTCTTCCGTACACGGTCACGGTACAGGTGACGTGCTTGATGAATGCTTTAAATACATCAAGTACGAAGAAGAGGAAGAAGATAACGACGAAAGAATCCGTGTTGCGGTTATCGGTCGTCCTAACGTTGGTAAATCCAGCCTTGTAAACAAAATCATCGGCGAAGAAAGAATGATTGTACGTGATGAAAGCGGTACAACAAGAGACGCAGTTGACAGTTATGTGGAAAACAAACACGGCAAATTTATCTTCACAGATACAGCAGGTATGCGCAAACGCGGCAATGTTGATGAAGGTGTTGAAAGATTTTCTGTTGTGCGTGCACTTGCAGCAGTTGAACGCAGCAATGTGTGTGTAATTATGATTGACGGTACAGTTGGCTTTACAGAACAGGACTCCAAAGTTGCAGGTTTTGCACATGAACAGGGCAAGGCTTGTATCATTGCAGTAAACAAATGGGACGCTGTTGAAAAAGACGATAAGACAATGGACATTATGCGCAAAAAGCTTATGGAAGATTTCTCCTTTATGTCCTATGCGCCAATCATCTTTATCTCTGCAAAAACAGGTCAGAGACTTGATAAACTTTTTGAACTCATCAAATTTGTTGATGACCAGAACTCTTTCAGAACAACAACAGGTGTTCTCAACGATATCCTTGCACGTGCTGTTCAGCGTGTACAGCCACCAAGTGACAAGGGCAAACGTCTCAAAATTTACTATATGACCCAGATTGGTACAAGACCACCAACATTTGTGGCATTCTGCAACAGCAAACAGCTGTTCCATTTCTCCTATCAGAGATATATTGAAAACCAGATAAGAGAAGTGTTCGGTCTTGAAGGTACACCAATCAAGCTTATTATCCGTGAGAGAGGAGACAGCTGATGCCGTTTTACATTAAGTGGATTATTATTGCAATAGAATCTTATCTTCTCGGCTCTCTTTCTTTTTCAATTATCGTAAGTAAAGGTATCTATAAAAAAGATATCAGAACTTTTGGCAGCGGCAACGCAGGCATGACAAATGTTCTGCGTACTTTCGGCAAAAAAGCTGCAGCCCTGACCATCACAGGCGATGTGCTCAAAGGCACCGTTGCAGTGCTTATCGCAAGACTGCTGTTTGTAAATTCTCCGGTGATACTTATGGAGCGTTATGCGTTTACAATGTTTGGCAGGGAAATTTTCTATTCCAACCAGCTTATGATGGAAATCGGCCTTTACATTGCTGTTCTTGGTGCGTTTCTCGGCCATATGTTCCCGCTTTATTTCGGCTTTAAAGGCGGCAAAGGTGTAAGCGTTATTGCGGGTTCAATGATTGCAGTTACACCGGTTACACTGCTCATTGCACTGTCAATCTTCTTTGTTATTGTTTTCAGCACAAAGATAGTTTCCCTTGGCAGCATTATTGCACCGCCGACTTATATTATCTGGACACTCTGTCAGGTGTATATCACACAGACAGTTTCGGTGCCTAACCTTGTTGCTGCTGTGGTTTTCCCTGCGGCACTTATATGGGCACACCGCACAAACATCAAACGTCTTATCAACGGCACAGAATACAAATTCGGTCAGAATAAAGACAAAAAATAATTAAAAAAACCGTCTGATTTGCAAAAATCGGGCGGTTTTGTTTATGATAGGATTTGTATTATTTAAAGCGCAGGCAAATTTTCACAATTTCACAAATCTGTAACTTATATGATTTATTATATATAATGTAAAAAGTATGAGATTTATAATTTTTATGGTAAAATAAATTCAATAACGGAAAAGGAAGGATATATTTATGAAAATTCTTGTAGTAGATGACGAACCTAAAATCCGCGAACTTATCGGACAGTATCTTACAGTTGCAGGGTATGAAACCGAATTTGCCAAAGATGGCATTGAAGCTTTGAATATTGTTACAAAAGGAGATATAGACCTTGTTATACTTGATGTTATGATGCCTTTTATGGACGGCATTACCTGCCTTAAGGAAATGCGTACAAGAGGTTTCAAAACACCTGTTATCATTCTTTCTGCAAAAGGTGAAGAATACGACAAAATCACAGGCTTTGAGGCAGGCACAGATGACTATGTTGTAAAACCTTTCTCTCCAAAGGAACTTATGGCAAGGGTTAAGGCTGTTGCAATGCGTGCAAACCCAGACCTTACAGAAAACACCGAAAAATATATTTTCGGTGATCTTGTTATCGATGTTCCAAGCCATTCAATTAAAATCAAGGGTGAATATATCAACGTTACACCAAAAGAATTTGACCTGCTGGTATGCCTTGTACAGAACAAGGGTGTGGCACTTTCACGAGAAAGAATTCTGCTTAAAGTGTGGAATTACGACTATTTCGGCGAAGACAGAACCGTTGACACACACATCAAAATGCTCCGCAGTCACCTTAAAGAATACCGCGACTGCATTGAAACAGTATGGGGCGTAGGCTATAAATTTGAACCTAAAGAATAAAGGAACTAAAAAATGAGAAGCAGTATGAGAGCCAAGCTCATTGCTATTATTCTTGCTGTAAATATGGGCGTAATAGCGCTTATGTGGATTATGTCGGTACTTATGTTCAAGCCGATGTATTACGCTTCAACACAGAATGAGCTCAGCCATATGATGACCAGCGTTGTTGGCGCAATTGAAGAAAAAGGCATCACCCGTGATACCCTTGAAGAAATATCAAACTTTATCAATGCAGGGGTCTGCATCGAAATTGCCGATGCAGACGGCAAGGGCATTGTCCTTTTTGAAGGCATTGGTGACGCCTGTCAGCTTCATGGTGCAAAGGATACAAAATCAATCTATACACAGCAGAGGACCATTGATTCTGCTGCGGCTGTTGCTCTGAGAGAGGATGTGCGTAATTATACAAGGGATTATTACAATATCCATCTTGTAGACGGACTCAGCAACCGTCAGGCAATAAAAGGGCATTTTTACAATAACAGATATACCATTATTGTCTCCACAAACCTTTCAAGAACAGATTCCATTGTTTCTATTGTAAGTACGCAGCTGCGTACGGCTACAATTGTGGGTCTGGTGCTTGCAGTGCTTGCTTCGGCAATCATTACAGCCTGGTTTTTGCATCCTATGATGAAGCTTTCCAATGCAACAAAAGAAATCGCAAAGGGCAACTATGATGTTAAGGTGGAACTTACAACCACCGACGAACTTGGCCAGCTTGCACATGATTTCAACCTTATGACGGAAGAAATCAAGCGCAGTCAGGAACTTCAGCGAGAACTTATTGCAAGCATCTCCCACGACCTGCGCACACCGCTCACAATTATCAAAGGTTATGCGGAAAGCATCAAGGATATCACAGGGGACAACAAGGATATCCGAGACCAGCAGCTGCAGACAATTATTGACGAAGCAGACAGACTTTCCAGTATGGTTGGTTCTTCCCTTGAATACGCAAAACTGAAACAGGGGGCGTATAAACTGAATATAGTTCAGTTTGATATTGCGGATATGTGTCAGGATATTGCGGAGGTTTATGCCGACAAAGCACAGAAAGAAAACAAATCTGTGGTATATTCCGGACCTGAATCGGTTTATGTCTTTGCAGATGCACAGCTTATGGAGCGTGTACTGCACAACTTTGTTTCCAATGCAATTCTCCACACACCTGAAAACACCCGTGTAACAATTGCTGTCAATATTCAGGAAAACGGCAAGGTTAAAATAAGTGTTTACGACTCAGGTCAGGGTATCAGAAAGGAAGATATCCCACACTTGTTTGATAAATACTACCGTGCACGCAAGGGTGAAGGCGGCACAGGCACAGGCCTCGGACTTGCAATTGTAAAATCCATTATGGAAAATCACAATTTCCCTTACGGCGTAAACAGCGAGGAAGGCCTTGGCACTGAATTCTGGTTTGAAATTTAAAACATAATAATGCAACACAGCCGCAGTTTTTTATCTGCGGCTGTTGTTTTGTGTGGTGAATTTGCTGTTTTAAAGGATGTATGTTGACGTGCAGAATAAATAAAAAACTTATATAAAAGGAAACCCCTGCAGATTTCTCCGCAGGGGTTTCCTTTTTGGGTAAAATATTCAGGTTAGTAGGATGTCAGAATTAAATCAGGGTGGTTGGTTTTGATAATAACTTCTGATATATAAAAGTTATCAATGTGTTTTACAAAAACCTTTTCGGTGAACATATATCTGCCTGCGTCCAGTAAATCCTTTGGCAGATATGTTTCATGGTATGCATAAAGATTGTAGGAGGATTTTGCAGGGTCAATATAATGGTTTTGGTCGAATCTGAAACGGGGTTTCTGACCGTGGTATTTTACTTCAACCTTTACACCTTCAACGGAATTGTCTTCAATTACATTGCATTTTCCGTTTTCCTGAAAATAATTGTCGAAATAGATATCAATTTCCACAGTTTTGCCGTCGTTGTCTTTGAAAATACTGTCGTCCTCAAAGGTGAAACTCTGGGTTTTCTGCTGTGTAACGTATGGCAGATAGTCCGCATATGTGAACTCGCTGATTTCCATAAAAAGCACACCGATGCCTGCACCGATAAAAATTGCACCTACAATAAGGGAGAATATAAATTTTTTCATTTTATCTGCTCCTTTTTATTACAAATGCTGCCAAGCCTGCAATGCAGACTGCAACTGCTGTGATAACTATAAATTTTTTATTAAATTTCTTCATATTTTTTCTTTTTGCCTCCGAAAATAATTTCGGTAATCCATACTGTAACACCTATGCTTACAATACTGCAGCCTGCACAGATAAGACAGATGCCCCACAGACCGATTCCCTGAGAAATCAAAAGAATAATGGAGATAAAGGTTGCGATCACAAGGCCGATTGTTGCAGCAATGCCCGGCAGCCATATGCAGACAAACAAAAATACCTTAAGAATAGCAACAAGCATTTTTATAATGAAATCGGAGGAGGACTTGCCAACTTCGCCAAGGGTTTTTCTGTGTTTCAGAGGTTTGCCTGTGTGCACATCAAAGTTTGCCTGTTCATAACTGAAGCTTTCAGTTTCGGTATGTGCATTTGCGGTGTTACCGGCGGAAGTTTCTGATTTTGTATTATTCTTTACTGCATATTTTGGCATAACAGGTGTTTTGGTCATAACCCTTGTTTTGATAAAGCTGTAGATAATGAGGAATGCAATTGCAATGTTGATAAGTTCAGAGAACAGATTTACAATTCCTGCAAGCAAATCGCCAAGACCGCCAAGACTGAACCCCCACAGGGCGCTGCGGATAGTGTTATTTATCATATCTACAGGAAGTGATATAAGCCATATTGCAAAAATCACAATAATAAATTCCACAATGATACGGGCAATATCGCTGAGAGAAAGGCTTAAAATTCTTTCTGTCACTTCGTTGATAAAGTTAACACAGCTTTTTATGTAATATTCAAGGCTTTTGTTTTTTGTGGCATTGTTGTCAATGTGATAAGCTTCCAGAATTTCCGCTGCAAGGGCGTCAATATCGCCAAAATCTGCAATTGCCTGTGCTTCGGTTTTGCCGTCCTGAATTTTAAAATCTATATGACTCTGGTATTCATCAATAATATCCTTGCGTTCTTTTTCGTTGAGAATACTAAGTCTTGCGTCAAGTTTCGCAAAAAATTCTTCTCTGGTCATACTATTGCATCTCCTTTATAAAATCATTTACTGTCTGGGAAAACTGCAGCCATTCCTTTGTGAGAATTTCAAGGTAGATTTTCCCGGCCATTGTTATTTTGTAGTATTTTCTTGCCGGACCTTCGGCGGATTGTTCAAGGTATGTCTCGCAGTATTTTTCGTTGGTAAGACGTTTTAAAAGGGGATAGATTGTGCCTTCATTTACGTCCACAATTCTGCCAACTTCACTTACAAGCTGATAGCCGTACTTATCCTCTTTGCTGATAACCAGCAGGACAATAAGTTCAAGAACACCTTTTTTGAACTGAGGGTTCATGGAATTCTCCTTTCCTTACGGCAGACTGTTAAAGCCGGCCTCTTTGGCTATTATATTATCACCACTACTATGCAATGTCAAGTAGTGTAAAATAAATAGTACTGAAAAAATTTAAATAATATTTGGAAGCCTTGAAAACTCCTTTTTACATTTATTTATATAGGTTTTGTCAAATTCTATTGGAAAGTTGGCGAAATAGTGGTAAAATATATTGATATAATTATAAAAGGAGGGGTAGAGAGATGAAAAAACTTATTGCTGTTCTCGTACTGCTGATGGCTTTAAGCGGCTGCAGTGTAACGGGACGAACAAATATCACAGGCCTTTTATCTGCCCCTAAACATTCCGCAACAGAAAGCGAGATTGTAAAGGTTATCGGTGATTACACAGGGGAAAATATCGCACTTAAATATTCCAGCAGTCAGGGGTACACATCCCCTATACAGCTTATAGATATAACAGGTGATGAAACAAGGGAAGCGGTTGTGTTTTATCACGCGCCAAACAAAGGTACCAACATCCGTTTTGCTCTTCTTCAGCAGACGGAGGAGGGCTGGCAGCCTGTTATTGACAGGGAAGGCCTTGGCGGAGATGTTTTCTGGTTTGAAACTGTGAAATATCCTGATATGGCAGGCAGACAGATTGCGGTAGGTTATCTTGCAAGCGGTATCAGCGAAAACTTTTTTGTGACATATTTTACCGACCCGGAAAACCCGAAGGAAGACTACATCGAGGTTTGCGAAGATGTTGTTTCAAAGGACCTTGACGGCGACGGATACAGGGAAATACTGCTTACAGGCCGCCATAACGATGGTAAAACAAGAATAAAAGCACTGACAATGTCAACAGACAGCGGATACAAGCAGACAGGCACAAAGGTTATCCGCAGACAGGGCGCATACATAAAACAGATTGGTTTTGATGACAGTCGTGGTGAAAAAACTGTTGTGTATATTGATTACAGTGATGATACCAACCGAATTTACACCGAAGCTTTTACCTTTGAAAACAGTATGGTAAAAAACTGCCTTTCACGTGACAATATAAGCCGCGTGTGGCCTTATGAAAAAACTCTTGTCAGCAGGGATATCGATGGAGACGGGTCAATAGAAATACCTGTAATCGTTGATGATACTGCTCAGAAAGATGAAAATTCCGATACGGTTGGTGAAACCCCTGT
Source organism: Oscillospiraceae bacterium (assembly GCA_045657565.1). GTDB lineage: Bacteria > Bacillota > Clostridia > Oscillospirales > Ruminococcaceae > RGIG3102. Next base: position 10,694 of record JAZOTI010000091.1, on the reverse strand, counting down.
GAACTTCCATATTGAGTGGAGGGATTATTATACACAGGAGGAACAGGTTAAAGTTTACGGAATATACAATGCACAGGACAGTATATTTGCTGCACTGCCTCAGACATGGCAGGGATTGATAAATATAAAAAACGAAAATCACGGCTGGAAAATAGTATCTGCGGAAACAGGAAAGGATATCGTCACAGTTACACCAGCAGAATATGCTGAAGATATCAACAGTGATGAACATATCCGCATAGTCCGCAAAGGTACTAAAACCTGGATGTTCAGCTTCAGTGAAGATACAGATATATCCGACATAGATTATATAATTAAAAGCATAGCAGTTTTTGACTAAACTGAGAAAGGACAGGCTATGGCAAGAATTCTGATAGTAGAAGATGAAAATAATATCGGTGAAATTGTGGAGATAAACCTTAATCTTGCACATCACAGTGTAAAAAGGGTTGTAAGTGCAGAACAGGCACTTTTGCTGCTGGATGGCGGTGAACAGTTTGATATTGCAATTCTGGATATTATGCTTCCGGGAATGAACGGCATATCCCTTTGTGAAAAAATCAGAAAAAATGATGATAAAATAGGTATAATTATGCTTTCTGCACGCAGTCAGGAACACGACAAGGTTACATGCCTTTCCGTTGGTGCAGATGACTACATAACAAAGCCTTTTGGCGTGCAGGAACTTATTGCAAGGGTGGAAAGCCTTTTGCGCAGAGTGTCAAAAAACATATATCCTGTGGAAAACAATGAAATTATGCAGTCGGGGCCGTTTACACTGGACCTTAAAAGCCGTGTGCTGTACAAAAATAATCAGATGATTGACCTTACTGCTGTAGAATTCAATATAATGGAGCTGTTTTTCCGCAATGAAGGTACAGCTATGGTAAGAGAAAAAATTCTCGAAGGTGTATGGGGCGAAAACTATTTCGGCGATGTGAAGATTGTGGATGTAAATATCCGTCGTCTGCGTATTAAAATTGAGGAAGACCCATCCAACCCACAGTACATTGTTACAATCTGGGGTTACGGATACCGCTGGACTGTATAAACAGAGGAAAATATGAACAGTATTACAAAAAGATGGATAAAGGGCAGTTTGCTTATAATTATCCTGCTGCTGGTCATTGCGGAAAGTTTTATGATGATAACATTCCGCAATGCTTATTATTCCGAGGTGGAAACCGCTCTTACCAACCGTATAAATACAATTGAGGGTACCCTTGCAGCATCGTACAGACTTACAGAGGCGGAGAAAGAAAATCTGCTTTTTAATCTTACCAACGAATTTGGTGAAAAAGATAAGTTTGAACTTATGCTTTTGGGAGAATCGGGGCAGATTCTTGCAACCTCCTCGGGTTTTCAGCCGTCAGTCGGTATACATAAAGAGGATTTCGCCAAGGCAATCCAATCGGATGAAAAAATATATATCGGCACATATATATCACAGATGGATGAGAAAATAACAGGCGCAACATATATTCTGGAAGATACCGCAGGAGAAATAGCTGCGGTGAGAATTGTAACATCCGTTACAAGAGTTGATGAAGAAATAAACATTCTTTTTGCTTTGGTTATTCTTGCGGCGGTGGCAATTATTGCGGTAAGTATTGCATCAGGCATGTTCTTTATCCGCAGTATTGTTACACCTATCAACACCATCAAGGATACAGCGGACAAAATTGCCCAGGGTGAATTCAATGTCCGCATTGAACAGAATAAAAAATATGACAACGAGCTCACACAGCTGTGTGATTCCATAAACCATATGGCACAGGAACTGGGACGCAGTGATGAACTTAAAAACGAGTTTATTTCGTCTGTTTCACATGAACTTCGCACACCGCTTACAGCTATTAAAGGCTGGGCAGAAACAATGCACAACACTCAGGATATGGAAACGTTGGAAAAAGGCACCGAAATTATCCTCAAGGAAACCGACCGCCTCTATTCAATGGTGGAAAATCTGCTGGATTTTTCCCGACTGCAGACGGCAAACATTGCCCTCAGCAAGGAAAAGCTGGACCTTGTTGCAGAGGTGTATGAATCGGTTATTATGTTTATGCCAAGGGCACAGGCAAGAGGCGTTTACATTAAATTTGAAGAACCTGATATAATCCTGCCTGTTATGGCAGACAAAAGCAAAATCAAGCAGGTAATGGTAAACCTGTTGGACAATGCACTTAAATATTCAGAGGATAACTCTGTTATCGAGGTCAATATTTCGGGCAATAAAGAGGACAATACGGCTTCTGTTGAGGTAAAGGACTACGGCAAAGGCATACGTCCTGAGGATATTGACAATGTAAAGAAAAAATTCTACAAAGGCAAAGGTTCAAAAAGCGGCAGCGGTATCGGCCTTGCCCTTGTAAACGAAATTATAAAACTTCACGGCGGCAGTTTTGACGTGGAAAGTGAATACAAAAAATACACAGCTATGCGTTTCACTTTGAAAACTGTACGCACAATGAAAGGAAAATAAATGTCTACACACAAAACATCAATAGGCGGTCAGGCACTCATTGAAGGCATTATGATGAAAGGCCCTCACAAGCTTGCAATTGCAGTGCGTCAGCCTGACGGCGAAATCAATATAAAAACCGAAGATGTAAAAAAACACAAATTTGCAAAGGTGCCTGTTGTTAGAGGCATAATCAATTTCTTTGACAGTCTGGTTACAGGCTACAACAGTCTTATGCACTCTGCAAACATTGCGTTTGAAGGTCTGGAAGAAGAACCTACCAAGCTGGAAATATGGCTGGAAAAGAAATTTGGCAAAAAGGCAACCGACCTGCTTACAATGGTTGCGGGTGTTCTTGGCGGAATGCTGGCACTTGTTCTCTTTATGGTTCTGCCTACAGCAATTACAGGCATTATCGACCGTTTTATCCCTCTCGGTGCTTTTAAAGCAGTTGTGGAAGGTGTGACAAAACTTGTTATCTTTTTTGTATATCTGTGGGGTATAACATTTCTTGACGATGTAAAAAGACTGTTTATGTACCATGGTGCAGAACACAAAACTATCGCATGCTATGAAGCAGGGCTGGAACTTACTGTGGAAAATATAAGACCACAGTCCCGTTTTCACCCTCGCTGCGGCACAAGTTTCCTGTTCATTGTTATTATCATCAGCATTCTTGTGTTCTCATTTGTTCCATGGACAAGCACTCTTGGCAGGGTAGGGCTCAAACTGTTGTTCCTGCCTGTTGTGGTTGGTCTGTCCTATGAAGTTCTCAAATTTACAGGCCGTCATGAAAATGCATGTACAAAATTACTGGCTTCACCGGGTATGTTTTTCCAGAAATTCACAACCCTTGAACCGGATGACGATATGATTGAAATTGCAATTGCTGCAACATTGCAGGTTATTCCTGAGTCAAAGGAAGATGACAAATGGTAATCAGAGAATTGTACAGAAAAATGCAGGAGCTCATGTCCCATAACCCAAACAGTGATACCGCTTTTGAGGCAGGTCAGCTTATCGAGTTTGTAACAGGAAAAAAACGTATTGAAGTTATGAACAGTGAAGCTGACAGCGAAACTGTAACAAAGCTTATGGAATATGCCAATAAACGCAAGGAGGGCTACCCTTTGCAGTATATTCTTGGCAGATGGCAGTTTTTTGATATGGAACTCTGTGTGGGCGAAGGCGTGCTTGTGCCACGTCAGGACACTGAAACTGTTTGTGAGGCAGCTTTTGAAATTGCACAGGCAACAGAAAAACCGACGGTACTGGATTTGTGCAGCGGCAGCGGCTGTATTGCGCTGGCAATGAAAAGGTTTTTTCCTGAAGCACAGGTTACAGCTGTGGAAAAATCCGGCGAAGCTTTTGAGTATATTAAAAAGAATATTGAACTTACAGGGGTTGACATTCAGGCTGTACAGGGAGATATTTTTGAATACTGCGGACAAATTGAAAGGGAAAGTGTTGACATTATCATTTCCAACCCGCCGTATATCGACCCTGCGGTAAAACCTGAACTGCAGACAGAGGTGGGATACGAGCCCGAAATGGCACTTTTTGCGGAAGATAACGGTCTTGTGTTCTATAAATTTATATCACATAACTATAAGGATGTTCTCCGTGCGGGCGGTTATCTTGTGTTTGAATACGGGTATGACCAGCAGCAGGCGGTAAAGAATATTCTCATCCATGAGGGGTATACTGTTGTAAAGGAAATAATAGACCTTGGCGGAAATCCCCGTGGAGTTGTGGCAAAAAAATAGCATATCTTTAAAATGCATAAAGGCACCTTCCCGGGTGCCTTTTGATATATTTGCAGAAAAAATTATTCAAAAAATTTCAAATATCTATTGAAGTTTCAGTCAATATATGATAATATATTTAACAACCGATAGTTGTTAAATAGGAAAAAATCAGATTTATATATAGAAGGAGAAACAATATGGCTCAGGCAAAAAATCCTGTTAAAACTGCAGCTGTTGCAGCAGATAAAGAAAAGGCACTTGCTACTGCTCTTGCCAATATTGAAAAACAGTTCGGCAAAGGTGCTGTTATGCGCCTTGGCGAAAACGTTACAATGAATGTGGACAAAATCTCAACAGGTTCCCTGTCTCTTGACGTTGCATTGGGTATCGGCGGTGTTCCAAGAGGCCGTATTGTTGAAATCTACGGACCTGAATCCAGTGGTAAAACAACAATTGCCCTGCACATTGCTGCAGAAGCACAGAAAAACGGCGGCACAGCAGCATTTATCGACGTAGAGCATGCACTTGACCCGATTTATGCAGGTAATCTTGGCGTAGATATCGACTCTCTCCTTGTTTCCCAGCCTGATACAGGTGAACAGGCAATGGAAATCTGCGAAGCTTTGGTGCGCTCTGGTGCTATTGACGTTGTGGTTGTGGACAGTGTTGCTGCAATGGTTCCAAGAGCAGAAATTGAAGGCGAAATGGGCGACAGCCATGTTGGTCTTCAGGCAAGACTGATGAGCCAGGCTCTCAGAAAACTCACAGGTTCCATCGGCAAAACAAATACTGTTGTTGTGTTTATCAACCAGCTGCGTGAAAAAGTTGGCGTTATGTACGGCAACCCTGAAACAACACCAGGTGGCCGTGCACTCAAATATTATGCTTCTGTTCGTATCGATGTGCGCAAAATTGAAGCTCTCAAAAACGGCGGCGAATTTATCGGCAACCGCACAAGAGCAAAGGTTGTTAAAAACAAGGTTGCTCCTCCATTCAAGGAAGCAGAATTTGACATTATGTTCGGTCAGGGTATCTCCAAAGTTGGCGAAATTCTTGATATCGGCGTAAGCATGGGCATCGTTAACAAATCAGGTTCCTGGTTCAGTTACGGCGATACAAGACTTGGTCAGGGCCGTGACAACATCAAGGAATACTTCCTGCAGAATCCTGAACTTGCACAGGAAATCGAAGAAAAAGTTTTTGCAAAACTTGCCGAAGAAAGCAAAAAAATGGCAAATCGCCGTATGCCTGCAAAAACTGCAGCACCTGTTGAAGCAGAAGAATTTGCAGAGGAAAAACCTGCACCAAGACGCCGCAGTGCAAATATTGATATAGATGTTGAATAATACTATAAAAATTACAGATATAACAAAAACAAAAAAGGGCTTTAATGCCCTTTTTTGCGATAATGGATTTTTATTTTCAGTTGACGATATGCTTCTGATACAGGAAAAAATCACAATCGGCTCCTGCTTTACACAGCAGGAGCTTAGTTTGCTTTACGAAAAAAGCACTACAACCAAAGCGGTAAGCAAAGCGTATAACCTGTTGTCCTATCGCAGTCACAGCCGAAAGGAACTCTACGATAAACTGTGCAGAAATTTTGACAGTGACTGTGCCAATGCGGCATGTGACAAAATGGAAGAACTTGGACTGATCAATGACGAAGAATACTGCAAAGCCAAAGCAGAGTACCTGATAAATGTCAAAAAGTGTTCTTTATCTGAAACCCGCGCCAAACTTTTGACATTGGGTATAAATAAAGATATAATAGAATGTTGTATAGATTTATACAGCGAAGAAACACAGGCGGAAAATCTGCGTATTCTTATTGAAAAAAAGTATCGCAGCAAGCTGGATAATCCACAAAAGGTCATTGCATCACTTATGCGCAAAGGCTTTGGATACCGCGAAATAAAAGCCGCCCTTAACCAACTTGAAATTGAAACAGAGGACGATTATTAAATGGTTATAACATTGGTATCTCTCGGCTGCCCTAAAAACCAGGTGGACGCCGACATTCTTGCCCACAGTCTCCTTAAAGCAGGACACACAACCACTACAGATATGACAGAAGCAGATGTATGCATCATCAACACCTGTGGTTTTATTACTTCTGCAAAGGAAGAAGCTATCGAAAATATCTTCAATGCAGTGGAAGCACGTCTTGAAAATCCAAAACTTAAAATCGTGGTTACAGGCTGTCTGGCAGAACGTTACAGAGACGAAATTATAAATGACATTCCGGAAGTAAACGCTGTTGTGGGCATCGGTTCCAACAGTGATATCTGTGATATTGTGGAAAATGTTGTAAAAGGCGACAAAGTTTGCCGTTACGGCAAGAAAACTGACCTTGATATCACTGCAAAACGCATTATATCCACACCAAAGCATTATGCTTATCTCAAAATTGCAGAAGGCTGTTCCAACGGCTGTTACTACTGTGCAATCCCAATGATTCGCGGTCCGCACCGCAGCCGTCCGCTGGAAAGCTGTGTTGAAGAAGCAAAATTCCTTGCGGAAGAAGGCGTGCAGGAAATTATTATCGTTGCACAGGATATCACTGCCTACGGTGAAGATCTGTACGGCGAAGGCAGACTCCACACACTTATAAAAGAAGTAAGCAAGGTGGAAGGTATTGAATGGATCCGCCTTATGTACGCATATCCTGAAAGACTTTCCGATGCCGTTATTGAAGAAATGGCAAACAACCCTAAAGTTGTGCCTTATCTTGATATGCCAATTCAGCACATCAACGACAGAGTACTTAAATCCATGAACCGCAGGGGTGGTACAGCAATCATCAAAGATGCTGTTGCAAGACTCAGAAAAGCAATTCCTGAAATTTCCATCCGCACAACTCTTATCACAGGTTATCCGGGTGAAACAGAGGAAGAATTCAACGAACTTTATGAGTTTGTAAAAGAAACAAAATTCGCACGCCTTGGCTGTTTTGCATATTCTGAAGAAGACGGCACAGTGGCAGCAAAAATGGAAAATCAGGTGGATGTGGAAATCCGCCAGAAACGTGCAGACGCCATTATGATGCTTCAGACAGACATTATGGCAAACTGTCAGGCAAAACTTGTAGGAAAGGAACTTGATGTTATTGTTGATGACTTTGACAGCGACAATGGCATATGGATCTGCCGCAGTGTATATGATGCACCTGAAATTGACGGCGAAGTTTATATTGATGGTGGCTATGACGTGGAAGTTGGAGATATTGTAAAAGTAAGCGTTGTGCAGAGCGATATCTACGACCTTTACGCAGAACTTGTTTAAGGAGATTTAAAATGAATTTACCAAATAAACTCACACTCTTGCGCTTTTTGCTTGTGCCAGTATTTATGGTGTTTATGTACACAGGTGGCAGTTACAGCTATCTTATCGGTCTTATTGTTTTTGCGGTGGCATCCTTTACAGACTTTCTTGACGGCAATATCGCAAGAAAATACAATATGGTGACAGATTTCGGCAAATTTATGGATCCATTGGCAGATAAGCTTCTCACAACAGTTGCACTTATCTACCTTTGTCTCAACGGTATGTGTCACGAAGTTGTTATCTGCATTGTTCTTGCCCGTGAATTTGCAGTAAGCGGTATCCGCCTTATTGCGGCAGCAAACCCTGCAGGGAGCAAGGTTATTGCAGCAGGCATGATGGGCAAAATGAAAACTGTGCTGCAGATGCTTGCAAGCATGCTTGGTCTGCTTGGTATGGCACTTTTTGCAATGGGCGCAATCACAACTGCGACTATGTCAACTATTGCACTTGTAACAAACGTGCTTATGTGGATTATGGCAGTGCTTACAGTTGTAAGCGGTATGCAGTATATTATGCCAAATATCGACCTTATCAAAAATGCAAAATAATTTAAAGGCAGGGAATTTACCCTGCCTTTTGTATTTTAAAACACGGCAGGAAAGAGTGATTAACTCACCTTTTCGGTTGACAAAACTATATCAAGCTGATAAAATATTTGCATATGTGAAATGCGTTATTATCAAGAATAGTAAGCAGTGTAAAACCTTGACAGAGAATAGGCGTGACCCGCTGAAAGCGCCTTAAGGACAATAAACTGCCCAATGCACTTGAAAGCACACAGGGCGAACTTCTGATATGCAGAACATTAGCTTTGTGCGGTGTCCACCGTTATATGGAGCCCGAGTTATAAACCGAAGTGGAACCGTGGTAATTTTTTATATTATCGCCTTCGTCTGTTATGTGCAGATGAAGGCGTTTTTTTATTTATCTATTTCTGTTTCGCTCAGTGGCAGTTTTTTAAGACTATTATTGTAAATGACACACATCATATAAAATCAAAAAAGTAGAAGGAGAAAAATCTATGGCTCACATGAAGATTTTCAACACACTTACCCGCACAAAAGAAGAATTCATCCCACAGGTTGAGGGAGAATACAAAATCTATGTTTGCGGTCCAACAGTTTACAACTTTGTTCACATCGGCAACGCACGTCCTGCAGTTATCTTTGATACACTCCGCAGATATCTTGAATACCGCGGCAACAATGTAAACTATGTTTCCAACATCACAGACATCGATGACAAAATCATCAAAAAAGCAAACGAAGACGGCACAACTTTTGAAGCTGTTGCAAGAAAATACGAAAACGAATACTACACAGACCTCAAAGGTCTCAACGTAAAACCTGCAACAAGCCGCCCAAGAGTTTCCGACACAATTCCTGAAATTATTGATATTGTTCAGACACTTATCGACAAAGGCCATGCTTACCGCACAGATAACGGTGACGTTTACTTCCGTGTACACAGCTTCAGCGAATACGGCAAACTCAGCCACAACCCACTCGAAGAACTTGAAAGCGGCGCAAGAATTGCTGTTGATGACATCAAGGAAAGCCCTGCAGACTTTGCTTTGTGGAAAGCTTCCAAACCGGGCGAACCAAAATGGGAATCCCCATTCAGCGAAGGCCGTCCTGGCTGGCACATTGAATGTTCCGCAATGAGCAAAAAACACCTTGGTGACAAAATTGACCTCCATTGCGGTGGCGAAGACCTTGTTTTCCCACATCACGAAAACGAAATTGCACAGAGTGAATGTGCAAACGGCTGCGAATTCAGCCACTACTGGATGCACAACGCATTCCTTAACGTTGACAACCAGAAAATGTCCAAATCTCTCAACAACTTCTTTACAGTAAGAGAAATTGCTGAACAGGTTGGCTACGAAGTTATCCGTTACTTCCTGCTCACAGCACACTACCGTTCACCACTGAACTTCACAAGAGAAATCATCGACCAGTGCAAATCTTCTCTTGAAAGACTTTACACAGCAAGAGAACATCTTGACTTCCTTATCAGCCATGCAGGTGAAGGCAAAGATGAAATCGTTGCTGAAGCAGATAAACTTGTAAGCGAATTTATCGCAGTTATGGATGACGACCTCAACACAGCAGACGCTCTGTCCAAAGTATTTGAACTTGTTACATTTATCAATGTAAACGGCAAGGAACAGTCCAAAGCTGCTCTTGAACACGCAGCAAAAGCATTTGACGAAATGGCAGACGTTCTTGGCATCCTTTACAACCGCAACAAAGACGAAATCCCTGCAGAAGTTAAAGCTCTCGTAGAAGAAAGAACAGCAGTAAGAAAAGAAAAGAACTGGACACGTGCTGACCAGATTCGTGACGAACTTGCAGCAATGGGTTACGAAGTTAAAGACACACCACAGGGTCCACAGATTATTAAAAAATAATTTTTAATTTGTTTTTTGTAAAAATTAACAGTAAAAAACACTCTCTTTACTTATACAGGAGAGTGTTTTTTTGTATTGAATTTATCTGCATGGTGTGGTACTATATAGGATATATTTGTATAAAAATAAAAAGTAAAAGTTTTGCGGACGAAAATTTATGCAAATATCACTAAAGTCCGCAATAGGAGTTAGTATGGAAAAAAGAGGACAATTTGCCAGCAAATTTGGCTTCATTATGGCTTCCGTAGGTTCCGCAGTTGGTCTTGGTAACTTATGGGGCTTCCCTTATAAGGCAGGTATGGGCGGCGGCTTTGCATTTATCGTTGCATACCTTATCTTTGTTGCATTGGTTGGTATTCCTGTTATGATGTGCGAATTTGCACTGGGCAGAAAAGTTAAAGCCAACGTTGTAACTATCTTCAAAAAACTTGACAAACGCTTTGGCTTTGCAGGTTACATCAGCGTTGTAGCTGTTTCACTTATTCTTGGTTTCTACGCTGTTCTTGGCGGCTGGATTATGAACTACACACTCCAGTATGCAAAAGCAGTTTTTGGCAGTGCAAATGCTATTGCATCACCTGGTGAATATTTTGGTACATTTACAGCTGATTACATCGATGTTTCAAGTGATAACATTCAGGAACAGATTGAAAACGCACGTGTTATTTACTTCAACAGATCAACAGATCATGGTACCAAGCTTACAGCTGCAACTATCACAGGTTCATCTGACAATGCAGCAATT
>JAZOTI010000090.1:0-5264 GCA_045657565.1 Oscillospiraceae bacterium | reverse complement strand
AAAGCAGCTACAATATCTATGCGGACATTGCGTTCTTCTTTTATTCCTGTCAGTATACCTTTAAAGGCATAGCCTAAACTTTTTACAAATTTTGCAATCATTATTGCCTCTTATTCTACATCCTGACCATATGTAAAAGTTCTTTGCAGGCCAAGTTTTGCAAGAACTTTTTCTTCTTTTTCACGCATAATTGCAGCTTCTCTGCCACCGTTTTCGTGGTCATAGCCAAGAAGATGATACATTGAGTGTACTGTAAGAAATGCAACTTCTCTCTGCAGTGAATGTCCGTACAAATCTGCCTGTTCCATTGCTTTTTCAAGGGAGATTACAATATCACCAAGCAACAGCGTGCCTGATTCCTGATCTATATCATATGTATCGTCTTCACCTAAAGGAAAAGACAAAACATCTGTAGGTTGTGGTTTGTTGCGGAATTCACCGTTTAATTCCGCGATATGATCATTATCTACAAAAGTTACGGAAACCTCACAAGGCTGTTCAAATTCTTCAATTGCAAGAACTGCGTTACAGCTTCTTCTGATAAGAATTTTAATACCGGTTGGCACTTTTACAGCTTTCTGATTGTTCTGTATATAAATTTTATTTGGCATATCTGAATTTTCCTTTCTTGTCTACAGGTGGTTTGAAGGATGGTTTTTCTGTTGCAGCCTTTTCGTAAGCACGAACAATATCCTGTACCAGTTTATGTCTTACAACGTCTTTTTCGGTAAGTCGTATAATAGCTATATCATCTATATTTTTAAGAATTGAGATGGCATCTTTAAGACCGGACTTTTTATCTGCAGGAAGGTCAATCTGTGTTACGTCACCTGTTACAACAATTTTGGAACCGTTGCCCATACGGGTGAGAAACATTTTCATCTGTTCCTTGGTTGTATTCTGTGCTTCGTCAAGAATGATAAAACTGTCATCAAGTGTTCGGCCACGCATATATGCAAGCGGTGCAACTTCAATTACACCTTTTTCCATAAGCTTCTGGAAAGTTTCAGGACCAATCATATCAAACAGACCATCGTAAAGCGGACGCAGATATGGGTCAACTTTATTCTGCAGATCGCCAGGCAGGAACCCAAGTTTTTCCCCTGCTTCAACAGCAGGACGTGTGAGAATAATACGGGAAACCTGACCGGATTTAAATGCTTTTACCGCCATTGCTACAGCAAGATATGTCTTGCCTGTACCTGCAGGACCTATACCAAATGTAATGCTGTTTTTGCTTATAGCTTTAAGATATTCTGTCTGTCCAAAAGTTTTGCTGCGTATCGGTTTTCCCTTTGCTGTAAGCAGAACCAAATCAGAATTAAAGTTTTTAACTTTATCCATATCACCGGAACGAGCCATGTTGATACAGTAGTTGATGGACTGGTCATCAAGACTTGTGCCTTGAGCGTGTAAATCAACCATTGCGTTCAGTGCGCTGAGTGTTCTTTTTACGCCATCATCTTCACCAATAATTTTGAATTCTGTGCCTCTGCATACAACCGAAACAGAAAAAGCCTTTTCCAGTTCTGTAATATGTTTGTTAAAAGGACCGCAGATAAGCAGTGCAATATCATTTGTCAAAGCTTCAAAAATTTTTTCTGCCAAAATGTCACCTCAAAAATTATATAATATTTCAATTTATTAGTATAACACAAATATTTAAATTAGTAAATTATTTATGCTGCATATTTTATCTTGTTATGTCATAACTTCCTCTCAGTCTGCACAAAACCTTTACCCCTTCATCTGTCTGAAAATAAGTATATTCCCTTGCTTCTTCCGACAACAGGGATTTATCACTTTCGATTATTGCATCTGCAACAAGTTTTGCGGCTGTTTTGGCTGAATCGGAATCCTTGTACACAGGTATTTCCGATTTTTCATAAAACCTGACATATTCTATTGTAACAGGCAGTCTGAACCCAAGAAAAATAACATTTTTATAAATACGTTCATAGTCGTATACTTCAAAAGGTTTTTTTTCACATTTTTTTATTTCAAATTTACTGTTCACAAATTTTACAGAAATGTTTTCTTCAAAACGGCCCGTTCTCACCTTCACATTTTTTTCAAAAGGAACAAAAGCTTCATAGTTTTTTTCGCAATATGCTTTTATAAAAGCTCTTGGCATTACCTGTTGCAATACATTGTTTCTGTCAATGAATGTAGCACTTACCAGTATTTCACCTTTTTGAACACTTTGTCCGGGTTTTAAATTTGAAAATCCGTCATAAACAGCAATTTCCTCAATTACACCGTCCATTGATGCTGTGATATTTCCTGTTGTACTGTTTTCAAGATACGGCAGTTTTTCAATGGTTTTATCAACTTTACAGGTGAGAATCCCTTTGTAAAAGTTCATTGTAATATATGCAACATTATCAACATCACGGGAAATTTTCTGAATAAGCTGCTGATTTTTTTCCTGACTAAAGTACGCACCTGTGTACACATCATTTTGATATAGCGTTGTATACACATCCTGAATTATATTTTTGTCATCTGCTATTACATCTATTCTCCATATAAGGTTTTCAAAAAAAATAACAGATAAAAAAACAACTGCTGCACCTGCAATCAAACCTTTGCGCTGCAGCAGTTTCCTGATTTTAAATCCTATGCCTTTTTTCTTTATTATTTTAATTTTACATTGATACTTTCTGGCGATGAAAGCAATTGTTTTGTAGTCTATAGCCATACATGTTGCAATAAACCCCAGTTTTGTAGGTTTTACATCTATAATATAAAACTGATTTTCTATAATATAATTAAGGAATTCATTGTGCAGGCCGGCTGTAATTTCGAAATTGACTTTATTCAGCAACAATTATCCCTCCGTATCAAAAAGCTCAATTCTGAAAATATTTCCTGTACATACCGCACAATTTTTCTGGCAGGACAACAATGACATATCTTCTCCGTAAATATATATAGTTTTTTCTTTTGTTTCCAGCACTATTTTTTCATTGCTGTAATCTGCAATTTTTTTGAAATTTTCAACATTAACCATGCCCTTTGCATCAAATGCAATAACAGTATTGGAAACTTCAGTGTTATTGGAATATATTTCCTTTATAACATCTGAAAAATGCCGTTTTTCTTTGTAAGGTTTAAGAATCATAATATACCTCACCTATTTTTATTCTTCAAAACATATATATGAATATACAAGGTGGTGTTATGCGTTATGTATTTAAAAAGAGCTGTTTCGATGCCTGTGATTTTTTCTGTTTTATATATGTATTTCCGTCACAGCAATATAATTTCAAATTCTGTAAAAGATGCACTGTATATATGTTACGATACTCTTATCCCTTCTTTATTTGTTTTTATGGTGATATCAACAGTTATTGCTGATACAAAATTTTCTGAATATATCTGCATTCCTTTTATACCTTTTTTCAGATTGCTCAAAATAACAGATAAAAAAATTATGACATACTGTATTTGGGGCTTGCTGGGAGGTTTTGCAAGTGGCGGATATTTCCTGAACAGAATTTTGCAGGAATATAGCATTGATGAAAATCTGACAAAAATTCTGACAATTATTACAAGCCTGAACTCCCCTGCATTTATAATCTCAGTTGTTGGAGAAAAAATGACGGGAAACATATATATAGGAATAATGATTTATGCATCTGTTGTTTTATCAGCATATATTACAGCATTTATAAGTTCTTTCTTTATAAATTACAGTGCTGTACAACGGATAAAAAAAGGCTGGGTTAATAATTTTTCAGCTGCACAATCAATTTATAAATCAGTTACCGGCATGTTGAATATATGTGGTGTGTTTATTATATCCCATACTATATGTAATGTCATACACCTTTACACACAAAATTCATTGATTTTGTGGTTTTTTTCCGCATTTACAGAGGTTACTTCATCCTGTTTTTTTGTCCATAATGATTTGGGAAACAATATATATTTATATTGCGCTACACTTTGTATTTTCCCGTTAAGTGCTGCATTGCAGATTAAATCTTTTTCTGCCGGCAATATCTACAGCTTCAGATTTCTTTGTTTTTCAAAACTGATACAGATACCGATTGCTTTATGTTTCTTAAAAATCCTTGTAAACGTTTTCCCTGTAATTTCTTCTGTTTATTCAAGCAATGACATAAGTGTTTCAAACTACTGGCATTCACCGCAACTGTCAATTTATCTGTTTATAATTTCAATTATTTTCGTTGTGATGTTTGATAAAAAGGTTGGGGTATTTACTAAAAAGCCGGAATAAGTTATACTTATAGCATAACAGTATTTATAAAATGGAGATTATTATGGGAATTTTCAGAAACAACAAATCACTTTTCGGTAATCATATTGACCCCGCCTGTACCTATTGTCAGTACGGCAGTCCTTCAAGTGATGAACAAATGGTTTTATGCAGCAAAAGAGGGGTTGTTTCACCCTATTATTCCTGCAACAAGTTTTTATACTGTCCAACCAAAAGAATTCCAAAAAGAACTCCTAAACTGCCTGATTTTTCACCGGAAGAATTCAAATTATAACTACAAAAACAAAAACTGTACCTATCCTGGGATAAGTACAGTTTTTTATTTTATAATTTATGAATATACATTCTTGAAAGAATGTCTTCTCCATCTCCCTGAGCCATACATAAAAACTGCCAGCCGTATTTCTCATAAAAGCTGTCGTGGTTTGTCAGTAAATACAGCGTATCAAAACCGTGATTATAAAAATCATCGCAGATAAAATCCAGCAAATGTCCTGCTATGCCTTGATTTCTGTACTCTTTTTCCACATAAACAGCACATATGTTCGGGGTAAGATCCTTTCGGTTGTGAAAATCGTTTTCAATTACTCCCGCACCACCAACAATTTTTTCACCATCAAGGACAATATACCATTGCGGTACAAAGTTTTCTGCTTTTATACATTGCTCTATGCTTTCAGTATATGCAGACAACGGTATTCCCCATTTTTCGTGAAACCAATTTGCTGATATTTCCGCAAGATGTGGGTTAATTCTTAATTTTTTAATAGTATATTTCATAATGTTTAACTGTTTTTAATCATTTCTTTATAAAAATCAACTGCCAGTGGCAATGCACCCTGATAGATATTTTCATTAAGTGCATGGATGCTGCCATACTGCTGTTTGTCAATATACAATGGTGCGAATCTCAGGGCATTGTCAGTAAGATCGCGGTAGAACTTTGCATCTGTGCCCCCTGTCATTGTATAAGGACATACCTGAACACCAGGGTAAATATCATTTGAAACCTTTTCAA
>JAZOTI010000089.1:0-22674 GCA_045657565.1 Oscillospiraceae bacterium | reverse complement strand
TCAGCGGCAGTGATACAAGTGCGGTCACTGTGCCGTCAGCGGCAAAATGCATCTTGTCAGCATCGGTGCCTGTGCGGCCGATAAAGCCCTCGGTCTGATAAGGAATACCTTTTTCTTCCGCAAGGGATTTAAGCAGACGGTTAACCTTTTTATTGGCAATGGAGCTGTTGCAGATAACAGGTCCGCCCCCAAGCTTTACATCCCCTGATTCCTGTGGGTTTGTGCCCGGGTAATCCTGAGCATAGGTCACGTCCACTGCAATGGCAACATCCGCTTTAACACGGCTTGCAGCCCAGTGGGCACCACGCATAGTGGTTTCTTCCCCAACTGTGGTTGCGGCATAAACGCCGATTTTACAACCTTTTTCCTTTGCTTTCTTAAGTGCTTCAAGAATGATAAATGCACCGCCGCGGTCGTCGATTGCCCTTGCACAGAGATATCCGTTAAGCATCTCCTGATGATATGTGTTAAGGTGAACAGGATCCCCTTCTTCCACATATTTTCTTGCGTCTTCGGCATCCTTTGCGCCAATGTCAATTGTCAGGTCAGCGGCTTTCACATCACCTTTGCCGTGGGCGGATGTGCGCACAACTGTGCCGTAAACAGGGCCGTTTGCGCCGTAAACAACCACCTGATGTCCGGGATAGTTGAAAGCGGCAATGCCGCCTGCTGCTGCAACCTTCAGCAGACCGTCACCCTGAATATGTGTTATAACAAGGCCTATTTCGTCAATATGGCCTGCAAGCAGCACCTTGAAATCTGCGTCAGGGTTGATAACGCTGATAACATTGCCTGTGTAGTCGGTGATAATTTCGTCGCAGAAAGGTGTCATTTCCTTTATAACCTTTTTCTGCATTTCAATCTCATTGCCGGAAACGGACATTCCGTCCAGCAGAGTGTATAAAAAGTCCTTGTTCATGTTTTCTCCTTATATAAAGGTGATGTGGTTATTGTGTCTGCGGGGCGTACATTCACGCCCGTCTGATATTCAAAAGATTTATACAGCTGTAAATTAAAGTTCGTATTTCATTACAGTTTCTGCGGCTGCAGCGTCTTCTCTTTCTTCAATACGGCGAATAAAAATGCCGAGAATTTTTTCAAACTCTGCATCGTTTTCAATATCCACCATATATTCTTCGCCCTTTTTGTCGGTGCGTTTTTCCAGTGCATAAAGGTCATCATCGCTGAATTCTTCCCCGATAGGCACAATGGCAATATATGTTTTGCCGTTTTCGCAGGTCATCTGGTCAACAACATCGGCAACAACAACCTGACCATTTTCGTCTGTAAGTGTGATAATTTCGCTTTTATGTTCGCTGAACATTTTTGTTCTCCTTTTATATTGTGATATGGGTATCTGCCGGATTAAATTTCAGAAAGCTGAGAGATTATTCACTGCGTTCAGAATGACAGAAAATCACTTGTCCTGTCACCCTGAGCAAAGCGAAGGGTCTCTCTGTTTGTTTATTTTACTGTTTGCAGACGGATGCTTTTGCACAGAAAATATCCGTCTGTTATATCCGCACAGGGCTATCCTTGCTTTCTGCCGCTTTCGATAAGTTCCTTTTCAAAAGCTTCAGGGTTTTTCAGGTAATAGTCCTGATGTTCTTCTTCGGCATCATAAAAATTCTTGAAAGGTTCAAGGGCAATATGCACCTTCTGTCCGCTTACCTTTTCCAAAGCTTCAATGCGTTTTTCTGCCGCAAGTTTTTCATCTTCGTTATTGTAGTACACAGCAAGAGTATAGGAAAAACCTCTGTCTATAAACTGTCCGCCGTCATCAAAAGGGTCAACGCCAAAAAGAAAAGTTTCAAAAAGGTCCTCAAATGTCACCTTTTCGCTGTTGTAAACAATTTTGATTGTTTCTCTGTGACCGGTTGCCTGGTTTTTAACGTCCTTGTATTCAGGGTTAACTTCATCGCCGCCGCTGTAGCCGCTTACAACCTCTCTTACGCCGTTCATTTCCTTAAAGGAAGGTGTAATGCACCAGAAGCATCCGCCTGCAAAATAAGCTGTTTTTAAGTTTGACATACTTTAAACCTCCGTACGGATTATATTACTGTTTTTATACTATCATAAAAAAATATAAAAGCAAACAGAAAAGGCCTTCTGCTGAAGGCCTTATCCGAAAAACGCTATTTTATTTTACATACAGGGTAAAAACGGTGCACTATTTGTTTTTCTGCATTTCAGCATATTTTTTGCTGGACATACCGTGTTCAAAGTCCCAAGGGTCTTTTTTAAGTACAATACCTGTGAAGCCAGGAACGAGGATTGCAAATACGCCGAATACAAACAGAAGCATCTGGTACCACATAAACGGAACCATCTGAACAGGTGCAATTGCGCCGCCTGCAAGGCTGCCGCAAACGATAAGCTGTGCTGCCCAAGGCACGATGCCCTGCCATACACATGCAAAGATATCCAGTGTGGAAGCTGTTCTTCTTGGGTCAATCTGGTGTTCTTTGGAGATTTCTCTTGCAATGTCAGCAGATGCAATGATAGCAATTGTGTTGTTTGCAATTGCCACGTCAGCAAGGGAAACGATACCAGCAACTGTAAGTTCGCCGGAAGTTTTGTTTTTTGCAAATGTACCGATTTTTTCAACGATAAAGTCAAGACCGCCTGCGTCGGTAATCATCTGTACAAGACCGCCCATCAGCAAGGAACCGAGGAACAGTTCGCTCATACTGATAAATCCGTTGTATGTGTTGGAAACAAATTCAAGTGGTGTCATACCTGCAACTGCAATGCCTATGATACCTGCAAGCACTGTACCGCCTGTAAGAACTACGAATACGTTCATACCTGCAAGTGCAGATACAAGAACGAAGATGTAAGGAACAACTTTGATAATGTCAAAGGAGAGGTCACCAAGGGAAACTGCTGTTTCAGGTGCACCGAAGATAAGAAGCAATACAATTGTGATAATTGCTGCAGGTGCTGCGATAAGGCCGTTAACACGGAATTTATCTCTCATTTCAACACCCTGTGTTCTTGTTGCAGCAATTGTTGTGTCAGAGATAACAGAAAGGTTGTCACCGAACATTGCGCCGCCAACAACAGCACCAAGCACGATTGGCATGCTGAGCCCTGCTTTGTCTGCAACACCTACTGCGATTGGAACAACAGCGGAGATTGTACCCATGGAAGTACCACAGGCTGTTGCGATAAGCGCAGAGATTACAAACAGACCTGCTGTCATAAACTGAACAGGAATAAGTGTAAGACCAAGGTTTACTGTGCTGTCAACACCGCCCATTGCACCTGCAACTGTGGAGAATGCACCTGCAAGGATGTAGATGATACACATGATGATAATGTTGTCGTCTGCACAGCCGCGTACAAATTTTTCAAATTTTGTTTCAATGTTACCGCTGAACATAAGGAATGCTACGATGATGCCTGCGCAAACAGGAATTGGAAGCGGCATTTGGTAGAATGCCATTGGTACACCCTGAATGGAAAGCACAACGCCTGTACCTACATACAGAAGTACAAAAACAGCCAATGGAATCAAGGCCAGACCGCCCATTTTTTTGCCATATTCTTTTTTCATAGAGTTGCCTCCTCCTGATAAAATTTTCAACTGAACAGTCATATAAAACGTACAAATAAACCGTTCGTTTACTTTTATAATATGAATAAATAAAAAAAGAAAAAAGGACAAATGTCCTTTTTTCACATAGAAATCACTTTGAAAGGTAAAAAATTAAGGTTATTTTGAAACCAATAAAGAAAAATTAAAGCGGAACCCCCTTAAGATGTTCCGCTTCCTGAATAAATAAAGTTTAATTGCTTTTTTCCGACAAAGGTGTTGCTTTTTTAAGTTCCTCCGGATAACCGTCCACAATGTTCTGACAGAACAAGTCATACTGACTGTCCACACCGCGGGCGATAATTTCCTCAACAAGCATGGGATAATCTTTTATGACAATTTTTCCGTTGCCTGTGCGGATGAGGCCTTTCTCGCTCATTGTTTTAAGCACACGGTTCACACTGCGGATATCCGCCCCCAGATAAGCGGCAATAAAATCCTTGTTGAAGGTGCGGCGGTAATCCTCCATTGCATGGAAAGAGCAAAGAAAAAGCAGGGTTTTTTCATACAGCGGCAGCACCGAATTTGCAAGGGCAAAGGATTCAAGATAGTTTATTCGGTTGTTCTGGCTTTGTACCATGCTTTCCACAAGGCGAAAATCGGTCTGCATACGGTTTATAAATATATCGGCAGGGATTTTCAAAAGTTCCATATCGCTCTGTGCCACTGCGTCAAACAGGAATTTCTGTTTGCAGATGGCGTTGATTTCGCCGATGAAATCTCCCGGAATAAAAAAGCTTGCTACAACGTCCTTGCAGTGGCTGCTTAAATACCTTGTGGTGGCAATGCCGTCAACCACAACCAGCACAAAATTGGGGTAGCTGCCTTTTTTCACAACAAGCTGCCCTTTTTTGAAAAAGATATGCTCTGCCCCGTCAAAAAAATCCTGTGGACAGTAAATCAGATTGTGGTTCATAAACTGGCCTCCAAGCAATGTGGAATAATCTGTTTATATTATACTATAACATTATGGTAAAAAAAAGAGAAAACTCAGTTTGAGGACGGTAGCAATGAGAATATTGTGTGAAGAATGGTTGCAGGCTGTTATTCAGGGTTATCAAGAAATTGATTGTTTTTCAGGGCGACCACCGTTATAAAGAAATTTACGGTCATCTGAAAAAATTGCAAAAAAAAATCAACCTCTCGGTTGACTATCTGTTAAAATAATGGTGGGTGACAAAGCCGAGCGCTGCCAGTGGCAGATGCAGCGAGGCGGAGGAAGGGAAAACAACAAGCAGACAAGGCAGCGCACCAAGCTGCCGCCGTATGCGCCGATTGTTTTTCAGGGCCGAAGGCGGATGGATTCGCTTGCCTGCGGGCAAGCCACGCCGGTTGCAACAGTCCACCGGACTGTTGCTAAGAGCCGGCTTTCGAATCCATTTTTGCATACTGCAAAAATGCTCCCACCGTGTAGTTTGTTAATATATAAAAAATTGCAAAAAAAAAATCAACCCTTCGGTTGACTATCTGTTAAAATAATGGTGGGAGCGGATGGATTCGAACCATCGAAGTCACTGACAACAGATTTACAGTCTGCCCCCTTTGGCCACTCGGGAACACTCCCATATTATTGGAGCTGGTGGACGGATTCGAACCCCCGACCTGCTGATTACAAATCAGCTGCTCTACCGGCTGAGCTACACCAGCGTTTCTAGCGCTATCGCCTAACGCTCATTTATAATACCACAGGTTTTTACAGTTGTCAACACTTTTTTTAAAATTTTTTAAAATTTTTTAAAAAAATTTTATTGCCCTCAAATATTCATCTGTGATACAATTAAAATGTTAGGCTAAAACGCAAAAGAGAGGGGCATACCTCTCTTTTTTATTTGCTGTAAAAGGTTTCGGGCGGTTATCAAAACAATAATTCAGAGTGACACAAATACAGGTACAACATTACGCAGTGTCCTTCCTGCAAGGTCATTTCCGGTGACTACAAAAAACTTTCAACATTCAAAAAAGCAAAGTTTTCAACAATGATTTTAACATATAAACAAAACTTTTCCTTTAAAACAGGACATTTTTTGAAATTTAAAAGAAGAAAATATCAAAAAAAGTTAATTTTTAACCCTTTTTTGTTGAAAACTGCCCTTTTTGTGAATAAAAATGTTGAAAACCCACACTTTTCAACACGCTTTTCAACAGATGTTGAAAACTGATGTGGAAACCGCAATATCTTGGAAAAACAGAGTTTAAAAACACAATCAATAGATGCAAACTGCCAAGTTTTCCACAAATAAGGACACAAAATGTGCCGTTTTTACTGTACGCCGGTGGAAAACACTGTAAAATACTGTATTTATGGGATTAAATTATCCTTTTACAGAAATTTTCAACTTAATAATATATGGGTAATGTGCGAAATCGATTTATCGGGACTGTGTATGAAAATGAAAAACCACTCTTCTTTGCCAGGAAGAGTGGTTTCTTGTTTTTAGTTCAGATCAAACATAATTTTATAAATCGCATATTCAATGCTTTCGTCTTTTACAGGTGTAAATTTCTTAACCCCCGAATGTGCGGCATAAATTTCTTCCACTTTGCCGTACATACACTGGCTTTTGATATACACCTTAACCCCTGCTGCCTGCAGGCGTTCAAGGGCTTCTTCGCAAACTTTAGGCATACCGCCTGCACCAAGCAGCAGCACCAGCACGGCATCCATTGCAACATAGGACAAAATTACCCCACGGCTCAGGTTTGGTGTTATGTAAATTACCCCAACCATGTTTGTTTTTGGTTCAAGGTAGCTTGGTGCCTGTACAGGCTTGTCAATCGGGTGGGTCAGATAGTTGCGGTTTACATTGTC
Source organism: Oscillospiraceae bacterium (assembly GCA_045657565.1). Lineage (GTDB taxonomy): Bacteria > Bacillota > Clostridia > Oscillospirales > Ruminococcaceae > RGIG3102. Next base: position 16,267 of record JAZOTI010000089.1, on the reverse strand, counting down.
AAAAGCGGCAAAACCTTCGGTTTCAAACTTTGTAACACTTTCCGCAGGCAGAATTCTGCCGCCGATAGCAATGCAGATGCCGTAATATTCCCCTGTCAGTGCAGTTTTAAGTGCAAGGTTAAGGTTGTCCACCGCATCGGTGCCAGGATAAACTATAGGCAGCTGGGAACCTGTCAGCACAACGGTTTTGTCAAAGTTCTGCAGTGCACAGGCAAGGTATGCGGCAGTGTATGCCATACTGTCGGTGCCGTGGGTGATAACAAAGCTGTCGTATTTATCATGGTTTTCCCAGATAAGTCTTGCAATTTCCTGACGTTCAGGGTCGGTCATAACGCTGGAGTCAATCAGTTTGAAATCCAGCACATCGCAGTAGTAGTTGGAATATTTCAGTAAATCGGCACCTTTGAGCCCCGGTTTCAGGCCTTCTTCGGTCTGCACACAGCTTATTGTGCCGCCTGTGGTAATCAAAAGAGAATTAATCATAAAAACACCTTTTAAACAGTTGGTAAGGTTTCTGTTTGTGAAAAATAATTGTCAGTACAGGCTGACTGAAGCCGCTGTCACTCTGAACGTATGCGAAGAATATATGGGTTTATTCCCATATGAACAGGCACTGTCAGCACAGCGGACAAAATTCCTTTAAGAGAAAGGTTATTTTTCAATATTTGTTTTTCTTGTGATATAAATCGGTCTGTTTTTTGTTTCAAGGTATGTCTTTGCAAGGTACTGCCCAAGAATGCCCATACACAGCAGCTGCAGACCACCAAGCATAAGGATAACGCTGATAAGTGTAGGGAAACCGCTTACAGGGTCGCCGAACATCAAAGTTTTAACAACATAAAACGCCATCATACAGAAAGCGATAATACATATTACAATGCCAAGCACACTGGAAAGCACCAGCGGAGCAGTGGAGAATGCCACAATGCCGTCGATGGAGTAAAGCAAAAGACCCCAGAAGTTCCATTTGGTGCTGCCTGCAACGCGTTCCACATTTTCGTATTCCAGCCACAGGGTTTTAAAGCCCACCCAGGACAGAATGCCCTTGGAAAAACGGTTGTATTCGCACATGGAAACCACCGCGTCCACCATCTGTCTTGTCATCATACGGAAATCACGGGCACCGTCCACAATTTCGGTTTTGGAAATTTTACCCATAAGCTTATAGAAAGATTTTGCAAAAAAGCTTCGGATCGGCGGTTCACCCTTGCGGTCAACACGGCGGGTGCCAACGCAGTCATAACCGTTTGTTTCAATTTCATAAACCATCTTTGCCAGCAATGAAGGCGGGTCCTGCAGGTCAGCGTCCATAAGCACGACATAATCGCCTGTGCTGTTTTCCAGCCCTGCAAACATAGCACTTTCTTTGCCGAAATTGCGGGAGAAGGATATGTATTTCACCTTTTCGTCCTTTTCGGCAAGTTTCTGCATAACTTCAAGGGTGTTATCGCGGCTGCCGTCGTCCACAAGAATAAATTCCCAGGTTACGTTTTCAATTTTATCAAGTTCTTTTGTTGTTTCGGTATAAAAAACCGGCAGTGCCTCCTGCTCGTTGAAGCAAGGCACAACAATGGAAATCTTTTTCATAACAGACCTCGTTTATTAAACTTCCGCTGCAATTTTAAGAGCGTTTTCAACCTTTTCAAGGGTTGGAACACCTTCGTGTACTTTTACCCCTTCAATAAAAAAGCATGGAACATAAAAATAGTCAAATTTTTCCGCAATCAGCGGGTTTTGTCTTTCCTCAATCTTTGCAATGTTCACACCGCGGTATTCCGGGTGCTGTGCCATAAGCTGTTCAATCATTTTATCCGCATTTTTGCAGTGAGGACAATGTTCAAGATAAAAATAGTCAATCTGTTTCATACAAATCACCTGTTTAAATGTTTAAGATAATACTGGCAGATTCTGCCAAAGGATTCATCGCTGAGGCAGTGTTCAAGTCGGCAGGCATCTGCTTCTGCCTGTTTGCCGCTCACCCCAAGGCTTTTAAGGATATGTGTCAGGATAAGATGTTTTTCATACACATTCCGTGCAATTTCGTTGCCTTTTTCCGTCAGGGTAATGCGGCTGTTGTCATCCACAAGAACAAACCCCTCTGACGCAAGTTTTTTCACAGCAATGGAAACACTTGCCCTTGCAAAGCCCAGCTTTGCGGCAATGTCGGCATTGCGGACAGTCTGCTGTTCTTTTGATATTATAAAAATTGTTTCAAGATAATCCTCGCGGGATTGAATACCGTCCATTTTCCTTGCCTCAGAGATAAATTTAACGCAGACAAATCTGCACATAATATACTATTGTATATGTTAGCATATACTACGATTTTTTACAAGAATACCTGCTGGCAAAATGTGGCTGTGCCGCCCGATGGTATCCTCGGAACAAAAAGGGTGTTGTCCGGAGGAACAAAAGTGGCGGAGAATCTCCCGGTTTGAACAGATTGACCTCAGCCCTTATGCCCCACAGGCAGATAGGTTCTTCCCTCGGATCGGAATGACATTTCGGTTTATTAAATTGTTTTTTGCCGAAATCCTGTCCCGGCAAAACCACCGTATTTTCCCCCACAATATTTGAAAAACATTGTTATATATGATATTATTAAAATGAAATAATCTGTGCATAAATGCGTGCGGTGCACCTGGCGGCTTTGTATCCCGGAACCGCAGCATATAGACTATACAAAATCACAATAATTACATACAAAAGGAACATTTTATGAACATTAAAAAAATCCTTATCCACGCTGTTTCACTGGCGGTTCTGCTTGGAACGCTGTGTGTTGCGTTTCTTTTTATCCGCACAAACTTTGTTGCTCCTGCAACAGGAAAAACCAACGGATATTTTTTAAACGATGCCTTTGACAGCCCTTCCGTTGCCCTCACCCACGGAGAAACGGTATCACAGGACTTTACTGTAAGCGACAACATCTACGGTGTCCGTGTGCGTTTCCACAATCAGGGCATTCCACAGGCGGGCACAATCCTTGCACAGCTTGCGGATAAATCCACGGGAGAAATCCTTGCGGAAACTGTGGCAAACAGCGAAATTATGCTCAATGATGCATATTCCGCAATCCACTTTGACACCCCTTATATGGCCGACGGCACAAGGGACTACACACTGCTTCTCACTCCGACTTTTGAAAATCCAAACGCATATATGCGCATCTGGGCAGACACTGCAAGCGGCACAATCGCGTTCGGTCTTATCAACTATGTTGCCGATGCACACACTGTTTACAGCTGGTTTAACCTTCTGTGGATTATCACCCTTGCAGTTGCAGTGTTGATTTACCTTGTATGTTTTGTGCTTCCAATCAAAAAGGAAACCGCATTTGTGGTTGCTCTCATTGCGGTCAGTGTGCTGTTCACAATGGTGCTTCCGCCTTATTCCTCCCCTGACGAAGAAGCCCATATAGGCTCCGCCTATCAGCTTCACAACAAATGGCAGGGTTACAAATCTGCAGACTTTATGGACGAAAGCGGAATTGAAAGCAAGGTTTATTTCCGCGGGGAAGATTTCTCTTCCGTTATGGAGGACAAATACACAACCGTTTTCACCTACGAATACATCTGGAACAACTTCTTTGATATGTGCGATGACAAATCCGTTGTGGAAACTGTGGGCAACTGGCTGATTTACGATTTTGACGCCATCTATGTTATGGGTGCTCTGGGCATTTCACTGGGCAAACTGCTTGGTCTTGGCTTTGTGCCTATGCTCTATCTGGGCCGACTGCTCAACCTGCTGTTCTTTGCTTTGTGCGGATACATGGCGGTAAAAATCACACCTCTCGGCAAGGAAGCATTTATGACACTCAGTTTCCTGCCAATCACCCTGCACCTTGCAAACAGCTTCTCCCGTGACGTTTTTGTAATTTCAATGGGCTTTGTGTTTGTGGCTTATCTGCTGAAACTTTTCTGTCAGCAGGAAAACTACACAGCAAAACAGCTTGTTCTCCTTGCTGTTATTGCAGTTCTGCTTGCACCAAGCAAGTTTATCTACTGCGTAATGTGCCCTCTTGTGCTGTTGCTGCACAAAGAAAAACTTAACTTCCGCCTTAAATGGAAATTCAGGTTCAATCCGCTGCTGCTGGCAATTCCTCTGTTTGCGGTGGCACTTGTGGCGCTGTACATCTCCAACACCTGGGTGTTCCACTATGTTTTTGGCTCCCTGTTCAATGTTCAGCCGCTGGAACAGCTTATGGCGGAAAATCCTGCAGCAACCTTCAACATTATGCTGCTGCTCCAGAACCCTGTGGTTGCTCTCAACCTGTTTGTAAACACAATCTTTGCAAACGGCGCATACTACATCAAAAGTGTGGCAGGGGGCGTGCTGGGTTACAACTCCATCTACATCAGCGATGTTTTCATCATGGTTATCCTTGCAATGGTGGTGCTTTCCACATTCTGCATGCCTCACGATGAATACACCCTTAAAACAAAGGAAAAAATCGGTTTTGGGTTAAGCTTTATGCTGGTTTTTGCCCTTGTTGTGTATGTGGCGGTTACCTGGACACCTGTTATCGACAAAACCATCTACGGCATTCAGGGCAAATATCTCCTGCCTGCAATGCCTCTGCTGCTTATCCTTTGCAAAAACAAAACTTTTAAAATAACAAAGGATATCTTCAAACCAATGTGCTTTGTGATGGCGGCAACCAACATCTTTGTGGTGCTCAACGCCCTTGTGGTTATTCTGCAGAGATAATTTCAAAGGTATATATTATAAACAAAAATCCCCCTGTGCATAACAGGGGGATTTTTTTGGAATTGTAGAATATATTCTGGACTTTATAAAATGTGTACGCAGATTTATACATTTTTATACACTTTGTCCTTCTGTGGCGGACGCAAATGATACAAAAGATGTACATAATGAAACAAAAGTACATTTAAAATATTTAACAATGTTATAAATATCCTTACAAACTGTTTATATATTCACAAAAAGCGTGAGATGCAAATAATGCGAAATAATGACAAAACTTGCAAAATCTTTCGAAAACGAGATTTAAAAGTGTTATTTTGTTAAAATAATAAAGTTTTAACAAGTGAAAAGTGTTGAATAAAAACATTTTAAAAAATTTAACAATAAGTGTTGACAAATCGTGAACATGGTTATATAATCAGTGTAAATTAACGAAAGGAAGTAACAATTATGATGTCATTCTTGTACAGTAACGAATACACTCATAATAATCAGGCTGGTCATCAGGCTGAAGCTGCTTCCTGTGCAAAATTTGTTGAAATGGTGCATTCTGCTCTTGTGTGTGCAGTATGCACTTTTATTTTTTCTCTCTCCCTACTTACAATCCGCGGCGCTATCGGCGTCCTTATTAGTGTTGCAATTATTGCAATTATCAGCCGTATTATTATCAAGGCAGACAACAGGATATGCAAAGGGAATGAGTTGCTTGCAGTAAGCTGAAAAGTTACTGTTATAACAATATGAAAGCTCTGTAGGCTGTGCTCTTCTCCGTGGGTACAGCCTTATATTTTTGTACTTTAAGCGGGCAGAACCGCTTGATATATACCGGAAAGGAAATCCGGAATCCTTGACGGCACAAAGCGAAATTAAAATTTTTTAATAAAAGAGGTAAAAGTTATGAAAAAGTTTTTGGCATTATTTTTGACAGCAGTTATGTTGGTCAGCACAATGACAGCATGTTCATCCGCTCCTGCAGGTAACGAAGGCGGCACAGGCGAAGAAACAGAAAAAGTTCTTCTCATCGGCGGCGCAGGCCCACTCACAGGTGACTACGCAACATACGGCACATCCGTTAAACAGGGTGCTGAACTTGCAGCAGAAGAAATCAACGCAGCAGGCGGCGTTAACGGCTGGACAGTAGTAGCAAGAGTTGAAGACGACCAGGCAGACCCAGCACAGGCAGTTCAGGCTTATGCAACACTTTTTGACGACGGTATGGACGTTACACTCGGCGGCACAACATCAGGTGCATGTATCGCAATGACAGAAGAAGCTGTTAAAGACGGTATGCTTCTCCTCACACCATCAGGCTCCCAGCTTGAATGTACACAGTACGACAACTGCTTCCGCGTATGTTTCGAAGACTCCGCACAGGGTCTCTACGCAGCAAACTTTATCAAAGACAACAATGTAGCAGAAAAAGTTGCAATCATCTACGATAAATCCAATGACTATTCCAACGGTCTCAGAAAATCCTTCGTTGAAACAGCAGCACAGAACGGACTCAACGTAGTTGCAGAAGAAGCTTTCACAGACCAGTCCAACACAGACTTCTCCGTACAGCTTCAGGCAGTTAAAGAATCCGGCGCAGACCTTCTCTTCCTCCCAATCTACGCACAGGAAGCAGCATACATCATCACACAGGCTGACAAAGCAGGTCTTGACGTAACATTCTTCGGTTGCGACGGTCTTGACGGTATCCTTGAAAAAATCGGTTCCGACAACCTTGCTCTCACAGAAGGCGTTATGCTTTTGACACCATTCGCAGCAGACAGCGAAACAGAACCAACTAAATCCTTCACAGCAGCATTCAAAGCAAAATACGGCTATACACCTGACCAGTTCGCAGCAGACGCTTATGACGCTGTATACGCAGTTGCAGAAGCAATGAAACACGCAGAAACAAACCCTGACGAAGCAGACTTCAACGAAAAAATGGTTGCAGCAATGACAGAAATCACAGTTGTTGGCACAACAGGCACAATGCAGTGGGATGCTTCCGGCGAACCAGACAAAAACGCAACAGCAGTTGTTATCGTTGACGGCGTTTACGTTTCCTACGACAATGTTAAATAATAATTAAGGAACAGTATATTTTTCCTGAAATGTAAAATAAAAAAACAGGCAGTGGTCGGGCAGGTTTTCCTGCCCGCTGTTGCCCTTAACGGAGCGTTATTATGAATTTTCTTTCCAACCTTATCAGTGGTTTAAGCCTGGGCAGTATCTACGCCCTGATAGCCCTTGGGTATACAATGGTATACGGCATAGCAAAGATGCTTAACTTTGCTCACGGTGACGTTATTATGGTAGGTGCATTTACTGTAATCGTCGCTGCCAACAGTATGGGACTTCCGGTTGTGGCATGCGTTTTGTTAAGCGTATTGGTTTGTGTGACAATGGGTGTTCTTATCGAAAGAATAGCATATAAACCTCTGCGTTCATCACCGCCACTTTCTGTTCTCATCACAGCAATCGGCGTTTCATACTTCCTGCAGTCCCTTGCACTGCTCATCTTCGGTTCAACTCAGAAAAGCTTCCCAAAAGTGTTCAACATCGCACCTGTTCATTTTGGTCAGCTTACCATCAAAGGCGAAAGTATCAGCACTCTGGCTGTTACAACAATCATCATGATCGGCCTTACACTTTTTATCAACAAAACAAAAATCGGCAAAGCAATGCGCGCAGTTTCTGAAGACCGTGCAGCGGCCGAACTTATGGGCATAAGCGTAAACCGCACCATCACAATCACATTTGCAATCGGTTCAGCACTTGCTTCCGTTGCAGGTATCTTCTTTGGTGCAACCTATGGCTTTATCGGCCCTTACTCAGGTTCAATGCCTGGTATCAAAGCTTTCGTTGCAGCAGTTTTTGGCGGCATCGGCTCCATTCCTGGTGCTATGCTTGGCGGCATTCTTCTTGGTGTTATCGAAAACCTTGCAAAAGCATACATCTCTACAGAACTTTCTGACGCCATCGTTTTCGGCGTGCTTGTTCTTGTTCTCCTTGTGAAACCTACAGGTCTCCTTGGCAAAAAAATCAACGAAAAGGTATAGGTGTTAAGTATGAAAAACAAAAAACTCAGAAAAAGCACTGTTAACAACTTAATAACCTATGCAATCGTGCTGTTGTTTTACATAGTGGTTACAGTTATGATAAACACAGGCCACGCAAGCCGCCACATGAAAAGCCTGCTTGTGCCAATCTGCATCAACGTTGTTCTTGCAGTATCCCTTAACCTTGTAATCGGTTTTCTGGGCGAATTGTCCCTTGGCCACGCCGCATTTATGTCGGTTGGTGCCTACACAGGCGGTCTTTTGTCCATCTTTATGAAAAACGCATTCCCAAATCTTCCTGTTATGCTCCGTTTCACAATGTCCATCGTTGCAGGCGGCATTGCAGGTGCACTCTTTGGCGCTTTGGTTTGTGTTGTTGTTCTCCGTTTAAAAGGTGACTATCTTGCCATTGTAACCCTCGCTTTCGGCGAAATTCTCCGAAGTATTATCATCAACCTTGAATTTACAGGTGGCGCTTCCGGCCTTAAAGGCGTACCACAGAACGCAACCTTCACATACGGCATCGTTCTTGTTTTCATCACACTTTTTGTAATCAACAACCTTGCCAAATCAAAACACGGCCGTGCAATTCAGGCCCTGCGTGACAACACCATCGCTGCAACAAGCGTGGGTATCAACGCAACAAAGTACAAACTTATGGTTTTTGCTCTTGCCGCATTCTTTGCAGGCATGGCAGGCGTGCTTTACAGCCACAACTACTCCATCATCAGCGCAGGCACATTTGACTACAACAAATCCATCGAAATTCTCGTTATGGTTGTTCTCGGCGGCATCGGTTCCATCCGCGGCAGTGTAATTGCAGGTGCACTTATTGCAATCCTGCCGGAAATGCTCCGTTCCCTGCAGGACTACCGCATGCTCATCTACGCAATAGTTCTTATTGTAATGATGCTTGGCACATCCAACGACAGAGTGAAAACTCTTATCAGCAAATATTCACCTGTGAATATTGTTAAAAACAAACTCAATCCAAAGAAGGAGGAAGCATAATATGACACCAAGCGAACGTATAATGGTTCCTCTGCCAAGCCATTCGATTGTTCCAATCAAAGATATGCACAAACCACCTGTGCTTCAGACACATCAGCTGGGCATCGACTTTGGCGGCCTTACAGCGGTTAACAACCTTAACCTTGCTGTAGGTCCAACTGAAATCTGTGGTCTTATCGGCCCAAACGGCGCAGGTAAAACAACAGTTTTCAACCTTCTCACCAACGTTTATCAGCCAACCCGCGGCACAATTCTGCTGGACGGCTATGACACAAAAGGCAAAACCTGTGACCAGGTCAGCAAAATGGGCATTGCCCGTACATTCCAGAACATCCGTCTGTTCGGCAAAATGACTGTAATGGACAACGTTAAAATCGGTATGCACAACCAGCTGCACACAAACTTTGCGGCTTCCGTAACCCACGGTTTTGGCTACAGAAAAGCGGAAAAACAGGCTTACGACAAAGCAAAGGAACTGCTTGACTTCTTTGGCATGGCGGATCTGCGTCATCATCAGGCAGGCAGTTTGCCATACGGTGCACAGAGAAGACTTGAAATCGTGCGCGCATTGGCCACAAACCCACACATTCTGCTTCTTGACGAACCTGCTGCAGGTATGAACCCAAGTGAAACTGCAGAACTTATGGAAAACATCCGCAGAATCCGCGATGAATTCCAGATTGCTATTATGCTTATTGAACACGATATGAACCTTGTTATGGGTATCTGCGAAGGTATCTGCGTGCTTAACTACGGCGAAATCATCGCAAAAGGCACACCTGCAGAAATCAAGGCTAACCCTAAGGTTATCGAAGCTTATCTTGGTAAAAAGGCGGAATAACAGATGCTTAAAGTTGAAAATATAAATGTTTATTACGGACAGATCCACGCTATAAAGGATGTTTCCTTTGAAGTTCACGAAGGGGAAATTGTTTCTCTCATCGGTGCAAACGGCGCGGGCAAGTCCACAATTCTTAAAACAATATCAGGTCTTCTGCGTTCCAAAACAGGTCACATCACCTTTAAAGGTGAGGATATCAGCAAGGTGGAAGCATACAAGCTTGTTCCAAAGGGGCTTGCACATGTTCCGGAAGGACGCCGTATCTTCCTGCAGATGACCGTTAAGGAAAATCTGGAAATGGGCGCCTACACAAAAGGCGAAAACATGGCAGCTGACCTTGAAACCGTTTACAGCCATTTCCCACGACTTAAAGAGCGTGAAAACCAGATTGCGGGCACACTCTCCGGCGGCGAACAGCAGATGCTGGCTATGGGCCGTGCAATGATGAGCCACCCTGACCTGCTTATCCTTGACGAACCATCAATGGGTCTTGCACCAATTCTTGTTCAGGGCATCTTTGACATCATCAAGGAATTCCACAAAATGGGCACAACAATTCTGCTTGTTGAGCAGAATGCAGAGATGGCGCTGTCCATTGCTGACCGTGCATATGTACTGGAAAGCGGCAGAATCGTGCTCACAGGCACAGGCGCAGACCTCAAGGAAAGCGACGAAATCAAAAAAGCTTACCTTGGCGGCGCATAAAAACAAAATACACGGGCTAAAAACTTTTAACTCTTTTAAAAACCACCGACTGTTCTCACTGCAGCCGGTGGTTTTCTGTTTTGATGTGAGGCAGGGCGGTACAGTTGCCAATGGAAATGTCATTCTGAGGCATTTGTGCCGAAGAATCTCTTTGTTTTCCGCAGCACAGCGGCTGACGGGAGATTTATACAAACAGGGAGACCCGTTCGCTTCGCTCAGGGTGACAGTTAAATTGATTGCTGTGTCGTTCTGAATGATATAGATGATGGCGTCCCTGACATCCTGCAAATAAATTCCTTTATTTCTCTTTTAATTCTTTCCCTTGTTATTTACCCCCGTTTTATATATAATAGGTACTGATAAAACAAAACCCACCGGCCGACACCGTCGGCATTATTTTTATATCAGACCCGATTGTCCCCAATGTGGGATAATCCTTGAAAAAACAGGAGATTTATGTACGGAATCGGCACAGATATCATCACAGTATCCCGCATAGAAAAGGCTTTGGAAAAGCCGAATTTTATCCATAAAGTATACGGCGAAAAGGAGATTGCCCTTTTTGCACAGGGAGAAAAGCTCAGGGTCAACAGCCTTGCCGCAAACTTTGCCGCCAAAGAAGCTTTTGGCAAAGCTTTGGGCACAGGGGTCCGCGGTTTTGACCTTTTTGAGGTGGAGGCTTTAAGGGATGACCTTGGCAAACCTTATTTTCACCTTACAGGCAGGGCAAAACAGATTGCCGAAAGCAAAAACCTTGTTTTTCACCTGTCCCTGTCCCACGAAGGCGACAAAGCAATTGCATTTGTAGTGGCAGAAACTGCAGAATAAAAAGCAGGCCGCTGTTCTCATCTTGCTTTCCCGCAAAAATACTCAACAACGGAGAAAATATGAAAAAACACATCATACATTTCATCGAAATGCTCATCGGCATCACCTGTGTTTGTGCAGGTGCGGCACTTGGCATCATCGCCGCCCTTGGCCAGACAACTTCAACAGGCACAAGCTACGCCCTTGCAGGCGCTTTGGGAATCAAGGTTGGTTATGGCCTTATTATCCTTTACGGCTTTTTTATGGTGCTGCAGATGATTGCCCTTGGCAGAAATTTCCGCATCACCGCTTTTATACAGATTGTGCCAGTGGTGCTTCACGGCTGGATTCTGAACTTTTTCAAATACGATTTCGGTCCTTTCCTTGCACTTAACCCGCAGACATACGGTGAACGCTTTGCAATCTACGCCATCGGCGTGGTGCTTATCAGTTTTGGTTTCACCTGCACAAAGGCCTCCCGTTTTGCCAACTATCCGCCGGAAACTTTCTGTGCTATTATGAGCCAGCGTGCGGGGGTAAAATTCGGCACAGGCAAAATTGTTATGGACATCGGCTATGTTGTGGCAAGCCTGACACTTTGTTTCCTTTTCAAAATGGATTACGGCGTGGTAAGGGAAGGCACTCTCATTTTTGCCATTGCCAACGGCACACTGATAAACCTGTTCACCCCTTTGGTGGACAAACTTTTTGCAAAGGCAGAAAAGCTGTAAAGCAAATCAAAAGACGCCCGGTGACAGTGTCCTGAAAAACGAAGCTATTTAACTGAAAATTCTGTTAACTTAAAAGGTGTACTCAATTTTTAAAAATTGAGTACACCTCTTTTGTTTTATAACAGTTTGATAAATTGGGATTTTTCTAACTGTTCGGCCTGTTGAAATTTAGTTATTTCAAACCGCATTCTTTATACAGTTCTTCAATACACGTTGATTTATACTCTATGTATCCGTCTATATCATTGGGAAATAGCTCGGCGGCTTTTTCTTTTATCAAGCTATATTTTCTAACCGCTTCGGGATTGCTTCGGAGAAAATCTCTGAATGTAATATGACGGCATAATTCCTCAGAATACTGCGAACATACATACAAATGATGCATCATCAAATGTGGCTTATCCGCATATTTGAAGGCCTTTCTATCCTTGATTCCGAGGTCGCCTTCGTGGATATAGCCGATTCCTTTTAAACCTTCAACTACCGCAGCAAACACCGAGTAATCTTTGATAATCACATCCATATCAATGCAGGGCTTGGCAGACATTCCTTCGACAGAGGTGCTTCCAACATGTTCAATGCCGATGATTAAATCGCCTATTGCCTCTTCAATCTCATCCTTTATTTTTTCAAAAGCTGATTGCCATGCCACATCATATGGCAGTACAACAACCTTTCTTGTTCTCATATAGTTCACCTACAAATTCAAATTTATCTAATACTTAAATTATAACAAATCACATTATTTGTTTCAATGACAGCACCATCTCAGGTAAGTTTGAAACATATTTAAAAGCGAAATTTTGCTGTTTTAATTACAACACAAAACAAAACCCGCAAGGCTTTGCGCCCTGCGGGTAATTTTGTCTTATTTTTTAAGCAAATCGCGGATTTCTGTCAGCAATACAACTTCTGCGCTTGGTGCAGGAGGTGCAGGTGGTGGTGCTGCTTCTTCCTCTTTTTTCTTTGCTTCTTCCATTTTTGCTCTCATTTTGTTAATCATTTTAACCATGCAGAAAACAACAAAAGCAATGATAAGGAAGTTGATAATTGCCTGAATAAAGTTGCCGTAAAGGATTGCAACCTCAGCAACTTCTTCTGTGCCCGGAGTGATAACATATTTCATCTGTGTGAAATCCACACCGCCTGTCAGCACACCAATGCAAGGTGTAACAATATCTTTAACAAGGCTGTTTACAATTGCAGTGAAAGCACTGCCCACGATAACACCGACAGCCATGTCAACAACATTGCCGCGGCTGATAAAAGCTTTGAATTCGTCCATGAATTTTTTCATAGTTTTATCCCCTTATGTAATTTAATGATATATATAGTATAATACATCACTGCAGGTTTTTCAATAAGGGAATGGATTGCCGCCGTCCTGGGGATGTCAGTTTCCACAGAATATGGGTTGGCACAAATCTGTGCAAACAGAGAGACCCGTTCGCTTTGCTCAGGGTGACAGCTGAATTGATTGCTGTGTCATTCTGAGGCATTTATGCGAAGAATCTATCCCCCTTTTCTGCAACCTTGCAGCTGACCGTGTGCTATCATACCTTACGGCAGCATAGCCATAAAATTCCATCTGTGACTCAGTCACCCATTGTTCAAAAAAACCTTGATATATCTGTGTTTTTAGTGTACACTATAAAAGCAAAAACTATATCAAAACAACCGTCGGACAGGTCTTCCGGGGCTTTTCTGCGGGATTTTAAAATATAATTTATCGGAGAGTTTCTATGTTAGAACTTAAAAATATCTGCTACACAGTTGATACTGACGAAGGCAGAAAAGACATTCTCAAAAATGTAAACCTTGATATCGACGACCGCTTTGTGGTTATCACAGGTCCAAACGGTTCAGGTAAATCCACACTGGCAAAAATCATTGCAGGCATTATTCAGCCTACAAGCGGCCAGATTCTTCTTGACGGTGTTGACATCACCGAAATGTCCATCACAGAACGCGCAAACCTTGGCGTAAGCTTTGCTTTCCAGCAGCCTGTACGTTTCAAAGGCATCACAGTGCACGACCTTATCTGCCTTGCAGCAGGCAAGGAACTGACAATCAGTCAGGCTTGTGAATACCTCAGCGAATGCGGCCTTTGTGCAAAGGACTACGTTAACCGCGAAGTTAACGCTTCCCTTTCAGGCGGCGAATTGAAACGTATCGAAATCGCAATGATTCTGGCACGCGGCACAAAGCTTTCCATCTTTGACGAACCTGAAGCAGGCATCGACCTCTGGAGCTTCCAGAGCCTTATCAAAGTGTTCGAAAACATGCACCGCACAATCAAAGGCAACATTCTCATCATCTCCCATCAGGAAAGAATCCTCAACTTTGCAGACAAAATTGTTCTGCTCAGCGCAGGTGAAATCAAAAAAGTGGGCCAGAAAGATGAAATTATGCCGCTCATTATGCAGGGCAGCCAGATTTGCGAACAGATTAAAGTTTAAGGAGGAATAAAAGATGGCTATTGATGCAATTCAGAAAAACCTTCTGGAAAAGATTGCAGATTTGCATGAAGTTCCTCAGGGTGCTTACAATATCCGTGCAAACGGCACTTCTGCAGGCAGAAGCACAACTGCAAACATTGATATTGTTACAAAAACAGACAAACCGGGCATTGACATAATCATCAAACCGGGCACAAAAAACGAAAGCGTTCACATTCCTGTTGTTATCAGCCAGACAGGCCACACAGAAATGGTTTACAACGACTTTTACATCGGCGATGACGCTGACGTGACAATCGTTGCAGGCTGCGGCATCCACAATACAGGTGATCAGGAAAGCCGTCACGACGGTATCCACACATTTTATGTGGGCAAAAACGCAAAAATCCGTTATGTTGAAAAACACTACGGTGCAGGGGACGGCAACGGCCAGAACGTTATGAACCCTACAACCGTTATCAATATGGAAGAAAACAGCTATGTTGAAATGGACACAGTGCAGATCAAAGGTGTAGACTCCACAGACCGTCTCACAACTGCAAAAATCGGCAAAGGTGCAACACTTATTGTAAGTGAAAAACTTATGACACACGGCAAACAGGTTGCAACAACAAGATTTGAAGTTGACCTTGACGGCGAAAACAGCTCCACACACGTTGTTTCCCGCTCTGTTGCAAGGGACGAATCCAAACAGGTGTTCCTTTCCAACGTAAACGGCAACAACGCATGCAACGGCCACACAGAATGTGATGCCATTGTTATGGACAAAGCAGTTGTAAGTGCTGTGCCACAGATTCTTGCAAACCACACCGACGCAAGCCTTATTCACGAAGCTGCAATTGGCAAAATTGCAGGGGAACAGCTCACAAAGCTTATGACCCTTGGCCTTACAGAAAAACAGGCTGAAGAACAGATTATCAACGGCTTCCTTAAATAATGAATAATAAAGAAAGACATATCCTTTTCAGGATATGTCTTTTTTGTTTGCGTTTATTCGGTGTGTGCGGAACACCCCTTATCCGCCTGTTTTATCTATTGCGCTTCCAAGCTGTGTATTCCGCACAATTCATTGCCTCTGCGCATAAAATACTGTAAAAAACTTTGGAGGTTTTTTATGGCAATAAAAATTTTTATCGACCAGGGGCACAATCCGCGGGGGTTTAACTCGGGGGCAGAGGGCAACAACCTGCGTGAACAGGACGTCACATACAATGTGGGAATCCGTCTTGCAGAACTGCTCCGTCAGGATGAACGATTTGATGTGCTTACAAGCCGCACCTGTATTTCCCAGATTGTGGGTTATTCCAATGCCACCAGCCTTGAGGAACGGGTGTGGAAAGCCAACTGGTGGGGTGCAGATTATTTTTTGAGCATTCACACCAATTCTTCCACCAATCCAAATGCAAACGGCAGTGAAATTTATGTCTACCGCAGTCAGACAAGGGCGTACTTTATGGCACAGGATATCCTTGGGCAGATAACAAGTCAGGTGGGCACCCGCAACCGTGGGGTGAAAATTAACCCGTCCTTTTATGTTCTGCGCAACACAGCAATGCCTGCAATGCTCATAGAGCTTGCCTTTATCACAAATGAAGCCGATGCTGACAAGCTGGCAAACGACCAGGCAATCTTTGCCCAGGCAATCTACGACGGCCTTGTAGAGTATCTGTTTTAAAAAATGCTGTGCAAAGCATTGGCAGAACTGTCAACGGAAATGTCATTCTGAGGTGTTTGTGCCCAAGAATCTCTTGGTTTTCGCGGCAAATTGACTGACGGAGGTTTGTACAAATAGAGAGACCCGTTCGCTCCGCTCAGGGTGACAAAACATCAGATTGTTTGAGTAGGTTTTTCTTTTTAAAAAAAAGATACCTGCGGCAGGGACTTGCTCCTGCCCTACACACTCAGGTTGACAGACAATCAGATTGATTTAAAATCACAGCTTAAACA